>NZ_ATVI01000013.1 GCF_000420645.1 Nevskia ramosa DSM 11499 | reverse complement strand
AATTCGCACTGACGCCACCGATGGTCAGCGTCGCAACCGTCGTCGTGCCCGCCGTATTCGAGGCGGTCTGCTGCACCCGAACCGTCTGGCCTACCGTCACCGTGCCCGACGTCGTCACAAACGCGCCGCCGTTGACGCTGTAGCTGCCGCCCACAACCGAGATCGGGCTCGCCGCGTTGATCCCCGCCACCGTGATCGGATTACTCGTCTGCACGCTGCCCAGCGCCACATCCGTTACCGACGCGAAGCCAAACTGATCCGGCGTCGTGTCCGCAGCGACGTCGTCATTCAGAATCGTTGCCACGCCTTGCGCCTTGGCAATCGTCAAGCCGACCGGATTGCTTAGATTGACGAAGAAGGTTTCGTCCGCTTCGAAATCGGTGTCGCCGTTGATCGTGAATGGTTGCGTCTTGACGGTCTCGCCAGGGGCAAACGTATTGGTGCCAGACCGGGCCACGTAATCGCTACCTGCCGTCGCTGAGCCGTCTGCCGACGCGATGCGCACAGAGACTGCTTGGGTCGAGGGCGCAGAAAGCCGCAACGTGAAACGCGCCACCACCGTCCCACTGTTGCCTTCCACGACGCTCACGTCGTCGATGCTGACGCTTGGTATCGTCTGCGCGGCCGCCAAGCCAGGAACGGCTCCGAGCGCAAGAATCGAAACAGCAACGAGACGAACAAGGAAATTTTTTCTAAACATGATTGCGGCGCTCATCTGGGGGCACGTCAGAAAGGAGCACCGCAGATGACACAAGCGGCATCTTCACTCCTGCTGATCGTAATGCTGGGACTTATGCACGCTCGCATTGTCTGATTGGCCTATTTACCCCACAAAAATCTGGCCTTTAACTGCGAATTACCCCGGCGGCAGTGATGCAGCGCCGGAATGCACCAATTCGGCGCCCGTGGATCTGAGCGCCACGAGGCAATTCCCCTGGCACCCAACAGGACAGCCACTAAACGCCGAGAGCAACTGAGCTACTTAGCTGTAGCGACAGTCCAGGGCAATACTTGAGACCACGCAACATTGCGAAAAGGCTTCAACTCGCCAACACCGGCAGCGCCCGCTCGAGAATCGCCCTCACCTTGGCCATGCTGGTGGCGACCCAGAGTTCGATCTGGCCGTGAATGTCGCCGCTGCCGATGCCCGGCGCCCAGTTGACGCTGACCGCGAGGCAGGCATAGGCCAGGCCGAGTTCGGCAGCGAGGCCGGCTTCCGGCATGCCGGTCATGCCGACCATCGCGCAGCCATCCTGCTTCAGTCTGCGGATTTCGGCCGGCGATTCCAGGCGCGGGCCCTGGGTCACCGCCATCGTGCCGCCGTCATGGGCGGCGACTGCTGCCGCTTGGGCGGCATCGAGCAAGCTCTTGCGCAAGACTGGCGCGTACGGATGCTCGAATTCGACGTGCTTGAGCTCGCTGCCAATGCTGCCATCGGAATAGCTGTGCTCGCGGCCCCAGCTGTAGTCGATGACATCGTCTGGCACGGTGACATCGCCGGGCGCGAACCATTCGGCGATCGAGCCGACCGCAGCGATCGCGATGACGTTCTGCACACCCGCGGCCTTCAGCGCCCAGAGATTGGCGCGGTAGTTGATCGCATGCGGTGGAATCTTGTGGCCCTCGCCATGGCGAGCCAGGAAGATCGCCTCGACGCCGGCAATCCGGCCTTTCACCAGCGGCGCCGATGGCGCGCCGTAAGGCGTTTCGACGACCACCGATTCGATGATCGCCAGGCCTGGCCACTGGTTCATGCCGGTGCCGCCGATGACGGCGACCTTGGCGTTCGGGATTTGCGGGCTGGACGTCGACATGGGAGGTGAGATCAGTAAGAGATGAAGCCTGTGGCGCTGCGATCAGGCGTCTTTGAGCGCATAGATCGCCGGCAGCTGGCGCCAGTATTCCTGGTAGTCCATGCCGCAACCGAACACGTAGCGGTCGATGACGCTGAAGCCGATGAACTCGGCGTGGGCGCCGGCGGCGCGGCGGTCGTGCAGCTTTTCGGCGAGCACGGCGACTTTCAGGCTCAGCGGCGCGAAGCCTTCCAGCGCCTTGCGGATCGCGACCAGCGTGTGGCCTTCGTCGAGGATGTCGTCGATCACCAGCACGTGGCGGCCGTCGAGGATCGCCGGTGGCTGGCGCTTCCAGATCAAGCCGCCGCCGGTGGTCGAACCGCGATAGCGGGTGGCGTGCAGGTAGTCGAGCTGGAACGGGAACGACAGGCGGCGCAGGATTTCGGCGGTCGGCACCAAGCCGCCGATCATCACGCAGAGGATCAGCGGGCTCTTGTCGGCGTACTCGGCAGTGATCTCGGCGGCGAGCCGGTCATAGGCCGCGTTGACCGCGGCTGCGTCGTACAGGCAATCGGCTTCGGCGAGGGCCTGGCGGGCTTGGTCGGCGGTGAGACTCATGCGGTGATGGCCCTGATGGTTTGCGGAGGTTTGCGGTAGAGCGCCTTGAGCCGGGCGCTGGACAGGCGACGCTCCTTGACCGGCAGAGCTTCGAGCAGTTTCGTGACCATCGTTCGATCGTTGCAGACCGGCAGCATGTCGCAGCCGGCGTGCAAGGCGACGCTGGCACGCTGCACGATGTCGCCGATGACCACGGCGCCCTGCATGCACAGGTCATCGCAGAACACCGCGCCGTTGTACTTGTAGTCACCACGCAGCAGGGTGCGAATCCACTTGCGCGAGAACGAGGCCGGGAGGTCGTCGTAAGCGCTGTAGCGCACGTGGGCGAGCATCAGCGATTCGATGCCGTCGTCGATCAGTGCGCGGAATGGCACCAGATCGCGCTGCTCGATGTCGGCGAACGAACGGCGATCGACCGGCAGTTCCAGATGCGAATCCGCCGCCACCGCGCCATGGCCGGGGAAGTGCTTGCCGGTGGCGCTCAGGCCGGCGGCATTGAGGCCGGCACGGAAGGCGCGCGCGAAGGTGATGATCTGCAGCGGATCGGACGAGAAGGCGCGATCGCCGATGATCGTCGATATGCCGCAGTCGCGATCGAGCACCGGCGCGAAGCACAGGTCGATCCCGTAAGAAGCCAGTTCGCGACCGATGGTTTCGCCGTACAGCCGAGCTTCTTCGAGCGCGCGCGGCGGCGATTCCTCGTGCAGCCGCGCCAGGGTGCCCATCGCCGGAATACGCGTGAAGCCGACCCGGAAGCGCTGCACCCGGCCGCCTTCGTGGTCGACGGCGATCAGCAGCCGTGGCGTCTTGATCGCCAGCAGGTCGTTGCACAGCGCACGCAGTTGCTCGGGATCCGAGTAGTTGCGGGCGAACAGGATCACGCCGCCGACCAGCGGATGCGCAAGCACCTCGCGGTCTTCGGCAGTCAGGCTCAGACCGGCGACGTCGGCCATGATCGGTCCCATGATTAAACCAGAGGGCATGCGGACTCGCGGTGGTTGCTGCAGCGGTGGGACGCGGAACGGCGGAGCGATCGACGCAGACGGATCGGCAGGCTAATTCCCTGGCGCGTGGGCAACTTCGTTCTCGGGCCAGTCGCGCCACGGATGCAGCGCGAGGCTGTGATTGTAATAGCGGCGATCCTCGGTGACTTCGGCGCCCAGCCAGGCGGGCGTCTCGAAGCGCTGGTCGTTGTGACGCAGTTCGATTTCTGCGACCACCAGGCCGACATTGGCGCCGGCGAATTCGTCGATCTCCCAGGTCAGCGCGCCGCCATCCGGGCTCACCACGTCGATGTAATGACGAACCTTGTCGACCAGGCCGACGCACAGCGTGTCGAGAATCTCGTGGGCATCGTGGACCGGCACCGGGTAGTCGTACTCGGCGCGAGCGCGGCCGACGACCGCCGCCTTGATGTTCAGCCGCGCTTCGATGCCTTGCAGGCGCACCCGGATCGAGCTCTTGCCGTTGTCTTCGGTCAGATAGCCCTGCCGCATCGGCACCCGGCGCGTGGCCTGCGCGCGCCAGTCATCGCCAACCACCAGAAACTTGCGTTCGATTTCAATTGCCATGCTGACGGGTGCTCATTGAGATAGGAATTCTTCGATCGCCGGGCCGAGCGCGCGGGCGCGACACGCAGCTCAGCGTTCGAACAGCGCCATCGACTCGACATGCGTCGTATGTGGAAACATGTCCAGCACGCCGGCTCGCGTCAGGCGGTAGCCGTAGGTGTTGACCAGTTCGCCGGCATCGCGCGCCAGAGTGCCCGGATGACAGGACACATAGACGATGCGCCGCGCCTTGGTCGCCGCCAGCATCGGCAGGATTTCCTTGGCGCCGGAGCGTGGCGGATCGATCAGCGCCAGATCGTAGCGATGTTTCAGCCATTCGGCTTTCGGATCCGGCTTGAACAGATCGGCCTTCAGGAAGCGGCCGTCATAGCCATTGGCCTGCAGATTGGCGCGGCCTCTGGCGACCAGCCCGGTCTCACCCTCCACCGCCGTGACCCTGGCGCCGCGTGCCGCCAGCGGCAAGGTGAAGTTGCCAAGCCCGGCGAACAGTTCCAGCACCTCGTTGCCCGGTTCGACGCCGAGCCAGTCCAGCGCCTGCACGACCATGCGCTGGCTGACATCGGAATTGATCTGGATGAAATCGGCCGGCTGAAAGGCCAGGCGCAGCGCGCTGCCATCCGGCGAGTAGTCCAGCGGCCGCGCCGTGCTCAGCGGCGCCAGGGTGTCCGGGCCGCCGCTCTGCAGATAGAAGTCGTAATCGTGCTCGGCGGCGAAGGCCAGCAGCTTGGCGCGATCGTCGTCGCTGGGCAGCGCCAGCACGCGGATGGTCACCGCGACATGCGCGGCAGCCGAGACCTCGATCTGCGGAATCTGACCGGCGATGCTCAAGCCATCAAACAGCGCGCCGAGCAGGCGCAGCTTCAGGCCCAGCCGGGGATCGACCACTTCGCAGCGGTTCAGCACCGCCAGGGCATTGGCATCGCGCTCGCGGAAGCCGATCAGCACCCCGCCCTTCTTCGGCACCAGCTTCACGCCCATGCGCGCGCGACGGCGATAGGTCCAGACCGGGCCGGTCACCGCATCGGCGATGGTTTCCGGCACCACGCCACCAATGCGGCGCAGCGCTTCGAGCATCGCCTGCTGCTTGAAGGCGATCTGCGCCGCTGGCGCCAGATGCTGCAGCGAGCAACCGCCGCACAGGCCGAAGTGCGCGCAGCCCGGCGTGACTCGATCGGGTGAGGCGACATCGATCGCCGTGACTTCCGCTTCATCCAGCGCGCGGGTGACGCGCAGCAGCTTGTAGCGCACCGTTTCGCCGGGCAGCGCGCCAAAGATGAAAGTGACCTTGCCGTTGATGCGGGCGACGCCACGGCCATCGTGATCGAGATCGGTGACCTCGGCGCTGAACTCGGTATCCGGCGGCGGCTTCCGTTTGGTACGGCTCACTCTGGGCGGCTCACTCGGGGAAGACACCGGTCGAGATATAGCGATCACCACGATCGCAGATGATCGCGGCGATCGTCGCGCCATCGAGTTCCTTGCAGAGCTGCAAGGCCGTCCATACCGAGCCACCCGAGGACGGACCGCAGAACACGCCTTCGATCTTCGCCAGATCGCGCATCGTGTCCTCGGCCTGCTGCGTTGACACTTCGACCACGCGATCGACTCGGCTGCGATCAAAGATCGTCGGCAGATAAGCCTCGGGCCATTTGCGGATGCCGGGGATCGATGACTCGCCATCCGGCTGCACGCCAACGACCTGCACTGCCGGACTCTGTTCCTTCAGGTAACGCGAGCAGCCCATGATCGTGCCTGTGGTGCCCATCGTCGCGACGAAGTGGGTCAGCTCGCCGTCGAGCGCCGTCCAGATTTCCGGCGCCGTGCCTTCGTAGTGAGCGCGCGGATTGTCCGGGTTGCCGAACTGGTTCAGCACCTTGCCCTTGCCGTCCTTTTCCATGGCTTCCGCGAGATCGCGCGCGCCTTCCATGCCCTCTTCCTTGGAGACCAGGATCAGCTCGGCGCCGAAGGCCTTCATCACCGCGCGGCGCTCCACCGAAAGATGCGCCGGCATGATCAGCACCATGCGGAAGCCACGCATCGCTGCCGCCATCGCCAGCGCGATGCCGGTATTGCCGGAAGTCGCTTCGATCAAGGTGTCGCCGGGTTTGATCTCGCCACGTTCTTCGGCGCGACGGATCATCGAATACGCCGGGCGATCCTTGACCGAGCCGGCCGGATTATTGCCTTCCAGCTTCAGGAACAGGCGGTTGTTGCCGATGCCGGGCAGACGGGTGATTTGCACCAGCGGCGTGTTGCCGATGGTGTCGGGGAGCGTGATCGGTTTCATCCCGGCATTTTACGGGACGCAGGCGAACCGTCGCCGCATTCGAGGACGACGAAGGCGATGATCATCCCCGCTTCGTCTGTGAACGACAGGTGAGCCTGAACGATACCGAGCGCTTCGAGCCTCGCCTGCATGGCAGCGCTGAAGATCAGCCGCGGCCGCTGCTTCGCCTCGCGCAGCGCGCCGACATCCTGATAGCTGACGCCGTGAAAGCCGGTGCCGAGCGCCTTGACGAATGCCTCCTTCGCAGCGAACGCGCGGGCAATCGCGTAGCCGATGCTTTTCGCTTGGGGCACGGCCGCGCGTTCTTCCGGCATCAGCAGCTTGCTCAGCGCCCGTTCGCCCTGGCGCGCGTACAGCTCTTCGCAACGCTCGATGCGCAGAAGATCGGTGCCGATGCCGTGGATCAAGTGCGTGCGCTCAAGCCGTCGGGCGAGCCGCCGCCATCGCCGCGCGAATCTCGGCAATCGCTGCCGGCAGGCCGATGAACAGGCTGCGGGCAATGATCGCGTGGCCGATGTTCAGTTCGACGATTTCCGGAATCGCCGCAATCGGCCCAACGTTGTCGACATTGAGGCCATGACCAGCGTGGACTTCGAAGCCCATCGCTTCGGCATCACGCGCGAACGCGGCAATGCGCGCCAGTTCGGCAGCCTGTTCGGCACCCGTGGTATCGGCGTAATGGCCCGTGTGGATTTCCAGCTGCGGTGCGCCGCTGGCCTTTGCCGCTGCGAGTTGAATCGGATCAGCCGCAATGAATAGCGCGACGATACAGCCCGCAGCCGCAAGGCGTTCGCAGGCTTCGCTTACCACGGGCAGATTGCCGGCGACATCGAGCCCGCCTTCGGTGGTGCGCTCCTCGCGCCGTTCCGGCACCAGGCAGACGTACTTAGGCTTGGCCGCCACACCGATATCGACCATCGCCGAGGTCACCGCCATCTCCAGATTGATCGGCACCGGACAGACCGGCGTCAGCCGCGCCAGGTCATGGTCCTGGATGTGGCGGCGATCCTCGCGCAGATGAATCGTGATGCTGTCGGCGCCATTCGCCGCAGCCAGCAGCGCGCCCGCGACCGGATCCGGATACGCCGTGCCGCGGGCCTGGCGGACGGTGGCGATGTGATCGACGTTGACACCTAGACGCAGGGGACGCATGGCAGGAGGGAGATGGAAGGCTGGAAAGGAGTTGCGCATTGTAGGCGCAGCGCCGTCGCCACGATGGACAAGTGCCGTGCAATCAAGGTCTTGGCAGTTGCGAAAATTCTTTCATCGACGCGTGCAAGAGACGTGGCGACGGAGGTCCGGCTAGACAGCGTTAAAGCTTCGAGGCCGGCATCGACCTCGCGGCGCCGGCAACTTCCTGCCAGGCGCTGCAACCGATTGGCCGCTCGTTGCATCCAAACGATGCGCAGTTCAAAAGCCACGACGGCAAACCCCAAGCTTCCGTCACGGCGGCGCAAGAAAAGCAGTACGGTTTTTTTGGCAGGACGTGACATTAAAGGGCGCTCCGGCGCCCTTCTTTTGTAACGCTCTATGAAGTCTGCAAGCCATCCCAGCCGAGCTGGATGCTGATCAGGCCGATGACGATGATCAGGGCACTCGACAGATACGGCGCGCGGCGCGCCCAGACCCCGAAGCCACTGAAGCCGCCCCAGCGATTGCTTGCGGCCCGCAGGCTGAGCGCAGCGAGCACGCCGCTCAGCACCATCACCAGCGCCAGGCCGATGCTGAAGCCAAGGACGAGCGTGAGGCCCAAGCTGTACTTCTTCAATTGCAGGCATAGCAGCAACACGGTGATCGAGGCCGGGCAAGGCACCAGGCCGCCGGTCAGACCGAAAGCGACGATCTGGCTGGTGCTCGGCCGGCGGTCGCCGAAGCGCTGCTCGATGTCGGCGGCGTGGGCCCGAGCATGAGCATCCTCGTGATCGTCACTGTGGTCATCGGCGTGGTCATGATGGTGACCGTGACCATGGTCGTCACCGTGATGGTGATGGCCATGAACCTTCGCCGCCTCCTGTTGCTGACCATGCATGCGCAATAGCATCCAGACGGCGATGGTGACGATCAGCGCACCGGAGGCCAGCTGAAACCAGGCTTCGGTGCGCTCGCCATCGATCTGCGCACCGTAATGCAGGCCGACCAGCGCAACCACCCAGACCACCAGCGTGTGCGAAGCCGCAGCCGATACGCCGAGCAACACCGCCTGCATCACCGTGCCGCGGATGGCGATGATGAACGCTGCCATCATCGTCTTCGAATGGCCCGGCTCCAGGCCGTGCAGCGCGCCGAGCAGCAGGGCGCTGGGGATGAACAGCCAGAGATTGCTAGAACCCTGTTGCAGGAGTTCGGAGAAGGAAGTCACGAAAGAAAGCCGGTCAGATTGTTGCGGCCTCGAGCATAGCGGCATCACGTCTGCCGGAATGTGGCAGACGCGATGCCGAATGCAGGGTCAATCGACCATCAGGCGCGGCGCACCGCGCCGAAGCCGCGACGACGACGCAGCAGCGCGCCGATCATCAAACCGAAGACGCCAAACAGGCCGAACGAACCGCCGCCGCCCGAGCTGGTGGTGCCGCCGGTTGTGGTCCCACCCGTCGTGGTGCCGCCAGTGGTCGTGCCGCCGGTCGTGGTACCGCCGGTGGTGGTGCCGCCCGTCGTCGTGCCACCGGTCGTGGTACCGCCGGTCGTCGATCCGCCCGTCGTGGTGCCGCCGGTAGTAGTACCGCCGGTAGTGCCGTCCTCGGCAAAGACACTGAAGCCTTCAACAGCGAGTACCGAAATGTCGGTGGCGCCGGACTTGAACACCGAGGCGAAGCTGCCATTGGCAAACAGCACCGTCGGCGGAGCCCGGCCGATCGCGAACGGCGTGGTAAAGATTCCGGTGCTCTTGAACCGGGTATCCGGCACGCCAGCCGGCGTCAACTGCACACCCGTCACCGACGTCGTGCCGGTGACATAGGTCCGGTTGGACAGTTGAAGCACGCCGTTGACCCCGATCAGCTGGGTCACACCGCTGGGCAGGATGCGGCCGAACAGCAACTGGGTCAGATTCGCCTGACCTTCTCCCGGAGTAGTCGTTGCCGGGATGTCGATGATGCCCAAGCCACCGCTGCCGAACGTCGTGTCGTCGGTGCCATCAGCGTTGTCGCTGAAGACGGTGCCGACGAAGTTTGACGACGACACGCGGCCGCTACCGAAATTCAGTACCCGGCCTGTCGTGCCGGACGAGGCCACTCCGAAGCCTATCGTCGAGGTGATGCCCGACGATGTCGTCGGGCTTTCGATGCGCAGGCCGCTGCTGCTGAATCCGCTATCGAGCGCACCGGCCGGCGTCACTGCGTAGGTCACTGCTTCGAGATTGCTCAAGGAGTCGTCTGCAACGGTGCCGACGACGAAGGCGCCAGACAACAACAGCCGTCCGGAGACCTGATCGACGGTCGCCGCGAGGCTGTAACGATTGTCGACGATCCGGCTGGAGTTGATGACCAGATCGGCACCGCTATTGAACGCCGGATCAAGCGTGCCATCGAAGCTGCGCGCCGAAACGGTGATGAAGTCGGCCTGCGGGGTCGAGGGCAAGGTCACGAAGTAGAATCGCTGGCGAAGCTGGTCAAGACCGAGCGCAACGTTATCGTCGAACAACGCGCTGAGGCCGAAATCCAGCCGGACGAAGCTGCCATCGAGAGCGCCGGTGCTGCCGAGACGAACCAGATACAGATGGCTGGCACTGTCCGTCGAAGGCACCGCCCGATAAAGCACGTAAAGCCTGCCGTCGCTGTCGGCGACAGCCGCCGCGACAATGCCGCCAGGCTCGTTATCGCGCAGCGTGAATCCCGCACCGATCGAAAAGACCGCAGTGCCATTGTTGCCGTACGCCGGAATTGGCGACAGAAAGTCAGCCTGGCTGGCAACCGAAGCCAACAACCCGACGGCCGCCACCGCCAGAGCCATCGCAGAACGGCGGTAGATCGAATTTTCGGCACCAGACGACTTGCAGCGCTTTTCAGCCAGCGGGGTTTGGAACATTTTCAGCCTCGTTTGTCGAAGGAACGTGAATTTACCGAAATGATGGAACGCCTGCGGCGCTGCTGTCAGTAAACGACTACAGACGGTAGTGGCGGCGCGATATCAGGCTTCCGTGCGCAAGGCTCTCAGCTGCCGAAGCAGTCCCGGTGTCCGCAACGAAGCTCGCGGTACGTGCGGCTCCAGTGCGGCTCGCATCAGCCGGCGCGCATCGTCTAGCTCTGCATGAGTGGACAACGACTCGCGGTGCAGTGCAAGCAGGCTGCTGCCAGCCAGCGCGCCGTCCGCTTCGCTTTCGCATTGCAGGAAGCCGCTGCCGGCCCGAAACCGGAAATGAGCCTCGGGATCGATCGTGTCCTCGAGCGGCAAGCCGTAGCCGAGCAGTTCCAGCAAGCGCTTCTCGAAGACCCGGAGCGCTGCTTCCGCCTCGACCGCATCGCCGCCCAGACCGGCCAGGGCAAGGGTGTAGTCGTCCCACAAGCCAGGGTGCGGATCGTGGCGGATCAGCAGCTTCAGCAGCAGTTCGTTCAGATACCAGCCATGGAACAGACGCTCGCCGACCAGCTGAACTTCCGGCCCGCCGGCCTCGACCGCGGTGACCGTGCCGAGTTCGCCCTTGTCCAGCCAGGACAGCAGCAGCGGCCGGAACAGGCTGACCACACCCCGCTGCTTCGCGCGTGGCCCGCGCAGGCCACGAGCCACCAGGCCGACCCGGCCGTGCTGCGGGGTCAGCACTTCCAGCAGTTCGCTGGTTTCGCGATAGGGCTTCTGCGACAGCAGCCAGGCCGGTTGCAGTTCGATGCGGGCGCTGGACACGGTCGTGCTCGGCCCGGGCTGAACGCTAGCCGCCTTCGTAGCCGAAGCGGCTGAGCGCCTTCGGATCGTCGGTCCAGCCTTCCTTGACCCGCACCCAGAGCTTCAGGAAGACCTTGCTGCCGGTCATTTCCTCGAGCTCGCGGCGAGCGGCGGTGCCGACTCGCTTCAGCATCGCGCCATCCTCGCCGATGACGATCTTCTTCTGGCCATCGCGCTCGACCCAGATGATCGCCGAGGCTTTCAGCAGGCCGCCTTCACGTTCGACCGCTTCGGTCTCGACGGTCAGCGCGTACGGCAGTTCCTGAGCCAGCGAGCGCATCAGCTTTTCGCGGACCATCTCGGAGATCGTGAAGCTGAGATCGTGGCCGACGACCTGGCCTTCCGGATACAGCGGCGGGCCTTCCGGCATCCGCTCCATCAGTTGCTTGGCGAGCACGTTGACGTTGGCGCCCTTGAGCGCCGACAGCGGCATCACGAAGGCCCATTCACGCAGCGGCGCCAGCTTTTCCATCAGGGGCAGCAGATCGTTCTTGTCGCTGAACTTGTCGACCTTGTTGATCACCAGCGCCACCGGCGATTTGACTGATTTCAGGCGTTCGAGCACGGCTTCATCTTCGTCGGTCCAGCGGCCAGCCTCGATGACGAACAAAGCCAGATCGACGTCGTGCAGGCTGTTGCTGGCGGCGTCGTTCATCGCCTTGTTCAGCGCCTTTTTCGCAGCGCGGTGCATGCCTGGCGTGTCGACAAACACGATCTGCGCGTTGTCGCCGTGCAGCACGCCCTGGATGCGATGGCGCGTGGTCTGCGGCTTCGGTGCGGTGATCGACACTTTCTGGCCGACCAGGGCATTCAACAAACTGGATTTGCCGACATTCGGCCGGCCGACGATGGCCACGATTCCACTACGCATTTTTGCTTTCTCTTGAGGTGATCGCGTCCAGCATCATGCTGGCCGCCCGTTGTTCGGCAATGCGCCGAGAGTGTGCTTCTGCTTCCATGATCTGCCCGCTGTCCGGCAACAGGCAACGTACCGCGAAGTTGCGGCGATGCGCCGGGCCATCTTCGCTGAGTACGGTGTACTCCGGCAGAGGCCGGGATTCCGCCTGCAGCACTTCCTGCAGACGCGTCTTGTAATCCTTCAGCGAGCCGGCTTCCGGCAAGGCTTCGAGCTCCGGTGCCAGCAGCTTGAGGCACAGGGCATGCGCCGGCTCGACGCCGCCATCGAGATAGACCGCGCCGATCAGCGCTTCAAACACATCGGCCAGGGTCGAATCACGACGGAAGCCGCCGCTGCGCAACTCACCGCTGCCCAGCCGGATGACATCCGGCAACGGCAGCCGCCGCGCCGCCGAGGCCAGAGTTTCCTCGCGGACGATGCTGGCGCGCAGCCGCGATAGATCGCCTTCCGGTGCTTTCGGGCGCAAGCGATAGATTTCCGCAGCGATCGCGAAGTTCAGCAGCGCATCACCGAGAAATTCCAGGCGTTCGTTGTGGTCAACGCCGAAGCTGCGATGGGTCAGCGCGCGCTGCAGCAGCGCGGCATCTTGGAACTGATAGCCGAGTGCGGCGCACAGGCGAACCCGGCCAATCTGCTCGATATTTTTAGCGCTCAACCGCCCGGCACCGCGCGCAGGGGAATGTCGTCCTTGAAGCGAGCAACGATGGTGATGTTCGCGAACAGCGACACTTCGGCGTCGTAGTCGTAGCTCAGGAACAGGCCGCCGGTGGTGCGGATCACCTTGATGTCGCGTGGTTCGAGCTGACGCAGGTAGTCGATATCCCAGCGCCGCTGCAGCGACGAGCGCACGGCCGTGACATCGACCTCGCTGCCGACCACCGAAGCCTGTGCGGCCACATCGCGCACCGCGCGATTGATCTGGAATTCGTTCAGGTACAGCGGGCCGATCTTGATCGCGCAGAGGGCGATGAAGGCGAGACTGCCGAACAGATAGAGGCCGCTCCACAGCGTCAGCCCGAGTTGCGCCTTGCGCAGATTCATGTCCGGCCCTCCGTTTCTTGCCTGCCCGATCAACCGCTCAGTGGATCACTGTGCCGATACGCGACAACACCGGCCGGGTGCGCTCGTGATCCCAGCTCATCCAGATCAGATCGGCGCGGCCCTTGAGGTTCGCTTCCGGCACCGTGCCCCAGCAGCGGCTATCGTTGGAGCCATCGCGATTGTCACCCATCATGAAATATTGACCCGCCGGCACGGTGAACGTGAAGTCGTCGGCGTTGGGCTGTACAAACGGGCAGCTGAACGGATCGGCGATGCGATCCGGGCGAATCAGGATGTCGTGCTCGATGCTGCCAAAGGTTTCGTGAGCGCGCACTTCGCCGACTCGCGCATCGTCCTGGGTCTTGGCCTCGTGCAGCGGCGCTTCGATGCCGTTCACGGTCAGACGCTTGTTGGCGTATTTCACCTGGTCGCCGGGCATGCCGATCAGGCGCTTGATGAAATCGTTGCCGCTGTTCGGATCACGGCTGTTGTTGGCCGGATAGATGAACACCACGACATCGCCACGCGACGGGCCGCCGAAGTCGACGATCTTGCAGCTGCCCACCGGGCAACGCAGGCCGTAGCTGAACTTGTTGACCAGGATGAAATCGCCGATGTGCAGGGTCGGGATCATCGAACCGGAGGGAATCCGGAACGGCTCGTAGATGAACGAGCGGACCACAAATACCGCGGCGATCACCGGGAACAGGCCGCCGAAGAATTCGACGATCGCACCCGGCTTCTGCGGGATGCCGGTGGCCAGCGCTTTCTCTTCGCGCTTGGGCGCGCTGCTGAACTTGTCCCAGGCCCAGATGATGCCGGTGAGAACGGTCAGCACCGTCAGGATCAGATTGAACATCACGGTGAAGCTCATGGAGGACAGGCCCCGAAAGGAACGATAGGAGGTTGGATACAGCAGCCGGTGGCAGCGTTTGCAGGAACGATCAGCTGCGGCGATCAACGCCGAGCACAGCAAGGAAGGCTTCCTGCGGAATCTCCACCGAGCCGACCTGCTTCATGCGCTTCTTGCCCTTCTTCTGCTTCTCCAGGAGCTTCTTCTTGCGGCTGATGTCGCCGCCGTAGCACTTGGCGAGCACGTTCTTGGTCAGCGCCTTGACCGTCGAACGGGAAATGATCTTGGCGCCGATCGCCGCCTGGATGGCGACATCGAACATCTGCCGATGGATGACGTCCTTCATGCGGTCACAGAGATCGCGGCCGCGCGCTTCGGCGTCGTTGCGATGGACGATGGTCGCCAGGGCATCGATCTTGTCGCCGTTGACCAGGACGTCGAGCTTGACCAGCGGTGCGGTCTGGAAGCGCACGAACTCGTATTCGAAGCTGGCGAAACCACGGCTGACCGACTTCAGTCGATCGAAGAAATCGAGCACCACTTCGGCCAGTGGCATCTCCACTTCGAGCTGCACCTGGTTGCCGTGATAGCGCAGATTCTTCTGCACGCCGCGCTTGTCCATGCACAGCTGCATGACGCCGCCGACATAGATCTGCGGCATCAACATGCGGCACAGGATGATCGGCTCGCGGACGTCCTTGTAAGCGCCGGCCTCGGGCAGATCGCTCGGGTTGTCGATTTTCTTGACTTCGCCGGTCGCGGTTTCGATCTCGTAGACGACACTCGGCGCGGTGGTGATCAGATCCAGGTTGTACTCGCGCTCCAGGCGCTCCTGCACGATCTCCATGTGCAGCATGCCGAGGAAGCCGATGCGGAAGCCGAAGCCGAGCGCGCCGGAATTCTCGGGCTCGAACTGCAGCGCCGAATCGTTAAGGCGCAGCTTCTGCAGCGACTCGCGAAAGTCCTCGAAATCTTCGGCGTCGATCGGGAACATGCCAGCGAACACGCGCGGCTGCACCTGACGGAAACCGGGCAGCTGCTCGACCGAGGCGCGGCTGGCTTCGGTCAGCGTATCGCCGACCGGCGCGCCGAAGATGTCCTTGATGCCGGCGACGATGAAGCCGACTTCGCCGGTCTCCAGCGAATCGCGCAGCACCCGCTTCGGTGAATGGACACCGAGCATGCCGACTTCGTAATCCTTGCCAGTCGAGATCACGCGGATCTTCTGGCCTTTCTGGATTCGGCCATTGACGACGCGGACCAGCGAGACGACACCGAGGTAGTTGTCGAACCAGGAGTCGACGATCAGCGCCTGCAGCGGCGCGTCGACGATGCCGTGCGGCGGCGGCAGACGCAGCACCAGCGCCTCCAGCACGTCGTTGACGCCGAGGCCGGTCTTCGCCGAAATGCGCAGCGCATCGGTGGCTTCGATGCCGATGATGTCCTCGATCTCCTGCGCGACCCGTTCCGGCTCGGCATTCTGGAGATCGATCTTGTTCAGCACCGGCATCACTTCAAGCTTCTGCTCGAGCGCGGTATAGCAATTGGCCACGCTCTGCGCCTCGACGCCCTGCGACGCGTCGACCACCAGCAGCGCACCCTCGCAGGCGGCGAGCGAACGGCTGACTTCGTAGGAGAAATCGACATGGCCCGGCGTGTCGATGAAGTTCAGCTGGTAGGTCAGCCCATCCTTCGCCTTGTAGTTCAGCGAAACGGCCTGCGCCTTGATGGTGATGCCGCGCTCACGCTCGATCGGGTTGTTGTCGAGCACCTGCGCCTGCATCTCGCGTTCTTCGAGCCCGCCGCAGATCTGGATGATGCGATCGGCCAAGGTCGATTTGCCGTGGTCGATGTGGGCAATGATCGAGAAATTGCGAATCTGGGCTTGCGGAACGTGGCGGGCAGGCTGCGACATGGGACGGGCGGCAAAAGAATCGGCGGAGTATAGCGGCTCGCGCCTGGTTCGCCGACGACGGATCCGGATAGCCCGGGGAACACCCGGACCCGCGGCAGCGAGGCGAAACGACCTCGCTGCCGGGGATGAGGAAAGCCTTGCTTACGCCAGCAAGGCTGAGCTTGGCTTACTGACGCAGCGCCGGCAGCAGGCCGAGCTTGGTCAGGAATACCCGTGTTTCCTCATGTATCTCGTCGAGCCCCTTGGGTCCGCTGGATAGATCGTGACCGAAACCGGCCTTGTTGTTGAACTCGCAAATCCTTCCGAGGCGGATCAGCGCTGAGCAGAAATGCACGCTGGGCGTGGGGGCAACGGTGGTGTCCTGGTCACCGTGATCCATCAGCACCGGCGGGAAATCGGCATCGAGATTGATGCTGGGGGAGATGATCGATCCGTAAGTCGAGAAGCGATCAGCGCTGCGATAGGACTGAATATGGGATTCGGTGGTGATGTCCGGAACGCCAGCACGGGTCACAACCGCGGCAGGCCGCATCAAGGGATTGTCCGCGGCGCTGCCACTCACCGGCGCGTCGCGCATCGCTGCGAAGAACGCAACGCCGCCGCCTGCCGATGAACCCGAGACCACGACTCGAGCAGGATCGAGCCCCAACTCGGCCGCATGATCCTGAACCCATCGCACCGCCGCACGGCCATCGTCGGCAGAGACCTGGCAGTAGGTTCCAAAGCGATCGTTGACCCGGTAATCCGGGGCGACGCCGACCATGCCGTAAGTCTTCGCCCAGTACCGTGCTTCTCCTGCCGAACTATCGGCGTTGCCGAAAATGAAGCCGCCTCCGAACCAGTGGACCAACGCCGATCGGCGATCCGTTGTCCGCCATCCGGATGGCTTGCAGACGAACACTCGCAACGGCACCGGCAATTGGTCCCGATAGATATAGCTGCTGCAATCGGTCTCGGAGGTGGGGGTGGCCGCCACCGGATCGACGGTCGAAGTCACGGAGAGCGTCGAACTGAACGAGCCGATGCGCAGCGTCACCGACGTCTGAGTGGCAAAGCTCGTCGATGCCGAAAACTGCACGATCACCTGGTCACCGCTGACCACTGTGCCTGCCGCCGACGTGAAAGCCCCGCCGTTGATGCTGTAGCTGCCGCCGGTGACGCTGATCGCCGTCGCCGATGGCGGGTTGTAGACGGTGATCGGCACGGTCGTCTGGACACTTCCGGGCACCACGGCGCCGCCAGCAAACATCGAAGCGTTGACCAAGGCGAAGGATTGCAGCTTGGACGGATCGCTCTCGGTCCGCATCGACCAGACGGCCTTCGAGCTGCCGACCGTCAGGGTCACCGGATACTGGACGCCGAAACCGCTGCCGCTGCTGACCTGCAGGCTCACTAGATCCCCACCGCGCACGGTCGCTTTTGCGCTGGTGAAGGCCCCGCCATTGATGCTGTAGGTGCCACCGCTGATCGAAATCGGCGTTGCCACATTGATGCCGCGCATCACGATCGTTTCGCTGCGGACTGTCGAGCTTCGGGGGCCGGTGGTATCGCGGAACTCGAAGATGTCCGGGAAGTCATCGGCCGGAGCGTCGGCGGTCACAGTAAACGTTCCGCTGACGCCACCGAGACTCAGGCTCGCCGTGGCGACATCACCCCGATTGGCGCCAGGAATCACCAGCAGACGAACCTTGTCGCCATTGCTGACCGGTCCGGGCATGGTCAGGAACGGCGCGCCGTTGACGCTGTACTCGCCACCGCTGACCGAGGCCGTGATCGGTGCCGTGATACCGCTGACCGTGACCGGCTCGCTGACCGTGGCGAGCAGCGGGAAGGCGGCCGGGTTGTCCTTGAAGCTGAAGACATCTGGCGTGATGTCGGCCGTCACGGTGGTGACGTTGAAGGTCGCACTGACGCCGCCGATGCTCAAGCTTGCCGATGTCGTCATGGCGTACGCGGCTGATGCAAGCGCACGCACCTGAATCGAATCGCCATTGCGAACTTCGCCGGCACTGTCGGTGAAGGCCGTGCCTCCGATGCTGTACTGCCCGCCGACGACAGTGATCGGCACCGGCACGTCGATGCCGCTGATCGTCACTGCCGCGCTGGTGACGACGCTGCCCGGAACCGCGTCGACGACCGGGGCAAACGCGAAGGCGTCCGGCGTGGTGTCCGCCGCCCGCGTCGTGACGCGATAGGGAGCACTGACGCTGCCGATGGTCAGCACGGCTTCCGTACTGGTGGCGAACTGGTCGCTGGCGATCAGTTCCGACGTAACGCTGTCGCCGTTGACGACGCTGCCGACAGACGCTGTGAAGCCGCTGCCGTTGACGCTGTAGCGACCGCCGGAAATCGAAATCACGGTAGCGGTATTGATGCCGCTGACCGGGGTCAGTGGGCTGATCTGAGTGCTACCGGGAACTGCATCGACGGTCGGCGCAAACGCGAAGGCGTCCGGGTCCGTGTCGGCGACCGGGACGGCGGCCGTGGTCGCTGAAAAATCGGCACTGACGCCACCGATGCTGACTGTCGCCGTGCTCGTTGTGGCGTCCGTGCCCGCGGCCTGCACTTCAGCAATCACCGCATCGCCGTTGACCACCTGGCCGGGTTCGCTGGTGAACGCGCCGTCGTTGATCCGGTAGCGACCGCCGGTGACCGCGATCGACACGGCGACATTGATGCCCGATACCTTGATCGGCTGGCTGCGCTGCACACTGCCCACCGCCACGCCAGTGACCGGCTCGAAGCGGAAGGCATCCGGCGTTCCATCGGCGGTGAAGGTCTGCGTGGTGACGCTGTAGGTGCCGCGCACCCCGCCGATGGTCAAGGTGGCGGTTCTGGTTTCGGAGTAGCCGTACCCCGCCAATACCTGCACGGTGACTGTGGCGCCATTGACGACACTGCCGGCGCGATCGGTGAAGGGTGCACCGCCGACGCTGTAGAACCCGCCGACGATCGACACCGATGACGGCGCCGTGATGCCGCTGACTGCGATTGCTTCGCTCGTCTGAGTGCTGCCGAGCGGCACATCGATGGTCGACGTGAAGCCGAAGGCATCCGGCGTGGTGTCTGCCGCAGCGGTGGTAACCGCATAACTGCCGGTGACCGTGCCGATCTTCAGCACGGCGGTCGTGGTCGTCGAGAAACTGCTCGAGGCGGTCTGCTGAACGCGGACGCTGTCGCCATTGCTGACCGTGCCGGCCGCATTGGTGAACGGCTGGCCGTTGATGCTGTAGCTGCCGCCGGTCACCGAGATCGGAGCGCCAGTGTTGATGCCGCCGACCGAGCTCGCAGAACTCGTCTGCAGGCTGTTGATCGGAGCGTTGGTGGTCGGTGTGAAGCTGAAGGCATTCGGCGTGGTATCCGCCGTCTTCACCGTGGTGATCTTGAAGGTGCCGTTGATGCCGCCGATCTTGATCGTGACGCTGGTCGTCTTGTTGGCGCTCGTGCTGGCCGTGCCGCGCGCGCGGACCTGGGCGTTGTTGGCGACGGTGCCGGCCGCCGAGGTGAATTCGCCGCCATTGATGCTGTAGCTGCCCCCGCTGCTGACGCTGATCGCTGCCGCGGCTTCCATGCCGGTGATGGTGGTCGGCTCACTGGTCTGAATGCTGTTGAACGCCGCTTCGGTGCGCGGGGCGAACGTGAAGGCGTCCGGCACGGTGTCGATCTTGCGGGTGGTGACCTTGAAGGCGTAGCTCGCGGCCGGAGTGCCCAGCTTCAGTTTCGCGTTGGTGGACGTGTAGAACGATGTCGAAGCGGTCTGTCGCAAACGTACGGTGGTGCCGTTGACCACAGTGCCGGGCGCGCTGGTGAAGGCGCCGCCGTTGAGGCTGTAGAACCCGCCGGTGACGCTGATCGAAGCGCTGGCGTCGATGCCCGTGATGGTCTGGCTGTTGCTGATCACCACGCTGCCGGGCTCGACATTGGTGATCGTCTGGAACGCGATCGGGTCAGGTGCCATGTCGGCCGCCCAGGTCGCAGCAACCGGCAGCATCAGAATGGTGCAGGCAACAGCCCGCAGTTGCACCAGAACAATCGTTCGAAACATGGCAGGTCCCTGATCGCATCACCTTCTTTTTGAGGTGATTTATTTGCGAATTAACACAGAGACAAGATTGAAAGTCCTAACGGATCGTTAATGAATTTCTTGTCAAAAGCCATCGCCTTGAATCGGCTAAAACTATTTTTGCGTCTGCCAATCCCAATTTCGTGACATCGATCACGGTTTTCCGCTTGCGCCTGAACTTTCGCGCGAATCGAAACGGTCCGGCCGCGTGAGCCGACACCGTTCAACCGCCTGTCTGGCAGCCGACAGCGTCCGTCGGAAAATCCGCGGCGCCCGATTTTGGTTCATTTTTGCGGTGAAGCCATTCCAGCCTTCAGCGCAGCACGAAATCCTTGGGCGTTGTTTTCGTCGGCGGCAGCGGCTCGCCGAGCGTTTCCAGCAACGAGGCTTCGATCGAATCGCAGATCGCTTCCAGCGCGAGGTCGTTGTCGTCGATGCCGAACGGCGATTCCAGTTCTTCGGCAATCGCTTCCAAGGCCATGAACGTGTAGGCGACGAACATCGCGAACACCGGTGTGTACCAGCCGATGCTGCCGACCAGCGCGAATGGCAGCAGCGTGCAATAGAAATAGATCGTGCGGTGGACCAGCACCGAGAAGGTCAGCGGAATCGGCGTGCCATGGATGGCTTCGCAGCCGCCGACTGCATCGCCCAGCGTCTGCAGGTTGTTCTCCATCGCCAGCGCGAGCACATCGGTCGATGCGCCATGCCGACGCGCGGTGTGCAGCTGGCTACCGAGCAACTGCAGGATCACGATCGGCTTCCAGCGCGCTTCGAGTACCCGCGGCAAGTCCTCGGTCGCCAGCAGGCGACGCAGGTCGTCGCTCGGATCCGTCGCACGCAGTTGGTGGCGCAAGGCGTGGCTGTGGGCGATCAGGGTGCGGACGAAGCGCTGGGCGTCGTCGGATTTCGCCGGCCATTCGGTCAAGGTCAGCGTTTGCCGAGCCAGAGCCCGCGAGGCATTCATGATGCTGCCCCAGAGCTTGCGGGCGTCCCAGTAACGCGCGTGACTGACATTGGTGCGGAAGCCGAGAAAGATTGCCAGCGCCAGGCCGATCAGCGAAAACGGCTGGGCGTTGAGCCCCGTCAGCGAATTGTTGTCGACGTACAGATGGATCAGTTCCGCGCTCACCGAAATGAGACCGATGGTCAGCAGCCGGCCGACCAGCTTGCGCAGCACCGAGCCGCGCCAGATGAACAGCATCCTGAACCAGTGAGGACGTGGCCGGACGATCATGCTTCGGCCCTCTTCGGCGATCCGGCCAGCCAGGCGCCGACTGCGGCGGCGTCGAAATGCGTTTCGCAGATCACCGTGCCTTCGTCATCGAGCAACACCGGAATGACCAGGCCATAGCGGCCCTGCCAGCCCGGCCGGCTGTCGACATCGGCAACCCGCAATTGCTCGCGCTGCGAAGGAAACGCCGCTGCAAAGGCCTCGGCGAATTCTTCGCAGAGACCGCAGCCGTCGCGACTCAACAGGGTCAGCGCCATCGCAGGAACAGCCTACTTCGCCGGTACCGCGAGCGCCAGGAACAGCGGCGAGCCCTGACGCTGCACCAGCAGCGGCACCGTCTGGCCCGGTGTCAGGCGTTCGGCAACCTGGGCGTAGCGCTCGCTGCTGTCGATCTCCTGACCGGCGATCGACAGGATCACGTCGCCCGTCAACAGGCCGGCATCGCGACCGGGACCGGCGGCGACCGTCACCACCCGCACGCCGCCGGAGACGACTTTCTCGCTGCGCCGCTCGATGTCGCTCAAGGTCTGCACGCTGATCCCAAACAGCTTGCCGGTATCGGTCAGCGGCGGCACGGCCTGCGGATCGGACGGCTTGCTTTTGCTGTCACCGTCGCCATCCGCGAGATCCTGCTCGGCAAGCTCGCCGACCTCGACCTTGACCGTCACCCGGCGGTTGTCGCGCAGCACTTCCAGGGTCACCGTTTCGCCCGGCGTCACGTCGCCGACCAGCGGCTTCAGCGTCCGTGATGTGGTGATCTCGGTGTCGTTGAACTTGACGATGATGTCGCCGGCCTTCAGGCCCGCCTGCTGTGCCGGACTGTCCGGCAGCACCCGAGCGAGCAGCGCGCCGCCCGGCTTGTCCATACCGAAGGACTGGGCCAGCTTGCGGTCGACTTCCTGCATGACGATGCCGAGCCAGCCGCGCCGCACGCGGCCGGTTTCCTTCAGTGACTTGGCGACCTTGGCCGCGACATCCATCGGGATCGCGAAGGCCACGCCCTGGAAGCCGCCGTTCTGGCTGTAGATCTGCGAATTGACGCCAACAACTTCGCCTTTCAGATTGAACAACGGACCACCGGAATTGCCCGGATTGACCGCCGCGTCGGTCTGGATGAACGGCACGTACTGCTCGGTATCGAGGTTGCGGCCCTTCGCCGAAATGATGCCGGCGGTCACCGTGTAATCGAAGCCGAACGGCGAACCGATTGCCAGCACCCAGTCACCAACGCGGGTCTTGCGGCTGTCGGCGAGCTTCACGGCCGGCAGGTCCTTGGCGTCGATCTTCAGCAGCGCCAGATCGCTGCGCTCGTCGCTGCCGACCAGCTCGGCCGGGAACTGGCGGCGGTCGGACAGGCGAACGACGATTTCCTTGGCGTTCTTGACCACGTGGTGGTTGGTGATGATGTAGCCGTCCGCCCACAGGATGAAACCGGATCCGAGCGACTGCTCGCCGCCGAAGCCCCCATCGGGACCACCGAGATCCGGGCCTTCGTCGGAGTCTTCGCCGTCGCTGCGGCTGTCGTCCGGCGCAGTGCCAGGACCGGTATTCGGCGCAGCACCATCGGTGCCATTGCCGGGCGCCTGGTTACCGTGTTCGTCGAGGAATTTCTTCAGCCAGTCCGGCACCGGGCGACCGTCGCTGCCAGACTGGCTGGCAACCTGCTCGGGCTCCGCCGGCAGGGCGCTGATGTTGACCACCGAAGGGCTGACTTTCTCGACCAGACCCGCCAGTTCCGGCAGGCCGGCGGAACGCTCCGCAGAACAGGCCGACAGCAAGATGGCCGCAGCCAAAGACAGGGACAGCGCGGCGCGTGAGGGGCCGGCGACGATACGCATCTTGAAACTCCCGGAGGGAAATGCCACGTCGGCAGCAGGCCGGGCGCGAGGCAGTCAGATAAAGAGGTTTGCTGCAGGGCGGCAGTTGAACATGGGCCGCATCGGCACAGCAACAAGACCCGTCATCGGCCCGCCCGAACGGCCCAGTTCAGTGCGGGCTGAGGCCCGGCACGAGATCCGGCGGAATGATCGGCTGCGGGCCGGCAGGCGCGCTGATCGACTGACTCGGCGCGGCATCGACACGCGGCGGTGCCACCACGCCGGACCCTGGCCCTGACTGGGCAGGACCCGGCAGCGGCACGCGCAGGTTGTCGCCGATCATGCGGATCGCGGAGCCTGGTACTTCGCCGACGATGGTGACGTGAAAGCTGCCAACCACGCGACCGTAAGCCTGTACCGGGCCCATGTGGGAAACGCCGCTCAGCACTTTTTCTTCGCGCGACTGCACGGTGGAGAACACCGACACCGCCGACAGGCCGTCTGACAGCAGCAGATGTTCGACGTTGCCGGCGCCGCCCGGCAACGGACGGTCATCATGCGACACCACCTTGAAACCGGGCGGCAGTTTCGAGAACGACACCTGCGGATCACCGTGCTGGCTTGGCGCTGGCAGTTGATCGAGCTTCGGCAGGTTGCGAGTGATCAGGGTGAACTTGCGGATGTCGACTTCGGTTTCGAAGGCGTCATCGGGGATCGATTTGGGAAACGACACTTCGGTGAACATCACCTGTTCCAACACCTCGCCCTTCGGTCCGGTCAGACTGACCTTAAGGGGAAGATGCGTTTCCTGATCGGTCCAGACTTCGTAACCGTAGCGGTACTGGTCTTTCGGCCGCACGGTGACGCCGTCGCAGAGCCGGCCCGCGATCCGGCCCTCGCCTTCGCTGCGGAATTCGTAGAACTCCCTGAGCGTCTCGACGCGTTCTGGCGTCAGTTGAGCCAGAAAGCCTTTCAGGCTTGGCCGTTCGACACTCATTGCTCGGCCTTTCGGCAGGATGCAGATCAGGCGGTTGTCGATGCGCACCAGCTGCCGGGGTTCGCCGGTCAGCGACACCATGCGTTCGCGCTCGCTGTCGTCCTGGAACCGGTGATGAACGCGCAGCACTTCGAAGCGTTCATCGCCGCGATAGATCACCACGCCCTGATAGTTGCTGGTCCGCGAAGCTTCGGCGGACTGCACCAGCAGGGCGCCGGGATCTATATCTGCGGCGGCAGCTGTGCTGGCACAAACGACGCCCGCGCAGAGAAGCAGGCGACGCATCAGCGACTACCGTCAGCCGGCCGATAGTCCGCAGTGCGCACCGCAAGGCGCGCGTAACCGAGGGAACCACCCATGCCGGCATCGGCACGCGAGTTCGAATGTTCCAGCAGGTAGTCGTTGAGCTGACGGGCGGTTTCCTTGTCGAGCTGAGCCCAACGCGAATCCTGCCCAGCCGCGCCGATGATTTCGCCATCGGCGCTGACCTTGACGATGTTCGGATTGGCTGACGCGGTGACCTGCGAGGCGCCCGGGGCAATCGCTCCGCCATCGATCGGCGTATTCAACAGCGCGCGGCCACCAACCAGGGCAACGGCCGCGATCGACGCTGCAGCGGCCAGACCGGTGATCGGTTGCCAGCGGCGGCGAGCAGCAACTCGCTGCGGCTGAACCACAGGTGCGGGCTGCGCCACCACTGCCGGACGGCGCAGCGGGACGACGCGAGGATTAACTTCGAATGGGGCCTCGGTCTGTGCTTCGCTGGCAATGGCAGCCATGACGCCGGCTGCGAAGTCGAACGACGGCTTGAACACGGCAACGCCGGCCAGCGCGTCCCGAGTCAGGCACATGCGGCTCCAGCGGGCTTTCAGCGCCGGCGATCGTTCGATAGCCGCGAGCACCGCCTCCGCTTCGGCAGGCGTGCACTCGCCATCCAACAAGGCTGACAGCAGTTCTTCAGACATTGCGCTCATTCCGGCCTCGGACTGCTAACTGACTGGGACATTAACCGCGCCTGAACGGAAAAGTTCCGGCAACCGAACAGCAAAATTTCTCGAGCAACACTGGCACTGCAGCCCCACACATGCTCTGACCGCCAATTTGTCATTAGTTCATCAACGGATTGACGACCGCATCGATCGCCTCGCGCGCCCGGAAGATGCGCGAGCGCACCGTACCGATCGGGCAATCCATCGCCTCGGCGATTTCTTCGTAGCTCAAACCTTCGAGTTCGCGGAGCACGATCGCCTGGCGTAGATCCGGTGGCAGCTTGGCAATGACCTCGCCAACCTTTTCCTTGATCTCGTCCGACAGCAGCAGCGATTCCGGCGTGTCGATGTCCGACAACTGCTCGGTATGACCATACAGCTCGGCGTCGGCGATATCGATGTCCTGGTTCGACGGCCGGCGGCCGCGCGACACCAGGTGATTCTTCGCCGTGTTGATGCCGATCCGGTACAACCAGGTATAGAACGCACTATTACCCTGGAAACCCTTCAAGGCCCGCCAAGCCTTGATCAGGGTTTCCTGTGCCACGTCATGAGCGTCGCCATCACCGACCAGACGGCTGACCAGCTGCACGATCTTGTGCTGGTACTTGCGCACCAGCATTTCGAACGCGCGCATGTCTCCCTGCTGCGCAAGGACAACCAGTTGTTCGTCGGTAAGGTCAGGGCTCATGCGCGGCTGGAGGATGACACGGGTGCCGCACACCCGCGCAATCGGGGAATCTGGCTAAGAATCTGGCTAAACTCCGCGACTTGTCGTGGTCGTATGACAACTAAATTCTAGCAAGCCAGGCCTCTCTCTGCGTGAACGCCACTGATGTGCTGATCCTCGGCAGCGGCGCTGCTGGTCTGTCCGCCGCGTTACGCCTTGCCGAGGCGGGCCACGCGGTCTGCGTCGTATCGAAGGGCACGCTGGCCAGCGGCTCGACGCTCTGGGCCCAGGGCGGCATCTCAGCCGTGCTCGACGAGGACGACTCCGTCGAGGCCCATGTCCGCGACACCCTGATCGCCGGCGCCGGCCTGTGCGACGAGGCGGCCGTGCGGTTCACCGTCGAACGCGGCCCGGAATGCATCGCCTGGCTGGTCGATCAGGGCGTGGTCTTCACCCATGCCGATGGTGAACTGCGTGGTCAGCGTCTCCACCTGACCCGCGAAGGCGGCCACAGCCATCGCCGGGTCGTCCACGCCGCCGATGCAACCGGCCACGCCGTCGAAACCACGCTCGCCTCGCTGGCCGAGGCACATCCGCTGATCACCGTCCGCGAACGCAGCGTCGCCGTCGACCTGATCGTCGACAAGGCCGCCAAGCGCGTCCACGGCGCCTATCTCTACGACCGCAACAGCAAGGCGATCGAAGCGGTGCCGGCGAAAGCGGTGATCGTCGCCACCGGCGGCGCCAACCAGGTCTACCTGTATTCGTCGAACCCGTATGGCGCCAGCGGCGATGGCATCGCGATGGCCTGGCGTGCCGGCTGCCGGGTCTCGAACATGGAATTCATGCAGTTCCATCCGACCACCCTCTACCACGGCGATTCGCGCTCGTTCCTGATCTCTGAAGCGCTGCGCGGCGAAGGTGCCACCTTGCACGTGCCGAATCCGGACGGCTCGGTCGGCGAACGCTTCATGCCGCGCTTCGACGAGCGTGGCGAACTGGCGCCACGCGACATCGTCGCCCGGGCAATCGATCACGAGATGAAGCGCCTCGGCGTCAAGCACGTCTGGCTCGACATCTCGCACAAGCCGGCCAGCTTCGTCCGCGAACACTTCCCGTCGATCCACGCCCACTGCCTGAAGCTCGGCCTGGACATCACCACGCAGCCGATTCCGGTGGTGCCGTCGGCGCACTTCACCTGCGGCGGCATCGTCACCGATCTCGACGCCCGCACCGATATCACCGGCCTCTATGCCACCGGCGAATGCGCCAGCACCGGCCTGCACGGCGCCAACCGTCTGGCCTCGAACTCGCTGCTCGAATGCCTGGTGTTCGCCGAAGCCGCCGCTGCCGACCTGATCCGCGCGCTGCCGACCATGCCGATGCCGCCGCCGCTGAAACCCTGGGACGAATCGCGGGTCTCGGATTCCGATGAAGACGTCGTGGTCAGTCACAACTGGCTGGAACTGCGCACCTTCATGTGGGACTACGTCGGCATCGTCCGCACCACCAAGCGTCTGCTCCGCGCGCGCCACCGCGTGCAGCTGCTGAAGCGCGAGATCATCGAGTTCTACCAGCACTACAGAGTCGGCCATCACCTGATCGAACTGCGCAACCTGGTGACCGTCGCCGAGCTGATCGTCGACTCGGCCCTGGCCCGCCAGGAAAGCCGCGGCCTGCATTACACACTCGATTTTCCGGCCACCGATGCGGTGGCGTCGGCGACCGTGCTGACGCCCTGACATGGTCTGTGCACTGCTGCTCTGCGGCGGTGCGGGCAGCCGCCTCGGCGGGGTCGACAAGCCACTGCAGTCACTGGCCGGCCGGCTGCTGATCGAAAGAGTGCTGGAGCGTATCGCACCGCAGGCCGGCGACATCCTGATCAGCGCCAATCGCAACCTCGCGCAGTACGCGGCCTATGGTCTGCCGGTGGTCGATGACGGCGCCTACGCCCACTGCGGCCCGCTGGCCGGACTTGCCGCGGGACTCGCCGCTGCCACCGGCGACGATCTGCTCTGCGTGCCCGGCGATGCGCCCCTGCTGCCGGACGATCTCGCCGCGCGTCTCGATGCCGCACGCCGATCCACCCATACCGCGATCGCCCACGCCGACGACGGCCTCGGCCCGCAGCCGCTGTGCTGCCTGGTGCCGCGCGCGCTGCTCGACGATCTGCTCGCCTATCTCGCCGCCGGCGGCCGCACGCCGCGCGAGTGGTTTGCTCGCCATACAACGGCGATCGCCGCGTTCCCGGAATGGCCGCGCTGGGCCTGGAGCGCCAACACGCCGGAGGAATGGCAGGACGCCGAGCTGCGTCTGGCCGATACCCTGGACAGCGGTCTGTAACCAAGGAAGAAGTGATGATCCCGCTCGAAGACGCCCTCGCCGCCTATGGCCGCACTCTGCGTCCACTGCCAGCCGAAACGGTCTCGACCCTGACCGCGCTCGGTTGCGTGCTCGCTGAACCTGCGCACGCCGCGACCGATCTGCCGCGCTTCGCGCAGAGCGCCCTCGATGGTTATGCGCTGCGAGCTGCCGATGTCGCGGCCGCAACACCTTCGAATCCAGTGCGCCTGCCGATCGCATTGCAAGTCGCCGCCAGCGCCCAGCCCGTGCAGCCAGAACTGCCGCGGGCCAGCGCGGCGCGCATCTTCACCGGCGCGATGATGCCGCGGGGCGCCGACGCGATGATTGCCCAGGAGCGCGCCATGTTGCTCGACGGGGAGCTGACTTTCACCGCGCCGTTCGGTGCAGGCCGCAATGTCCGCCAGCAGGCCGAGGAACTCGCCAAGGGCACCGTGCTGGCCGGCGCTGGCAACCGCATCGGCCCCGGCCTGCTCGCTTCGCTGGTCAACGCCGAAGTCCAGACCGTCCGCGTCCATCGCCGGCCACGCATCCGCGTGTTCGTCACCGGCGACGAAGTGCGCCCGGCGGGCAGCGTGTTGAAGCCCGGCGAGATCCACGATTCCAACGGCCCGCTGATCGCCGCGTTGCTGCGCAGCTGGGGCCACGACGCACCGACCGCCGAGCATCTGCCGGACGATCCGGACGCCGTCCGTGCGGCACTGGCGAAGGCTTTCGATGAAGCCGATCTGGTCATCACCGCCGGCGGTGCTTCGGTCGGCGACAAGGATTTCCTGCCGGCCGCTGCCGAGTCACTCGGCGTGCAAAGGGTGTTCTGGAAAGTCGCCCAGAAGCCGGCCAAGCCGATGTTCTTCGGCATCCGCGACGACCAGACGCAACAGCGGGCGATGCTGGCACTGCCCGGCAATCCCGGCGCCGTGCTGATCGGCATGGTGCTGCACGCGCGTCTGGTGCTCAGCTGTCTTGAAGGTCAGCGTCTGCCGGATCTCGGCTGGACCACAGGCGTGGTCGATCTCGAAGTCGAACGCGACGAAGACCGCGCCCGCCTGGTCCGCATGGGCCTGCGCCACGATGCGCAGGGCGTCGCTCGCCTGAACCCGCTGCCGCATCAGGATTCGCACATGCTCAGCAACCTCGGACGCGCCGACGTGCTGGTGTGGGTTGAGTCCGGAGCTGACAACGTCGCTGCCGGGTCGGTGCTGCGCTGGATTGCGTTGCCTGAATAGCCGCAGCTCCTTCCCCCGCAATGCGGGGGAAGGAGAATGACTCAGTGCGCTACCGCTTCATCGCCATGCACCGGCTCCGGCTCACGCGCCTTGACGCCCGAGTACTTCGCGCAGCCATAGAGAATCGCCGCCACGCCGAGATAGGCGATCGCCACCGCCGGGGTCTTGGCGATGCCGATCGCTTCGCTGTGCATGAAGCCGAAGAAGGTCATCACCGCGCCGGCCAGCGAGAACATAGCGGCCTTGGCGAAGGTGCGATCGATCATGCAGGCGGTGAGGCCGGCAAGGATCAGGCTGGTCAGGATCGCGCCGCTGCCGAGGATCTCCAGGCCGTGATAAAGCACGCCGGTGCCGGCCAGCTTGTCGAGACCCACCGTCGCCGCGTTGGTGCCAGCCGCGCCGAGCGCGTTGTCGACCATCAGCTTGCCCCAGCCGGCAACCTGCGGGATCAGCGAGATGATCACCGCCGGCGCATGGCTGCGCGGGGTTTCCTGGAACGCCTGCGCGCCGATCAGCATGCCGATGTAGAGCAGGATCGGCGAGATCGCCACCAGCGGAATCATCGCGCTCATCAAGGCCAGGATGCCGAACCAGCTCAGCACCAGCACCATGACGCCGGTCGCCGCCGAATAGCCGAGCCGGCCGCCGATCGCCTTCCAGCCCGGATGGCCGATGTACACCGCGTTGATGAACGGATTGCCGAGGCAGCAGCCGATCAGGCTGATGACGCCATCGGCAGTGATCACTCGCGTGGTCGGGAACTTGTCGCCGCCGGCTTCGGCGGATTCGACGTTGTCCATCGCTTCGACGAGATCGTAGATGCCGAACGGAATCGCGGTGACCAGGATCACGGCGATGAACTGGAAGCCGGAGAAGATGTGGCCGAACACCGGCAGCGGCACCGAGAAGCCGAAGCTGGCGAACGAATCACCGAGCTTGGCGACACTCATGCCGCCGAAGTTGAAGCCGAAGGCCAGGCCGCCCCAGGCGATCAGCGAGCCGACCGCGATCGCGATCAATCCGGCCGGCAGGCCCTTGAAATAGCGCACGCCGCCGAACCAGCTGGCCAGCAGGATCGCGAAGCAGACGATGCCGATCACCGGATCGGTATACATCTCCAGCGCCGGGCGCATCGAGATGAAGGCGATCGAGACGCCGGCCAGCGCACCAAGTAATGCAGCGCGCGGCGTGATCATCTTGATGTACGGCGCGATGTAGCCGCCGGCCATCAGCACGAAGCTCTGCACGAACACCCAGGTCAGGCCGGCTTCCCAGCCCTTGATCGGATCGCCGGTCAGCGAGGCGATCGGCAACATGATCACGAACACCACCACGAACATGTGCGGCACGCTGATGCCCGAAGGCAGCGCGCAGACCGTGTTGCGGCCTTCCTTCTTGGCCAGCCCGTAGCCGAGCCAGGCGTAGTACATGGTCGACAGGAACAGCATCAGGCCGGTGGCCGGCAGGATGCGGCCGAAGATCAGATCGTCCGGCAGCTTCAGCACATAGCGCAGCAGCGCCGTGAGCGTCAGCATGTTGACCAGGATGTTGGTGCCGAAGCCGAAGAACGCGTTCCAGTCACCCGGAACCCAGAGTGCGGGCTTGAAGCTGGATGGTGTCGCGGTGCTTGCCATGTCGATGCCCTCGTGTTGCTTGTTGAGCCCCAAATAACAGCCTGGAATCAGACGAAAATCAGATTGGTTTCAATGCTGCGATCAAGCTGTCCGAACGCCCCACCCAGCCGAAGATGCCGCCCTGCGCCTTGATCATCCGCAGGCCGTAATCCTGGAATTCGGGGTAGTAGCTGCCGACGCAGTCTTCCGGCACGTAGCAGTCGTAGCCGCGATCGTTCGCTTCGCGGACCGTGGTGTTGACGCAGACCTCGGTGGTGACGCCGGTGACCACCAGTTGCCTGATGCCCTTGTGCTGCAGGATCGCGTGCAGATCGGTCGCCCAGAACGCGCCCTTGCCGGGCTTGTCGATTACCGGCTCGCCGGGCAGCGGGTACAGCTCGGAAATGATGTCCTGCCCCGCTTCGCCCCGAATCAGGATCCGCCCCATCGGGCCGCGGTCGCCGATGCTTTGCGCGGCGCGGCCACGAATCTTCTTGCACGGCGGCAGATCGGCCAGATCGGCCCGATGTCCTTCGCGGGTGTGCATCGCCAGGAGCCCGGCTTCACGCCAGGCAGCGAGCAGCCGACGGTTCGGCTCGATCGTTCGCCGCAACTGCGAGACATCGTTGCCGAGCATTTCGCCGAAGCCGCCGGGCTCGAGGAAATCCCGCTGCATGTCGATGATCAACAGCGCGCACGCCGCCGGGTCGAACAGGAACGGATACGGCTCGGCAGCGATTTCGATGGCTTTGGTGTTCATGGACGATCGCCTCGCAAAAGTCGGGGCAGGAGCGCGGCTAGAAGCCGAAACCGAAACCGGCGAACGGCACGATCACGTTGCGATAGCCCTTCGGCGAGTTGACCGTCAGTGCCTGGGCATCGACCAGCGAACCGTTCAGCACGTTGTAGTACTGCACGCCGGTGTTGAACGACCAGGAACCGTACTGCGGACCGATCGCGGTGATCGGAATCGAGGCTTTCAGGCCGGTGGAGAACACGCCGAAGTTGCTGTCCGCGCAGCCGCGGCCCTTGATGCTCGCCGCAAACTGCGCCGCGCCGGCATTGGAATCGCACCAGTAGCTAGACGGGCCGACGGTGATCCAGGTCGGCGCGGAAATCGTCACGCCGGAGGACTTGAAGGTGTAGCTCGGTGCGGCACCGATTTCGACGTCGAAGGTGTCGCCGCGACGGCCGAGCACCACGGTGGAATCGCCGCCGACCGCCCAGAACACCTTCAGGTAGGGATTGATCGAGTACGGATCCTTGTAGCTGAAGCTGAACTCGACGTTGTGCTCGGTCTGGAAGGCATCCGGCGGACTCAGGAACACCACGTAGCTGACGCCCAGCTTCAGGTTCTGCGTGGCCTGCCAGTTGAGGCCGACGAAATAATCGAACTCGTTCCAGGCGCCGGTCTTGGTCGGGCCGACGTACTTGGCCGGATCGGAATTGATGTCGTTCCAGGCGCCGACGACGATCGAGGTATTGCCCGGCGTCAGGAACACCAGGCCGCCCAGGATCTGCGTGGTCACGCCCTGATTGGTCACCAGCAGACCGCGCGGCGTGATGTAGTCGTTCTTGAACGTCATGTCGCCAAAGCCATGGATCGCCGATCCCGGCGCGGCGTCGGCCGCCTGCGTTGCCAGCGATGCCGAAGCCAGCACGCCACTCACCAGTACCGCAACCGCTCCCCGAATCCCAGCTCGAATTTTCTCGCGCATCGCGTGCTCCCCGGATGTCCGGTTTCAATGGATGAACCGGCTCCGCGTTGCCCGCCATCTGACGATGCGCCGTCAGCAGCTGCCTCCCCTCCGAGGCCAGGCAACATCGATCGCCGATGTTGAATTCTTATTTGTATGCAAGTTTGTATTTTTCCTAGAGCACAGCTCGTGCCAAGTGCGGCGCAATGCGTCGCCCTCACGAGTTCATGTGGGGAAAGGACTGAAATGCGGGTCCGCTGACAAGAGCCAGAAATCTCGGCTGATCAGCGAGTTAGCCCCTCTCCCCACGGGAGAGGTGCTGGGGTGGGGGACGCAGCCAGAAGAAGCGGACGCTCTGTTCGATGAGAGCTGCCCCTCATCCAACCCTCTCCCGGAAGAAGAAGGCTTTCGAACTCGCCGACCCGCGAAGGCGCAACGCGTCGGCAGCCCGCCCTAGCCTGGTGCGGCTCGCTGCACGCTGGCGCACGAAGGCGCCGGGGATCAAACAATCAGGAGCAGCGCGCTATCGGGCCGACGCCATCTCGCTGCCACGCTGCATCGCGCCGCGCGCTTCGTGGAGCATGTGCAAGGTGATCTTGCGGACTTCGCTCTTGCTCTGCGTGATGTGCGAGCGCAGCAGGATTGCCGCCTCGGTGCTCTTGCGGCGCAGGATCAGGCGCAGGATCTTGGCGTGCTCGTCGTAGGTCGCCGAGATGCGGTTGTCCTTGAGGAAATCGAGCCGGCGGATGATGCGAATCTTTTCCGTCAGTTCGCGATGGACACGCAGCATCTCGCGGTTGCCGGCGGCTTCCACCAGGGTGCAGTGGAAGGCTTCGTCGAGCGCGGCCATCTTGTGCGAATCGGTTTCGCGCTGATCTTCGGCGACCAGCCAGATCGCCTTCAGCCCGGCCAGCGGCTGTTCGCCTTCGACCTGGCAAAGCCGCTCGACCGCCGTTTCCTCGAGCATGATGCGCAGGTCGTAAAGCTCGTCGAAGCGCTCGAAATCGAAGGGCACCACGCTCCAGCCGCTGCGGTAACCGACTTCCAGATACCCCTCACGGCGCAGGCGGTACAGCGCATCGCGGACTGGCGTGCGCGACACGCCGAGGCGCAGCGACAGATCGGTTTCGGTGAAGCGATCGCCCGGCAGCAGGTGGAAATCGAAGATTTCGTCCTTGATCCGGATGTAGACCTGTTCGGCCAGTGGATTGGCGGGCTGCTGCGCCATATTCGTGCAGGTGGAGTAGCGGGGTCGGCCGCAGTCTAGCTTGGCAAGACCCGCTCGGGGTCCAGCAGGCTGACGTGCGCCGCGACGATCCGCCAGGCACCGGCGATGCGCACCCAGGTCTGCGTCTGACGGCCGATCATCGCGGTGTCCGGCGCCAGGAATTCGCAGCAGGCGCTGCCGGCGTCCTGACCGAAACTGCGGATCACGATGTTGCGAAGCTTGCGTTCGGGGTGAACCGGTGCCGCCGTGGCGCGATAGTGGCGGATCGCCTTGATGCCGTAGCCGAGTTCGGAGACGCCGTAGCGCACTGTCTGCGCATCGTCATCGAAGAAGGCATCGAGCGCGGCAACGTCGTGACGCAGCAGCGCGGCTTCGTAGGCATTGAATGCGGCGCGCAGCGATGCCAGCACCTCGGGGCGGTTGATCGAATCGGGTTCCATGAAGGGAAGGATGCCGCAAGTAGGGTAGGCAAGCTTCATCTGCCCACCGTGCGCCAAAGTCTGATGGCTGCGAATCGGTGGGCGGATACCGCTCGCCCACCCTACCCGAGCGCCGCCAGGAACGCCGACGACGTAGCCACCGCACCGAACACGCCGCCCTGCATCTTGACCATCTTCAATGCCGCCAGATGATTGCCGTGATCGGTGGCGCCGCAGCAGTCCTCGATCAGGATGCATTCGAAGCCGCGGTCGTTGCCTTCGCGCATCGTCGTGTGCACGCAGACATCGGTGGTGATGCCGGTCAGCACGATGTTGACGATGCCCTGGGTGCGCAGGATCAGCTCCAGATCGGTGGCGCAGAAGCTGCCCTTGCCGGGCTTGTCGAGGACGATCTCGCCCGGCTCCGGATACAGCTCCGGGATGATGTCCCAGCCCGGTTCGCCGCGGACCAGGATCTTGCCGCAGGGGCCGGGATCGCCGATGCCGGCGCCCATCTGCCGCGAGCGCCAGCGCTTGTTGGCCGGCAGATCGGACAGATCCGGCCGGTGGCCTTCGCGGGTATGGATGATGGTGAAGCCGAGCGCCCGCATCCGGGTCAGCAGCATCTTGATCGGCGCGATCGGCGCGCGGGTCAGCGACAAGTCATAACCCATACTGTCGACATAGCCCCCGATGCCGCAGAAGTCGGTCTGCATGTCGATGACGATCAGCGCGGTATTGGCCGGCGTGAAATCACCGTTCCAGGGCCAGGCGTAGGGTTCGGCGACAACGGTCTGGAAAGTCATGGTGCTTACGTCCTTGTCGAAGATGGAGTTCAGGCGGCGCGGTTGGCCGCCCCATTGGCGGAAAGATAGCGGCGCCAGCCGCCGTGATGCGTGATGTCGACTGCGCCTCTGACCGCAATCGGTTCGCAGATGAAACCCTTGACCCAGCTGCCATCGGCCAGCTCCAGCGAGCCGATGCCGAGCGGCGCGCCGACCTGGGCCATCAGCCGGCCGAACTGCCGCTGCGGCATCTCCCAGACCTCGACCTCGATCGCCTCGCCTTCCTCGTCGACCCGCACCAGTCCGGGCTTGGCCGGCGTCGTGTTGGCCAGCGCATACAGGCGATAGCGCGACGCGGTTCGAGTCAGCGCGGAGCAGCGCGCACCGCATTCGATCAGCTGCCAGTTCAGCGGTTGACCGGCAAGATGCGCGCCGACCACGGCAACCGAAATTGTCGGCTCCGCGAACGGCAGCGGATCGGCCGCAAGACGCGGCGCCGCGCCGGCCGGCTGATCACCGAACGCCTGCAGCAGGCGCAGCGCCAGCACCGCCAGCCGATGGTCGCTGCCGGCCGGGCCGATCAGGGTCAGGCCGAACGGCAGGCCATCGGTGCGCGGAGAAGCCGGAATCGCGATCGCCGCCAGATCGAGCAGATTGACGAAGTTGGTGTAGTAGCCGAGCTGGCTGTTGCGGCCGATCGGATTGGCCTGCACCTCGGCGATGCGCGGATGGGTCGGCGCCGTCGGCACCAGCAGCGCGTCGATGCCGTCGAACATCCGCACCGCTGCCGCGCGATAGCCGGCCATGCGGTACGAGGCCGCGAACAGGTCTTCGGCGCTGAACAACGCGCCGTCGGCAATCACGCTGCGGACCACCGGATCGATCGCGTCCGGCTGTGTCTGCAGCAAGTCGCCGACCGCGAGACGCCGCTCGGCGATCCACGGACCCTGATAAAGGAGTTCGGCAGCGGCAGTCAGCGGGCTCAGATCGAGATCGACCTGGCTGATCGCGGTATCGGCCTGCAGTGCTGCCAGCGCCGCTTCATAGGCGGCAGTCGCCTGGGCATCGGCAAAGAATTCGGGCCGGGCATCGAGACCGATGCGCACGCCGCGTGGCAAGGGCGCGGCCATCGGCAAGCTGCGCGAGCGAGAGTCGTCAGCATCCGGCCCGGCGATCACCGCCAGCACCTGCCAGGCATCGGCAACGCTGCTTGCGAACACCGACACGCAATCGAGACTGCGGCAGGCCGGCACCACGCCGGCCGTCGACACCAGGCCGATACTCGGCTTCAGGCCGACGATGCCATTGAAGCCGGCCGGCACCCGGCCCGAGCCGGCGGTATCGGTGCCGAGCGCGAACACCGCGAGGCCAAGCGCGACGGCAACCGCTGAACCGGAACTCGATCCACCCGACACGTATTCAGGATCGACCGCGTTGCGCACCACGCCATAAGGAGAGCGAGTGCCGACCAGGCCGGTCGCGAACTGATCGAGATTGGTCTTGCCGACATACAGCGCGCCGGCGGCCAGCAGGCGTTCGACGGCGGTCGCCGAGCGCTCGGGCGTATAGGCAAACGCGGGACAGGCGGCGGTGGTCGGCACGCCGGCAACGTCGATGTTGTCCTTGACTGCGAACGGCAGGCCGAACAGCGGCAGGCGATCGAGAATCGCGACGCCATGCTCGGCCAGCAACACATCGAGCCTCGCGGCTTCGGCCAGCAGTGCTTCATCGGAGGGCTGCGAAATCCAGATTTCGGGACGGGCGAGGGTTTCACGCGCAGCCAGCAGGCGCTGAATCAACGCAACGATGCTGAGCGCGCCAGAACGCAGTTCAGCGTGCAGCACCGCTGCCGAAAGCTGCGGGGAATTTGCGATGTCGATTCCTGCGTCTAGCGCCACGATCGCCTGCCGATGGTTTATGTATACAAGTAAGCGTACATGACCTCGCAAGCCATGTGCCAAACGCCCTCATCCCGGCCTTCCCACTCGCGGAAGAAGGAGCGATCACCCAGCTACGTCATCTGACGTACTCAGCTGCCCGTTCCGAGGCTCGGTTCTTGCGCCCGTATTCGGACAATGAGCAGCCGCCCGACCACCACCAGTGCAGCACCGCAGGAGCAGCGGATCATCAAGATCCGTCGCGACTACAACACCTGGGTGGCCAACGAAACGCTGGAGGACTACGCGCTGCGCTTCACCGCGCGCTCGGCGCGCAAGTGGAGCGAGTTCCGGGTTGCCAATACCGCCTTCGGCGCGATTTCCTTCTTGCTGCTGGAAGCGATCGGCGGCTCATTGCTCGTTTCGTATGGCTTCACCAACACTGTCTGGGCGATCGCCGCGGTATCGATGGTGATCTTCCTGACCGGCCTGCCGATCAGCTGGTACGCCGCCAAGTACGGCGTCGACATGGATCTGCTGACCCGCGGTGCCGGCTTCGGCTATATCGGCTCGACGATCACCTCGCTGATCTACGCCTCGTTCACTTTCCTGTTCTTCGCCCTCGAAGCGACGATCATGGCGCTGGCGCTGAAGCTCTGTTTCGGCATCCCGCTGACGCCGGCCTATCTGATCTGCGCGCTGGTGGTGATCCCGCTGGTGACCCACGGCATCACCCTGATTTCCCGCCTGCAGGCCTGGACCCAGCCGCTGTGGCTGGTGCTGCTGGTGCTGCCGTTCATCTTCGTGATGGTCAAGGCGCCGGAGCTGGCCCGCGAGCTGCCCGATTTCGCTGCACCAGGCGGGAGCACGGCGTTCTCGCTGATCCAGTTTGGTGCGGCCGCCAGCGTGCTGATGGCGATGATCACGCAGATCGGCGAGCAGGTGGATTTCCTGCGCTTCCTGCCGGAGAAGACCGCGCACAACCGCAAGCGCTGGATGGCTTCGCTGATCTTCGCCGGCCCGGGCTGGATCGGCATGGGCGCGATCCGCCTGATCGGCGGCGCCTTCCTCGCCTTCATCGCGCTGCGCGCCGGTGTACCGCAGGCCAATGCCCTGGAGCCGACCGAGATGTACCGCATCGGCTTCGGCTACGTGTTCGACTCACCGGCCGTGGCACTCGGCGCGATGACGCTGCTGGTGGTGCTGAGCCAGCTGAAGATCAACGTCACCAACGCCTATGCCGGCTCGCTGGCCTGGTCGAACTTCTTCGCCCGTGTCACCCACAGTCATCCGGGCCGGGTGGTCTGGGTGGTGTTCAATGTCGCGATCGCGCTGATTCTGATGCAGCTCGGCGTCTTCAAGGCGCTGGAGCAGGTGCTGGGGCTCTACTCGAATGTCGCCATCGCCTGGGTCGGCGCGATCGTCGCCGATCTGGTCATCAACAAGCCGCTGGGCTTGAGCCCGCCGGGCATCGAGTTCAAGCGCGCCCATCTGTACGACATCAACCCGGTCGGCGTCGGCAGCATGCTGATCGCGTCGATCCTGTCGATCACCGCGTTCACCGGCGTGTTCGGGCCGCTGGCGCAGGCGTTTTCCTCGTTCATCGCGCTGGTCACCGCCTTCATCTGCGCCCCGGCAATCGCCTATGCGACCAAGGGCCGCTATTACCTCGCGCGCCAGCCGGACGCCTCGCTGAAGGCCGCCGCCGAGCACCGCTGCGTGATCTGCGAAAAGGTCTACGAGCGCGAGGACATGGCTTTGTGCCCCGCCTATCGCGGCAACATCTGCTCGCTGTGCTGCTCGCTCGATGCCCGCTGCCATGACGCCTGCAAGCCTGGCGCAAGCCTGCGCGAGCAGATCGCCGCGACCTTGGCGAAGCTGCTGCCGAAGGTCGTCTCGACGCGACTGGACTCGCGGCTCGGCCACTATCTGCTGCTGCTGACCATCGTTACCGGCGTGCTGACCGCTGCGCTGGTGCTGATCTGGGTGCAGGAATCCTCGCTGCTGATGTCCAGCAACCTGGTGCTGCACGAAGCGCTTCGCGCCGGCTTCCTGAAGCTCTACGCAGTGCTGGTGGTGATCGCCGCCGTGCTCTGCTGGTGGCTGGTGCTGAACGGTGAAAGCCGCAGAGTCGCGCAGGAAGAATCGAACCGCCAGACCTCGCTGCTGATGCGCGAGATCGATGCCCATCGCAAGACCGACATCGAGCTGCAGGCCGCCAAGCTCGCCGCCGATCGCGCCAACCAGGCCAAGAGCCGTTATGTCACCGGTATCAGCCACGAGCTGCGCACACCGCTGAACTCGATCCTCGGCTATGCCGAGATGCTCGATCACGATCCCTCGATTCCGGTGCACCGCCGTGATGCCGTCGCGGTGATCCGCCGCAGCGGCGATCACCTGCTGTCGCTGGTCGATGGTCTGCTCGATATCGCCCGCATCGAAAGCGGCAAGCTGGCGCTGGAGATCGACGAGCTGCGCTTCCCGGAATTCCTCAACCAGACGGTCGGCATGTTTCGGCTGCAGGCGCACAACAAGGGCATCAACTTCGCGTACGACGAGCAGGGCAAGGTGCCGGCCGTGGTCCGCGCCGACAAGAAGCGCCTGGGCCAGATCCTGATCAACATCGTCGGCAACGCGGTGAAGTTCACCGAAGCCGGCGGCGTCAACTTCCGGCTGCGCTGGCGCGGCGACATCGCGACGTTCGAAGTGCGCGATTCCGGCATCGGCATTCCGGCCGACGAGATCGATCGCATCTTCCAGCCGTTCGAGCGCGGCAGCATGGCCTCGGCGCGGGGCGAAACCGGCACCGGCCTGGGTCTCACGATCGCCAAGATGCTGACCAGCCTGATGGGCGGCGAGATGACGGTGGAATCGACCCCGGGCACCGGCAGCCGCTTCGAGATCCGCCTGTTCCTGCCAGAAGTGCGCGAGCCGCGCGCCGCACTGCCGGCGACGATGCCGGAGATCAACGGCTATGCCGGCCCGCGCCGGAAGATTCTGGTGGTGGACAACGAAGCGGTCGATCGCCGCTTCCTGTTCAACGTGCTGGAACCGCTCGGTTTCGAACTCAGCGAAGCGGCTTCCGGCATCGAAGCGCTGCGCATGGTGCCGCACGTGCGGCCCGATCTGGTGCTGCTCGACATCGGCATGCCAGGCATCGACGGCTGGGAAACCGCACGCCTGCTGCGGGCTCATCATGAAAGCCGGGGCGAGCCGCAGTTGCCGATCATCGTCATCTCGGCCGATGCCTTCGAGTCCGGCCGCGATGCCGGCGCCGGCATCGCGCCGCGCGACTATCTGCTCAAGCCGGTCAGCGTCACCACCCTGCTCGGCCGCATTCGCGCAGCGCTGAATCTGGTCTGGATCGCCGGCACGCCGAGCATCGACGGCAACGAGCCGCCACTGCCCGAACATCTGGTGCGGCCGCTGCGCGATCTCGGTGCGCTCGGCCACGTGCGCGGCATTCTCGACAAGCTCGACGAGATCGACCGCATCGACACCCGCTATCGCCAGCAGACCGAACGCCTGCGCAGCTCGGTGAAAGCCTTCCAGCTCAGCGACTACCTGCGCGCGCTGGGCGCGGAGGCGAAATGAAGATGAACAGCAATGCGATGGCCACGATCCTGATCGTCGACGACGTCGCCGAAAATCTCGCCGTGGCCCATGACGCGCTCGACGGCGCCGGCTATCGCGTCCGTGTCGCCACCAGCGGCCTCGCCGCTCTGGAAAGCGCGCGCCTGCAGCCGCCGGATCTGATCCTGCTCGACGCGATGATGCCCGGCGTCGACGGCTTCGAGACCTGCCGCCGCTTCAAGGCCGATCTCGCCACGCGGCCGATCCCGATCGTGTTCATGACCGGGCTCACCGATACCGATCATGTGGTCCGTGGCTTCCAGGCCGGCGGCATCGACTACATCACCAAGCCGATCCGGCCGCAGGAAGTGATTGCCCGCATCGCCTCCCATCTGCGCAATGCCCGGCTGGTCGCCGAGACTCAAGCGGCTTCCGACGCCGCCGGTGATGCGATCGTCTCAATCGACGATGTCGGCCGGGTCAGCTGGGCAACGCCGCTGGCACGCAGCTGGCTGGCCGGCGTCTGTGGTGTCGACCATCGCCTGCCCGAGGCGCTGCTGCGCTGGCTGGCGATCGGCGAAGGTGCTTCGCCCAATTTCAGCCTGCAGGGCAACGGCCAGCGGCTGGCGTTCTCGAAGCTGGGCGAACGCCGCCTGCTGGTGCAGCGCCACGAAGCGGTGCCGGAGCCGGATGCGTTGATGCGCCTGCTACCGCTGACCGCCCGCGAAGCCGAGGTTCTGTACTGGGTGGCGCTCGGCAAGACCAATCCGGAAATCGCCGGCGTGCTGGAAATGAGCCCGCGCACGGTCAACAAGCATCTCGAACACATCTTCACCAAGCTCGGTGTGGAAACGCGGACGGCTGCAGCCACCGTCGCGTTGAACCGCAGCCGCTTGGGCGTCGTGCCGAACTGAGGAACGACACGACCAGAGACCAACAAGAAAAGGAGCAGCAGCAACACGGTGCGCGGCTCTCGAAAGAGAGCAGCAGACGCACCGGATCAGGGCAAATAGTGGGGCAAGCGGCAGAGCGGGGTCACGTCGACCCGGCGGGGCGGAGCTATGTCCGCGATTCGAAACAGGCAATCCCAGTTCAACACTTAACCAGGGGAGTTACACGATGAAAGCGACGACCAACAACAAGGGGCAGCAACAGGGAATGGGGAACAACACGATGCTCAAGCTCACTGCGATGAGCGCCATCGCCGCAGCAGCGACGATCTGCGCCGCGCCGGTCAAGGCAGCCGATCTGAAGCTGCCGCCGATCAGCCTGGGCGCCGGTCTGCGCACCCAGTTCGAAAGCACCAATCCGAGCGGCGGCGGCGACACCGTCAACGACTTCAACGTCAACAACGCCCGCGTCTACATCGGTGGTTCGGTGACCGACAACATCAAGGTCATGTTCAACACCGATTACTCGTCGGCCAGCAACAATCTTCAGGTGATGGACGCCGCCGCCCGCTTCGAGTTCGGCGACAAGTTCAACATCTGGGCCGGCCGCTTCCTGCCGCCGTCCGACCGCGCCAACCTCTACGGCCCGTTCTACGCCAGCAACTGGAACGTCTACGAGGACGGCGTGCAGGACGGCTATCCGGGCATCGTCCAGGGCCGCCAGAACGGCGTCGCGTACTGGGGCACCTTCGGCATCGCCAAGGTTTCCTTCGGCCTGTTCGATGCGCCGGGCACCTTCGGCGAGGGCACCGTGCTGACTTCCGGCCGTGTCCAGCTGAACTTCTGGGATGCCGAGCCGGGCTACTACCTGAACGGCACCTATTACGGTGCGAAGGATCTGCTGTCGGTCGGCCTCGCCGGTCAGACCTCGGCCGGCAAGCACGCCTATACGCTCGACGGCTTGATGGAAAAGAAGCTGCCGAACGGCGGCGTCGTCACCCTGGAAGCGGAAGCGGCGCGCTACGACAAGCTCGGCGGCTACGGCGGCTTCGACGGCAGCTTCACGGACTCCAACGGCTGGTACGGCCTCGCTGCCTACCTGTTCCCGCAGCAGGTCGGCATCGGCAAGGTCCAGTTCCTGGGCAAGTACGGCGCCGCGCGCTTCAACGACTCCACCGGCCTCGGCCCGGAGTACGAGCAGACGACGATGGAATTCAACATCAACTATCTGATCAAGACCTTCGATGCCCGCATTTCGCTGTTCTACAAGGACAGCAAGCTCGATGCCGGTTTGCCGGACACGACCCAGATCGGTGTGGGTCTGCAGGTCCAGATCTGAGCCCCTTCGACTCCACTCCTGAACATCACTCCGTTTCGTAACAAGAGGATCAACCGATGAAGATGCCGATGAAGATGAACCTGATCAAGACCGCACTGCTGGCAACCGCCGCAGCGCTGAGCTTTTCCGCACAGGCTGCCGACGACACCATCAAGGTCGGCGTGCTGCATTCGCTGTCCGGCACCATGGCGATCTCCGAAACCACGCTGAAGGACACCGTCCTGATGCTGATCGAGGAGCAGAACAAGAAGGGCGGCGTGCTCGGCAAGAAGCTGGAAGCCGTGGTCGTCGATCCAGCGTCGAACTGGCCGCTGTTCGCCGAAAAGGCTTCCGAGCTGATCGACAAGGACAAGGTGTCCGTGGTGTTCGGCTGCTGGACTTCGGTGTCGCGCAAGTCGGTGCTGCCGGTGTTCGAGAAATCCAATTCGCTGCTCTTCTACCCGGTGCAGTACGAGGGTGAAGAATCCTCGAAGAACGTGATCTACACCGGTGCCGCGCCGAATCAGCAGGCGATTCCGGCGGTCGACTATCTGATGAAGGATCTCAAGGTGAAGCGCTGGGTGCTCGAAGGCACCGACTACGTCTATCCGCGTACCACCAACAAGATTCTCGAGGCCTATCTGAAGGCCAAGGGCGTGAAGGCCGAAGACATCATCGTCAACTACACGCCGTTCGGCTTCAGCGATTGGCAGAGCGAAGTGTCGAAGATCAAGGCCTTCGGTTCGGCCGGCAAGAAGACGGCGGTGGTCTCGACGATCAACGGCGATGCCAACGTTCCGTTCTACAAGGAACTCGGCAACCAGAAGATCTCGGCCGAAGACATTCCGGTGGTCGCGTTCTCGGTGGGTGAGGAAGAACTGTCGGGCATCGACACCAAGCCGCTGGTCGGCCATCTCGCCGCCTGGAACTACTTCGAGAGCGTCAAGTCGCCCGCCAACACTGCCTTCATCAAGGCCTGGCAGACGTACATCAAGAACCCGAAGCGCACCACCAATGATCCGATGGAAGCGACGTACATCGGCTTCAACCTGTGGGTGAAGGCCGTCGAGAAGGCCGGCACCACCGACACCACCAAGGTCATCGACACCTTGCCGGGCCTGGAAGTGCCGAACCTGACCGGCGGCACCGCCAAGCTGCTGCCGAATCACCACATCACCAAGCCGGTCTACATCGGCGAGATCAAGGAAGACGGCCAGTTCGAAACCGTCTGGCAGACCAAGGCCGAAGTCCCTGGCGATGCCTGGTCCGACTTCCTCGACGGCTCGAAGGATCTGGAATCCGATTGGGTGAAGCTGAAGTGCGGCAACTACAACACCAAGCTGAAGAAGTGCTCGAACTGAGTCTTCGCAGCCCGACGCTCAGGCGCTGAGCGCTCGGGCTGCACCTGAAGCAAGCAGCACCTGCGGGGGGCAAGTCTCCGGGCCGGAATTGGCCCGGCCCGGAGCTTGCTTTGCATCCCCTGTCGTCACCCTCTTTTCAGGAGCATCCCCGCGATGATTCCGCTACCTCCCCTTCTGCGACTACTGATGCGACTGCCGCTGCGACGATGCCTGCTGGCGGCAATCGTGGCCGTGAGCCTGCCGCTGCAGGCGGACGACGCTGTCGCGCCCGCTGCTGACGCTGCCGCCGAGACCACCGCCGAAGCGGCTCCAGCTGCGCCGACCGCGTTTCCGGAGGTCGTCCGCGCACTCGGCACCGCATCTCTCAGCGAACGCACCGCCTTGCTCGAAGCATTGCTGGCAACCAAGAACCCGAACACGGCCGCCATACTGACGGCCTGGCTCGAAGATCACCTGCATGTCCGCGACGCCGATGGCGCCGTGTTCATCACCGCGGAAGCGGAAACGAACTACCAGCTGACCGATCCGCTGACCCTGGCCACGGCCGGCAGCGAGCCGAGCGAAGGCTTCACCAAGATCGGCAGCAACAACAATCTGCGCAAGCTGCTGCGCAGTGCCCTGGCCTCGTTCAAGCTCGGCAACCCCGATGCCGAGGTACGCCTCGCCGCGGTGCAGGAAATGCTCCGTGCGCCGGATGAGCTGACGCTGACCATGCTCCGCGAACACGCCAAGACCGAGCAGGATCCGGCCGTGCTGAAAGCGATCGCCGCCGGCCTCGCCTACGCCGATCTGACCTCAGACAGTGCCGACACACGCCTGGCTGCGGTGAACGTACTTTCCGGTGCGCTTGACGGCGAAACCCTGGCCAAGCTCGAAGCATTGCGCGAAGAAGCCAACGAGCCCGATGAACGAGTCCGCAGCGCGGCCTCGGTGGCGATCTCGTCGATCGCCCTGAAACGCAAGTTCTTCAGCGCCATCGAAACGCTGTTCTTTGGCCTGAGCCTCGGCTCGGTGCTGGTGCTCGCGGCCATCGGTCTGGCGATCACCTTCGGCGTGATGGGCGTGATCAACATGGCGCACGGCGAGCTGATGATGATCGGCGCCTATACCGCCTACGTCGTGCAGCAGTTGATGCCGACGCATCTGGCGGCCTCGATCTTGATCTCGATTCCGACGGCGTTCGTGGTCTCCGGTCTGGTCGGCATCGCCATCGAACGCGGCGTCGTCCGCTTCCTGTACGGCCGGCCGCTGGAAACGCTGCTGGCAACCTTCGGCATCAGCCTGTTCCTGCAGCAGTTGGTGCGTTCGATCTTCTCGCCGCTGAATCGCTCGGTGGCCACGCCGGAATTCATGAGCGGCCAGTGGGTGATCAACGATGCGCTGTCGCTGACCTGGAACCGCATCTACATCGTCGTCTTCACGATGGTCGTGTTCGCCGCGCTGCAACTGATCCTGCGTCGCACCTCGCTGGGCCTGAAGGTGCGTGCGGTGTCGCAGAACCGGGCGATGGCGCGTTCGATGGGCATCAACTCCGATCGCGTCGACGCGATCACTTTCGGCCTCGGCTCCGGCATTGCCGGTGTCGCCGGCGTGGCGCTGTCGCAGCTGACCAATGTCGGCCCGAACCTCGGCCAGAGCTACATCATCGATTCGTTCATGGTCGTGGTCTTCGGCGGTGTCGGCAATCTCTGGGGCACGGTGATCGGCGGCATGACGCTCGGTGTTGCCGGCAAATTGCTGGAGCCGGCGGTCGGTGCGGTGATGGCCAAGATCGCGATGCTGGTGTTCATCATCCTGTTCATCCAGCGCCGCAAACAGGGCCTGTTTCCCCAGAAAGGCCGCGCGGCGGAGGGCCACTAATGAGTACGCAATCGATGACTGGGCAAGGGGTACTAATTCCGGCCCTCAAGGCTGACCGTGGTGGCCAGGTGCTGCTGTTGCTGCTGCTGATCGCAGCGGTGGTGGTGCCGGTCTTCAATCTGCTGATTCCGGAAGGCTCGTTCTTCCACCTGTCGACCTACACGGTCACTTTGTTCGGCAAGTACCTGTGCTACGCGCTGCTGGCGATCGCGGTCGATCTGGTCTGGGGTTATTGCGGAATCCTGAGCCTCGGTCACACGGCGTTCTTCGCGCTCGGCGGCTATGCGATCGGCATGTATCTGATGCGCCAGATCGGCCCGCGCGGCGTCTACGGCAACCCGATCCTGCCGGACTTCATGGTGTTCCTGAACTGGACCGAGCTGCCCTGGTTCTGGGAAGGCATGAACCACTTCCCGGTGGCGCTGCTGATGGTGGTACTGATCCCGGGCCTGCTGGCGCTCGGTTTCGGCTGGCTGGCGTTCCGCTCGCGGGTCACCGGCGTCTATCTGTCGATCATGACCCAGGCGCTGACCTTCGCCCTGCTGCTGGCCTTCTTCCGCAACGAGATGGGCTTCGGCGGCAACAACGGCCTGACCGATTTCAAGGAACTGCTCGGCTTCGATCTGAAGACGCCCGGCATGCGAGTGGCGCTGTTCATCACCACGGTGATCGCGCTCGCCGTTGGCTACATCGGCTGCCGTTACGTGATCGCTTCGCGCCTCGGAAGAGTGGTGCAAGGCATCCGTGATGCCGAAGGCCGCACGCGCTTCATCGGTTATCAGGTGGAGTCCTACAAGCTGTGGATCTGGGTGTTCTCGGCGATGCTCGCCGGCATTGCCGGTGCGCTGTACGTGCCGCAGGTCGGCATCATCAACCCGGGCGAGTTCGCGCCGATCAACTCGATCGAAGTGGTGATCTGGGTCGCCGTTGGCGGACGCGGCACGCTGTACGGCGCAGTCGCCGGTGCCGTGCTCGTGAACTACGCGAAGACCTGGTTCACCGCGGCGTTCCCCGAGATCTGGCTGTATGCGCTCGGCGCGCTGTTCGTCGGTGCAACACTGTTCCTGCCGAAGGGCGTGGTCGGCTTGATCCCTGCGAGAAAGGTGAAAACCGCATGAGCACTTCTCCCGCCACGACGGGCCCGATCGGCCTGCGCACCAAGCCGACCGGCAAGCGCCGCAGCACCAATGCGCCGAGCCCGGATCTGTCGCACAACATCATCCTGTACGTCGAAGGCGTGACCAAGAGCTTCGACGGCTTCAAGGCGCTCAACGATCTCAGCCTGTACATCGAGACCGGCGAGCTGCGCTGCGTCATCGGCCCGAACGGCGCCGGCAAGACCACGATGATGGACGTCATCACCGGCAAGACCACGCCGGACACCGGCTCGGTCTGGTTTGGCCAGACCATCGATCTGCTCGGCATGAGCGAACCGGAAATCGCCCAGGCCGGCATCGGTCGCAAGTTCCAGAAGCCGACCGTGTTTCCCGAGCACAGCGTGTTCGAGAACCTCGAACTGGCGATGGCCTGCGACAAGTCGGTGTGGAAGATCTTGTTCGCCAAGCTCAATGCCGCGCAGCGCGAACGCATCGACGAAGTGCTCGGCATCATCGGCCTCAAGGATCATCGCTTCGGCAAGGCGGGAGCCTTGTCGCACGGCCAGAAGCAGTGGCTGGAGATCGGCATGCTGCTGATGCAGGACCCGCTGGTGCTGCTGGTCGACGAACCGGTGGCCGGCATGACGCCGCAGGAAACCGAACGCACCGCCGAGCTGCTGGTGAGCCTCGCCGGCAAGCATTCGGTAGTGGTGGTCGAGCACGACATGAACTTCGTCCGTTCCATCGCCCGCAAGGTCACGGTGCTGCACGAAGGCCATGTGCTCGCCGAGGGCACGATGGACGAAGTGCAGAACGATCCGCAGGTCAAGCGCGTGTATCTCGGTGAGTAAGGGGGCGAGTGAGATGACAAGCGGAAAGAGCGATTCGATGGTGAAGATCAGCGGCCTGAACCAGTTCTACGGCGGCAGCCACACGCTTTGGGATCTCGATGTCGACGTACCGAAGGGCTCGCGCATGTGCCTGATGGGCCGCAACGGCATGGGTAAGACGACGATGCTGAAATGCCTGATGGGCCTGATCCCGACGGCCTCCGGCAGCATCAGCTATGACGGCGGCAAGGAACTGCGTGGCGTCGCCGCCGACAAGCGCGCCGGCATGGGTATCGGCTATGTGCCGCAGGGCCGGGAAATCTTTTCGCAGCTGACCGTCGAGGAAAATCTCAGAGTCGGCCTCGAAGCCCGTGGCCTGAAAGCCGCGAAGAAGAAGGAACTGACCGACTACGTGCACAGCCTGTTTCCAGTGCTGAAACAGATGAGCCAGCGCCGCGGCGGTGACTTGTCCGGCGGTCAGCAGCAGCAGCTGGCGATCGGCCGCGCGCTGACTCTGGAACCGAAGCTGCTGATCCTCGACGAACCCTGCGAAGGCATCCAGCCGAACATCGTCGCCGACATCGGTGACCTGATCCTGCGGCTGAACAAGGATCTGGGCCTGACGGTCCTGCTGGTCGAGCAGAAGCTGCCGTTCGCTCGCCGGGTCGCCAGCGATTTCGTGATTCTCGACAAGGGCCGCGCCGTGGCCAAGGGCGCAATCGGCGAGCTCACCGATGAGATGGTGAAGCAGCATCTGACCGTGTAGGCGAAACGGGCACACTGCGGCATGACCGCCAACCAACACGGCCCCGTAGGGTGGGCAGGCTTCATCTGCCGACGCGGGCGCGCAGTCCGTCGAAGCTTGGCGAATCGGTGGGCAGGTGAAGCTTGCCCACCCTACGGGTTGCCATGACCGCCGCGCTTCCGGAATCGGCGGTGCCGTCGGCAAGTCGTGGCTGGCAGGCCGAACTTGAGCTTGGCTTCATCGGCGGCGCGGCACGCACCACCCTCGCCCATCGCCGCCATCTCGGCCCGCTGCGGGTACAGCGGCCGTTCTATCCGGACGGCCCGGTCTGCAATGTCTATGTCGTCCATCCACCGGGCGGCGTCGTCGGCGGTGATCGCCTGGACCTGCGCTTCAACGCCAGCGCTGGCGCCCATGCGCTGCTGACGACGCCGGCCGCCGGCAAGTTCTATCGCAGCGCCGGGCCCGAAGCGCGGCAGAAGATCGATATCCGCCTCAACGCCGCAGCGCTCGAATGGCTGCCACAGGAAACCATCTACTACCCGGGCGCCGTCGTCCGTCAGCAAACGGTGATCCGGCTCGATGCCGACTCGCGCTACATCGGCTGGGATCTCGGCGCTTATGGTCTCGCCGCACGCGGCGAGCGCTTCGACAGCGGTGTCAGCCACCAGAGCCTGGAGCTGTGGCGGGATGATCGACCGCTGCTGATCGATCGCCTGCGGCTGGCGGGCGGCGGCCCGGCGTTCAAGGCCGCCTGGGGCCTGGCCGATCTGCCGGTGCTCGGCACCTTCGTCGCGTGCCCGGCAAGCTCGGCGGATGTCGATGCGGCGCTTGCGTCAGTCGCCAGTCATGATGACGTGACCCTCGGCATCAGCCTCGTCGATGGTGTGCTGATCGGCCGCGTGCTGGCGCGACAGACCGACGCGGCGATGCGAACCTTGATGCATCTGTGGCGAACCCTGCGGCCCCGGCTGATGCAGCGCGAAGCGGTGCTGCCGCGCATCTGGGCGACGTGATACGAAACTGTAGGTCGGCCACGGGCCGACCTACAAGAACTTGTGACATCAGAGACGGTGCGAAATGGAACTGAGTCCCCGCGAGAAGGACAAGCTGCTGATCTTCACCGCCGGCCTGGTCGCCGAACGGCGCAAGGCGCGCGGCGTGAAACTGAACTACCCGGAAGCGATCGCCTACATCTCGGCAGCGATCCTCGAAGGCGCGCGCGACGGCAAGTCGGTCGCCGAGCTGATGAGCTATGGCACCACCCTGCTGAGCCGCGACGAGGTCATGGACGGCATCGCCGAAATGATTCCGGACGTGCAGGTGGAAGCGACTTTTCCGGACGGCACCAAGCTCGTGACCGTCCACAACCCGATTCCTTGAGGCGCGACAGATGATCCCCGGCGAACTGCTGCCTCTGGATGGGCCCGACATCGAACTCAATGCCGGCCGCGAGACCGTGAGTCTGCGCGTGGCGAATGTCGGCGACCGGCCGATCCAGGTCGGCTCGCACTATCACTTCTTCGAGACCAATGACTCGCTGCACTTCGATCGCGCCGCTGCGCGCGGCTTCCGGCTGAACATTCCGGCCGGCACCGCAGTGCGCTTCGAGCCGGGCCAGGAACGCAATATCGAACTGGTCGCCTATGCCGGTGATCGCATCGTTCACGGCTTTCAGGGCAAGGTCGAGGGCGCCCTGGAGAAAGCCTCGTGAAGATCAGCAGAGCCGACTACGCCAGCCTCTACGGCCCGACCACGGGCGACCGTCTGCGCTTGGCCGATACCGCGCTGATCATCGAGATCGAGCGCGATCACACGATCTACGGCGACGAGGTGAGCTTCGGCGGCGGCAAGGTGATTCGCGACGGCATGGGCCAGAGCCAGCGGCTCAGCGCGTTCACCGCCGATACCGTCATCACCAACGTCGTGATCGTCGATCACTGGGGCATCGTCAAGGCCGATATCGGCATCAAGGCCGGGCGGATCAGCGGCATCGGCAAGGCCGGCAATCCGGACGTGCAGCCTTGTGTCGACATCGTCATCGGCCCGGGCACCGAGATCATCGCCGGCGAAGGCCAGATCATCACTGCAGGCGCGATCGACGCTCACATCCACTTCATCTGCCCGCAGCAGGTGGAGGACGCGATGATGTCCGGCACCACGACGATGATCGGCGGCGGCACCGGCCCTGCGACCGGCACCAATGCGACCACCTGCACGCCAGGGCCGTGGCATCTCGCGCGGATGCTGCAGGCAGTGGAAGGCTTGCCGATCAACTTCGGTTTGCTCGGCAAGGGCAATGCGTCGTTGCCCGGCGCGCTGGAGGAACAACTCGAAGCCGGCGCCATGGGCCTGAAGCTGCACGAGGACTGGGGCACCACGCCGAAGGCGATCGACAACTGCCTGAACGTTGCCGAGCAGTACGACGTGCAGGTGGCGATCCATACCGACACGCTGAACGAGTCCGGCTTCGTCGAAGCCACGCTCGCCGCGTTCAAGGGTCGTGCGATCCACACGTATCACACGGAAGGCGCCGGCGGCGGTCACGCACCAGACATCATCCGCGCCTGCGGCGAAGCCAATGTGCTGCCCTCGTCGACCAACCCGACGCGGCCGTACACGGTGAACACGGTCGACGAACACCTCGACATGCTGATGGTCTGCCACCACCTCGATCCGGGCATTCCGGAAGACGTGGCCTTCGCCGAATCGCGCATCCGCCGCGAGACCATCGCCGCCGAAGACATCCTGCATGACCTCGGCGCGTTCTCGATGATCTCGTCCGACAGCCAGGCGATGGGCCGGATCGGCGAAGTCATCACCCGCACCTGGCAGACCGCGCACAAGATGAAAACCCAGCGCGGCCCGCTTGGGCCCGATCCGGATCGTCACGACAATTTCCGCGTCCGCCGCTACATCGCCAAGTACACGATCAACCCGGCGATCACCCATGGCGTGGCCCATGAGGTCGGCTCGATCGAAGTCGGCAAGCTGGCCGATCTGGTCATGTGGCGACCGGCGTTCTTCGGCGCCAAGCCGTCGATGATCATCAAGGGCGGCATGATCGTCGCCGCGCCGATGGGCGATCCGAATGCCTCGATCCCGACGCCGCAGCCGGTGCACTACCGGCCGATGTTCGGCGCCTTCGGCCGCGCGATCGCCGAGACTTCGGTGAGCTTCGTGTCGCAAGCCGCACTCGATGCGGGGCTGCGCGACAAGCTGGGCTTGAGCAAGCGCCTGGTCGCTTGCAAGAACACCCGCGCGATCCGCAAGCGCGATCTGATCCTCAACGACTATCAACCGAAGATCGAGGTCGACGCGCAGACCTACGAGGTGCGTGCCGATGGCGTGCGCCTGCGTTGCGAGCCGGCGGCGGTGTTGCCGCTGGCGCAGCGCTATTTCCTGTTTTGAATGCCCATCCATCGATAACTGATGCTCACCATCACCAAACGCCTCGGCGACGGCGCCCACGCCGCGACCATCAAGATCGAACTGCCGTTCGATCTGCGCACTCGCAGCCGCCAGTTGACGAAGCTGTCGACCGGCGAGGAAGTGGGCCTGCGCCTCGAACGCGGCCTGGTGCTTCGCGGCGGCGATCACCTGATCACCGACGACGGCCGCGTGGTCGAGATCGTCGCGATGGACGAGGTGGTGTCGACCGTCACTTGTGATGATCCCTGGCGGCTGGCGCGCGCCAGCTATCACCTCGGCAACCGCCATGTGCCGGTGCAGATCGGCGCCGGCTGGCTGCGCTTTCGCCACGATCATGTGCTCGATGAAATGCTGCGCGGCCAGGGCTACACGGTGACTGTCGAGGAAGCGCCGTTCGAGCCGGAAGGTGGTGCGTATGGTGGCCACGGCCACGGTCATTCGCACGGGCACGGCTGAACGGCATGTACGGTCATGGTGCCGCCGGCGGCACGGCGCTGCTGCGCTTGCTGAATCTGACCAGCCCGGCGCTGCCGATCGGCAGTTTCCATTTTTCGCAAGGGCTGGAGGATGCGGTCGAACGGCGGCTGGTCGTCGATGCGGCGACCGCCGGCGACTGGATCGCCGGCCTGGCGGCGCAGTCGGTCGGCACGCTCGATCTGCCGATGCTGCTGCGCCTGCACAGCGTTTGGAGCGACGGGGCCTGGACCGACAAGCGCCCGGCGCGCGCCATGCGGCTCAGCGCGCGGCTGATCGCCGCCCGCGAAACTGCCGAGCTGCGCGCCGAAGACCGGCATCTGGGTTCGGCCCTCGCGCGAGTACTGATCGAGCACGGCATCGAGGAAGCCAAGGCCTGGATCGGCAATGTCGACGCCAGCCATGCCGCGCTGTTCGCGCTGGCCGCCGTGCGCTGGGATATCTGTGCCCAGGACGCAGCCACCGGCTATCTGTGGAGCTGGTGCGAGAACCAGGTGCTGGCCGCGATCAAGCTGGTGCCGCTCGGCCAGAGCGCCGGCCAGCGCCTGCTCGGCCAGTTGATCGAGCGGATTCCGGAGATCGTCGAAACCGCGGCAACCATCGATGACGACGACATCGGCATCGCCAGCCCGATGCAGGGCATCGCCAGCGCCCGCCACGAATCGCAGTATTCGCGGCTGTTCCGCTCCTGAGCACAGGGCGGGCTGGCAGCCGGGAAATCGGCTGGCACACGAGCCGTTCGGCGCCTACAAAAGCCTTGCAGAACAAAGGAGTGATCCCGGGCCAGCGGGCGTTTCGGCTGTGGCCGTGCACAGATCCCCAGCGCTGCGCTCTTCCCCGAGCGGCCGAAAGCGGGTCGAGGCGTTAGAGTCGGGGCAATAGAATTGAGGGCGCCTCCATGGCCAAGCTGAATCGACATCCACTTCATCATCGCTGCGCGCGACGCGACAAGTTCGTTGCAAGCTTGCGTATTACAGCCGCCTCCTTGATCGCAGGAACACTGATATCGCTGCCCAATGCGGCCTCTGCGCAGCAGGCCGGTTTGCAGCTCCAGCCGAGCGCCGCGGCGCAGATCGCCGTGCTCAATCAGATCAAGGCATCGAAGACCGCGACCCAGCAGAAGATCGACTCGCGCCTGTTCCTGGCCCTGAAGAAGCAGCGTGGTGATGTGGAAACGTCCGCGCTGCCGGACTTTCGTTATGTCACGCCGGAAGCCGATGGCCGCGTGCTGGTCGATCTGATCATCACCAGGCCCGATGCCGTGCGGGCGGTGTGGCAGCAGCTGGTCGAGCTCGACGCCACGATCCTCACCGACAAGGGCCTGGTCTACGGCAGCCGCACGGTGCGCGCCAGGGTGCCGATGAAAGCCGTCGAAGCACTGTCGGCAATGGACGAAATTCTCCGAGTCCGCCTCGCGATCCCAGCGCGGACCCATGCCGCGCCGCAGACGCCAGGCCCGGTCGCCAGTTCGTCGAGCCGCACGCCTGGTGCCTTCACCAATGCGCTGAATCGCTCGCAGGGGCTTCGCGTTCATGACGCGGATACCGCCCGGAACAGCTTCGGCACCACCGGTGCCGGTCAGACCATCTGCGTGCTGTCCGATGGCGTGACCTCGCTGGCGGCATCCCAGGCATCGGGCGATCTGCCGGACGGCGATCGCCTGTTCGTGCTGCCGGGGCAGACCGGCACCGGAGATGAAGGCACGGCGATGCTGGAAATCGTCCACGACCTCGCACCGCAGGCGCGTCTGGGTTTCGCCACCGCCTTCACCAGCGCACCCTCGTTCGCGCAGAACATCCTTGATCTGGCCACGGCCGGCTGCACGATCATCGTCGACGACATCCTCTATCTCGACGAATCACCGTTCCAGGATGGTCCGATCGCCCAGTCGGTGAATACCGTCACCGGCAATGGCGTGCTGTATTTCTCGTCGGCCGGCAACGAAGGCAATCTGAAAGACGGCACTTCCGGCACCTGGGAAGGCAATTTCAAGCCCAGCGTCGCAGCTGTTCCGCCGGTGTTGGCCAGCGCCGGCGTGCTGCATGATTTCGGCGATGGCAGCAACTCGATCCGGGTCGAAAGTGGCAACGCCGGTACGCCGGCCATCCTGATCTGGGCCGAGCACTACAACGCGACTCAGGGCCTGGCCTCGACCGACTACGATCTCTATGACCTGGACGGCGCGCTGACCAAGGTCTTCGACGCCAGCACCGATACCCAGAACGGTTCGGGCGGCGACGACTTTCCGGTCGAGATGCTGGACAAGGGTGCGTTTCCCGGCGAGCGCCTGGTGGTCGCCCGGGTCAGTCAGGGGAACACCAGCAGTGCTCCGGCATTCAATCTGATCCTGTTCCGCGGCCGGCTGGATCGGGCGCTGGCAACCTCCGGCGCCACCCGCGGCCACAGCGCGACGATCAATGCCTTCAGCACCGCCGCCACGCCAGCCGGCGAGGCGTACAGCACGCCACCAGGCGAGGGACCGTTCCCGAATCTGTTCAGCAGCGGCAATGTCTCCGAAACCTTCAGCTCGGATGGCCCGCGCCGGATCATCCTGAGTCCGGGCGGCGCGGAGCTGACGCCGGGCAATCGCACGATCACCGGCGGCCGTGTCCGCCAGAAACCGGATCTGACCGCCGCTGACGGCGTATCGACCGCGGCCCCGGGCTTCTCGACTTTCTTCGGCACTTCGGCCGCAGCCCCTCATGCCGCAGCGATTGCCGGCCTGCTCAAGAGCGCGTTGCCGACATTGTCGATGGCGGAAATCCGCAACCTGATGATCTCCACCGCGATCGATATCGAAGCCCCTGGCGTCGACAACGTCACCGGCGCCGGCATCGTCATGCCGATGCCGGCACTGCAGGCTGGCGGCGCGCAGCCACGGCCCCTGCTGTTGCCGGGCAAGGCGGTGTTCACCCAGGTCAGCGGCGATGGCGATGCCTTCATCGAGCCCAACGAAACCTGGTCCGTGTCGCTGCCGTTGACCAACCAGGGCGGCGCCACTGCCAGCTCGGTAAGGGTCAGCCTGAGCAGCTCGACGTCGGGCGTCACGATTGTCAACGCCGACTCGGCCTACCCGAACATTGCGCCGGGATCCAGCGCCGCGAATACCAGCGGCTTCACCTTCCGCGTCGAATCCACCTTCCCCTGCGGCCGCGTGATCAACTTCTCCGCAGCTTCCAGCTATGCCGGCAGCGTCATCACTCCGCCGGCCTTTCCGCTATCAGCGAACACCGGTGCACCCGGTACGCCGGTGACCTTCCGCTATACCGGCGCTGAAGTCCCGATTCCGGACGGCGGCGCGGCGGGTATCGACATCCCGCTGGCGGTTTCCGGCCTCAGCGGCGCGGTGAACGATATCGACTTCCGCATCGATGGCAGCAGCTGCACGGCGAATCTCGGTGCGACCACCGTCGGCATTGCCCACAGCTTCGTCGGCGATCTGATCGTCCGTCTGGTATCGCCCGCAGGCACGGTGATCCGGCTGATGAACAGCCCGGGCGGCACCGGCAATGGCGGCAACAACTTCTGCCAGACGACGCTGGACGACGAAAGCGCCGGCATCAGCATCCAGAACATCGCCGCCGCCAATGCGCCCTGGCGCGGCTCGTTCCGGCCGGCATCGGCCCTGTCGGGTTTCGATGGCGAGAACGGCAACGGCACCTGGCTGCTGCGGGTGACCGATACCACCACGCAGGACAGCGGCCGCGTGAGAGCTTTCTCCCTGCTGATCGCCGGTGCGGCTTGCGACGTGCAGGCCGCGCCTGGCGGCGCCTTCCGCTTCGTCGATCAGCGTGATGTTGCGCGGAGTAGCCGGATCACCTCCGCACCGGCAAGCATCACCGGCCTCAAGGCTGACGCGACGATCTCGGTCGACGGCGGCAGCTACTCGATCGGTTGCACCGCCACCTACACCACCGAGCCCGGCATCATCGGCAAGGATCAGACGGTATGCGTGCGCCACACCTCATCGGCGCAATTTTCCACCGATACCGACACCCGGCTGACGGTGGGCGGCGTATCCGACACCTTCACCAGCACCACCCGGACACCGCCGGTGGGGCCGGCCATCGAGACCAGTGTTTCGAGCTACGACTTCGGCACGGTGAAAGTCGGCAACAGCAGCGGCCACCGCAATCTGCTCATCACCAGCAGCGGTACCAGCGCGCTGGAGATCCAGGGCATCGTGGTCACTGGTGATTTCTCCGGCACTCACAACTGCCCGCGCTTCCTGGAATCTGGCAAGACCTGCACATTGATCGGAGCCTTCAAGCCCACCGTCACCGGCAACCGCAGCGGCAGCATCACCATCACCAGCAACGCGCCGGGCAGTCCCACGGTCGTCACGCTGACCGGCAAGGGCAGCTGATCAAGTCCGGTTTCCGACCCTCGCCGCTGCCTGGAGGCGGGGGTTTTTCATGGGCGCGCGAAGGGTAGCGGGGCTGATGGCACCTGTTTTGCTCGATCTCCGGACATAGCGACACGGCGATCCGCCGTGTGAGGAGACGCCCATGCACACGAGCAGGAAACGCAGCGCCACGCTGCCGCCGCAACCATGACCGGCCACGTCGACGCCGCCTGGCGTTTCGGCCGCAAGACCGGTCTGGTGCTGACGGCCGGCGGTTCGCGCGGCGCCTATCAGGCCGGCGTGCTGAAGCGGATCGGCGAGATTCCGGCCTTGCGCGGCGGGCCGTCGCCGTTCCCGATCGTCACCGGCGCTTCGGCCGGCGCGATCAACGGCACCCTGATCGCCGGTGGCAGCGAAGACTTCCATGACGCCACGCGCCGCCTGGCCAGGCTGTGGTCGCAGCTGCGCACCGAGCAGGTCTATCGCACCGATGTCCGGGCGCTGCTGCGCAATGGCTGGAAGCTCGGGCTCGACGTGGTGACCGGTGCGAACTTCGGCGCCGGCCGGGTCGCGTCGCTGCTCGATACCTCGCCGCTGCCGGCGTTCCTGAAAGAGCATCTGCCGATCGGCGGCGTCGGCCGGGCCATCGATGCCGGCCGGCTGTATGCCCTGGCGGTCACCGCCACCGGCTATCACTCCGGCAAGTCCTACACCTTCATCGAAGGCCGCAAGGGCCATCCGTTATGGTTGAAAAGCCGGCGGGTGGCGCTGGCGACCAAGATCGGCATCGAGCACGTCTGTGCCTCGGCCTCGATTCCGGTCGTGTTTCCGCCGGCGCCGGTGATGATCGACGGCGTCACTGCCTGGTTCGGCGATGGCGCGCTGCGGCTGACCACGCCGATGAGCCCGGCGATCCGCCTCGGCGCCAACCGGCTGCTGGCGATCGGCATCCGCTGCTCCGCCGCCGCCGACAACCTGACCCGCGCCGAACTGGCGCACGCCGGTGACGACGATGCGATGACTCTGCGCCGGCCGCCGCTGTCGCAGATCTGCGGCGTGTTCATGAACGCAGTGTTCCTCGATCACCTCGACGCCGATCTCGATCACCTGCGCCGGATGAACGAACTGATCGCGGCGATGCCAGAGGCCAGCCGCGAAGCCGTCAACGGCAAGATGCGCGAGCCGATCAAGGTCGTCGAACCGCTGGCGATCGCGCCCTCGGAAGACCTGGCGGTGATCGCCAATGCGCTGAAGCATCGGATTCCGGCCACCGTCCGCTATCTGCTCGACGCGCTCGGCACGCCGGACGCACGCAGCGCCGATCTGACCAGCTACCTGTTGTTCGACGCCGAGTACACCCGCGAACTGATTCGCATCGGCTACCAGGATGCGTCGTCCCGGATCGACGAAATCGAAGCGTTTCTGCGTCAGCCGGCAACGGCGGCGAGCCGCGGCGAGACTGCCGAGGAGTAGTGCCGGTCTCTGCAATCATCGTCATCCCCGCGCAGGCGGGGATCCAGTTCTCTGTAGCCAGCGACGCGCAAACGTCAGAACTGGATTCCCGCCTGCGCGGGAATGACGAATTCCTCGGGCCAGACTTTTTCCGGCTCAGGCTGTGGCTGCCAGCATCCCCTGCCGAACAATGAACGCGACCACCTCGTCCAGCCCCACGCCGGTCTTCAGGTTGGTGAACACGAACGGCCGCTCGCCGCGCATCTTCTTCGCGTCGCGATCCATCACTTCGAGCGACGCGCCGACGTAGGGCGCCAGGTCGATCTTGTTGATGATCAGCAGATCGGATTTGGTGATGCCCGGCCCGCCCTTGCGCGGAATCTTGTCACCGGCGGCGACGTCGATCACGTACAGCGTGAGGTCGGACAACTCGGGGCTGAAGGTCGCGGCGAGGTTGTCGCCGCCGCTCTCGACGATGATCAGATCGAGGTCGGCGAAGTCCTTGTTCAGCTCGTCGATCGCCGCGAGGTTCATCGAGGCATCTTCGCGGATCGCCGTGTGCGGGCAGCCGCCGGTCTCGACACCGCGGATGCGCTCCGGCGCCAGTGCTGCGCTGCGGATCAGGAATTCCTGATCCTCGCGGGTGTAGATGTCATTGGTGACCACGGCGATGTTGTAGTCGGCGCGCATGCGCTTGCACAGGCTGTCGACCAGCGCGGTCTTGCCCGAGCCCACTGGCCCGCCCACGCCCAGCCGCAGTGCTTCGGTCCGTGTCGTCATTGTTCGTTCGTCCTGATTCGGTGCTGAAGAAGTCACTGCAGCTTGCAGCAATGGTCATACCACGGTGGCCGTGCTGCGCGGGGGCGGATGACGTATTGCCCTGCGTCCCTCAGGCTCAAAGCAGCAGCGCGCCTTCATGGCGCAGCAGCCATTCCTTGCGTTCCAGGCCGCCGCCGTAACCGGTGAGATTGCCGTTGGCGCCGATCACCCGATGGCAGGGCACGATGATCGAGATCGGATTGCGGCCGTTGGCGAGGCCTACGGCGCGCGAAGCCTTGGCATCGCCGAGCCGAGTCGCCAGTTCGCCGTAGCTGGTGGTGACGCCGAAGGGAAGCTCCAGCAGTGCGGTCCAGACTCTTTGCTGGAACGCGGTGCCGACCGGCGCCAGCGGCAGATCGAAGCTCGTTCGCTTGCGATCGAAGTATTCGCGCAGCTGCGTGATCACCGCCTTGAACGGCGCCTCGTCCCAGCGCCAGTCCGGCTGCTTCTGTGGCCAGACCTCCTGGCTCTCCATATAAAGGCCCTGTAAAGCCCGACCATTGCCGAACAGCAGCAGCTCGCCGATCGGGCTCGGCGTGATGCAGTAGATCGTTGCCGGCTTCGCTGTCGTCGCGGTCACGCCGGCCACTGCCTGCTTCAGTTCGTGCTTGCTCAGGCTCATCCGCCGGCCTCGGTGTTGGTGCCCATGCGCAGCAAGCGCCACAGATACAGCGCCGCGTAGGCACGGTACGGCCGCCAGGCTTCGGCGGCGGCATCGGCCGCTTTCGGCTTGATGCCGCCGAGGGCGTTGCACAGCGCCAGATCGCCGGTCGGGAACGCGTCCGCATCACGGAGCGCGCGCATCGCGACATAGTTCGACGTCCAGTGGCCAATGCCGGGAATCGCGCGGAAACGTTCCAGCTCGACGGCGTGATCGCAGCCCGGCTCGAGCACCAGTTGGCCGGCGACATAGGCTTTGGCGACGGCGTGGATGCTGGTCGCGCGACGCTGGGTCAGGCCGAGATTGATCAGGGTCTGCAGCTCGGCGTCGGCGATCAGCGCGGCCTTGGGACTGAAGAACTTCAGCTCGGCGAATGGTGTTGCCACCGGCTCGCCGAACGCTGCGGCGAAGCGGCTGAACAAGGTGGTCGCCGCCTTGACCGTGACCTGCTGGCCAACGATGGCGCGCAGCACCAGCTCGAAGCCGTCGAAACCGCCGGGCACTCTCAGGCCAGGTGTTGCATTGATCACCGGCGCCAGCCGCGCATCCCGGCCGAGCACGGCGGCGATTGCGATCGGATCGGCTTCGAGATCGAGCAGCTGGCGCAGCTTCGCGGTCAGCAGCGGCAGCACCGGCTCCAGCGATGGCGACAGCTCGACGGCCAGCTGATCGACCCTTTTCGTGGCCGACACCGCGAGCCAGCCACGCGCGCCGGCCAGATTGACGGTGCGCAGATAACGGCCATCGACCACCGCTTCGACACCGGCCGCACCACGGCCGCCGAGAAAGCCGAGCAGCGCGTCCCAGGCCAGCGGCGGCTGATAGTCGAGCGTCAGCCGCAAGGAGTCACCGCTCACGTCTTCGGCTTGGCCAGGGCTTCGCCGGACAGCAGACGTGCGCGCAGACGGCGCAACAGTTCCGGGTCGGCCTCGTCACCGAACAGCGCGCGGCTGCGGCGCACGCCGTCAGCGAGCTGGAAGTTCAGCAGCATCAGCTGGCTTTTGACGATGCTCGACGGCAGCAAGGTCGCCTCGAAGGACGCGCCGTTGCCGTTCTCGACGGTCCACTTCGCGCTGCCGGTGTGGTCCGCTGCATGCCAGGTCAGCCGGGTCAGCGCCTTCGGCCCGAAGCCGAGCAAGGTATGCCGGCGCAGGCTGAACCAGGACAGCATCAACAGGCCGGACAGCAGCAGGCCGGAGCTGTCCGGCGGCTGCGCGGCAAAGACCAGCGCCGCGGCGACGATATGGACGATCACCAGCCCCTGCAGACCACGCAGGCTGGCGCGCGGACGCAGATCAATCGTTGCGCTGAAGCTGTTCGATGACATGGGCGTATGGGGTAGGAGGCGGGGTCTGGCCGATGATCCAGGCCCAGAGATCCGGGTCTTCGCATTCGAGCAGGCGCAGGAATACCCACTGGTCGTCGGGGCTGGCGGTCTCGTAATGGCGGGCGAGATAGCCGCCGAACAGCACATCGAGTTCCTTCATGCCGCGGCGGCACAGGAAGCGGAGACGGGCGAGATCGCTCATGGATGGGAGGGGTGGAAAGGGGGTGGCGGATTATCGCCTGATGGTGCGGTCGCTACACCAGCACCTGCCGCGTGCGCCGCGCAAACCAGTGAATCTGCTGCTCGACTTTCGGATCGATCATCACTTCCGGCCGCGCGCCATTCGGGCACGGCAGCCGCGGCGTGGTGCCGAACAGGCGGCAGATCAGCGGCCGCTCGTCGTAGACCGTGCAGCCGTTCTCGCCGAGATGCGTGCAACTCAGTTCGGCCAGCGCTGCATCGCGCGCCGCTGAACTCTTGCGCGGCAACCGCGCCATCTCGGTCGACGACGCAGTGACCGGGCCGCAGCAGTCATGGCAGCCGGACCGGCATGCGAATGACGGAATCTGCTTGCGCAGCGTGTCGATCTCACGATCGTCGTCGCTCAGACTCATGTCGATGGTTCCCGCTGCACTTTGGCCCGGGCACAGGCTACCTATTTCGCGGGCCAGGGATCGGCCCAGGCCGGAATCTGCATCAGGCCGTCGAGCCAGCGAACGATGTTGGTGAAGCCGGACAGCGGCATCTGCGATTCCCGCCAGTAGCGCGCCATCGAAGCCAGCTGGAAGTCGGCGATGGTCAGCCGGCCGCAGGCGACATGGCTGCGGCCGGCCAGATGGCCGTCCAGCACTCTCGCGAATTTGAGGACATCCGCAACGCCCGATTTCAGGCCTTCGACATCCGCCGGCCCGATACCAAACGTTGCCTTGACGACGTGCTCGAAGTAGAACGGCCCGACCGCCTGCGCCCAGTGACCGTCGTTCCACGATAGCCAGCGCAGCACTTCCACTTGCTCCGCCGGATCGTTCGCCGGCCACAGATCGGAGCCCGCCCTGATGCACAGCGCCGCCATGATCGCCGACGATTCCCACAGCGCCTGATCGCCGTCGACCAGGGTCGGGGCTTTCAGGTTGGGATTGAGCGCTGCGTAATCCGGCGCCCTGAGCCCGCCGGCCATCATGTCGACTTCGACCAGCTCGGCCTCGATGCCGAGATGCTTGACCAGCGCCAGGACCCGCAGCGGCGCCTGCGCCTTGAACCAGTAGATCTTCATGCTCGTTCTCCGTTCGAATGGTGATGGCTTCCATGACTCGACGAACGGGCAGACCCGAAATCGACAGGGGTGCGCGCTTTTTCTGCGCCAACGAAAAAGGCGGCCCGAAGGCCGCCTCTGAGGGCAACGCATGCTGCTTCTAGCCGCGACGCTCGACCAGCATCTTCTTCGTCTCGGCAATCGCCAGCGCCGGGTTCAGACCCTTCGGGCAGGTCTTCGCGCAGTTCATGATCGTGTGGCAGCGATAGAGCTTGAACGGATCTTCGAGCTGGTCCAGACGCTCGCCGGTGGCTTCGTCGCGGGAATCGACCAGCCAGCGGTAGGCGGCCATCAGCACGGCTGGGCCGAGGTAGCGGTCGCCGTTCCACCAGTAGCTCGGGCAGCTGGTCGAGCAGCAGGCGCACAGGATGCACTCGTACAGGCCGTCGAGCTTGGCGCGGTCTTCCTCGCTCTGCAGGCGCTCGCGGGTCGGCGCTGGCGTGTCGGTCTTCAGCCACGGCTCGACAGACGCGTACTGGGCGTAGAAATGGGTCAGGTCCGGAATCAGGTCCTTGATCACCGGCATGTGCGGCAGCGGGTAGATCTTGACCTCACCCTTCACCTCGTCGCAGGCCTTGGTGCAGGCCAGGGTGTTGGTGCCGTCGATGTTCATCGCGCAGGAGCCGCAGATGCCTTCGCGACAGCTGCGGCGGAAGGTCAGGCTGGCGTCCATCTCGCTCTTGATCTTGATCAGCGCGTCGAGAACCATCGGGCCGCACTTGTCCATGTCGATCTCGTAGGTATCGACGCGTGGATTGGCCTGGGTGTCCGGATCGTAGCGATAGATCTTGAACGCGCGAACGTTCTTGGTGCCGGCCGGCGCCTTGAAAACCTTGCCGGCGCTGCGGTCGATCGTCGAGTTCTTCGGAAGGGTGAGCTGTGCCATGAGGTTGCTCCTAAGTTGAATCTGAATTTGAATCTGATTGGGAATCTGAAAAGAAGTGCTAGTTCAGGACAGCATCTTTGAGCTGGTCATAGGCGGCGGCCGGCAACACGATGTCCACCAGCCGCCAGCGCAGGCCGGCGCGATCCATGACGATGGTCGCCGCGACCTGACCACTGCGGCTCAGCGCGGCGCTGAAACGATTGGCGGATTCGAAGCGGACATCGCCCAGACCACCGTGAATGTCGCAATTGGTCGGCACCGTGCCCTGCACCGTCAGCGCGCCGCCATCGCAGATCGCGGCGACCAGACCAGCCGGTGTCAGCAGGCGTTCGACCAGCGGCTCCACCGGCACCTTGACGCCGGTCTGCGCGTAGCGCGCGTGGATGCGCGCGCCGACGTTGCTGCGCAGACGATCGGCATCGACATGCTCGGCCAGCGCTTCGCCGTTGCGCGACGCCAGGGCATCGCGCAAGCCCTGCAGGCCGAGCAGCGGCGACACCAGGACCGCCATCACGGCGATCAGCAGCACCACGACCACGCCGATGATCAGGCCGCGATTCATGAGTGCTTTCCGGTCATGCTCGTTCGCGGACCTTAGTAGGTGCGCTTCTGCGGCGGGATGACCTTGGCTTCGTCATCGAGCACGGTCATGTGCACCGGGCGATAGCCGAAGGCAACGCTCGTTGCCTCAGGCCGCCAGGCCAGCGTGTGCTTGGTCCACTCGCTGTCGCTGCGATCCGGGAAATCCTCGTGGGCGTGGGCGCCACGCGATTCATGGCGGTTCTCGGCGGAAGCCACCGTGACCAGAGCCTGACCGAGCAGGTTGTCGAGTTCCAGGGTTTCCATCAGGTCCGAATTCCAGACCAGCGAACTGTCGCTGACTTTCACGTCGGCGAACGATTCGATGGTCTTCTTCATCTTCGCCACGCCTTCGGTCAGCGAAGTCGAGGTGCGGAACACCGCCGCGTGGCTCTGCATCGTCTTCTGCATTTCCAGACGAATTTCCGCCGTGCCGCGCGCACCGGTGTTCGAGTGACGCAGCTTGTCGAAACGGGCAATCGCCTGCTCTTCCGACGCGGCCGAAATCTTGCCGTGCTTGGCACCCGGCTTGACGATGGTCGCCGCGTGCAGCGCAGCCGCGCGGCCGAAGACGACGAGATCGAGCAGCGAGTTCGAGCCGAGGCGGTTGGCGCCGTGCACCGACACGCAGGCCGCTTCGCCGACGGCCATCAGGCCCGGGATGATGGTATCGGTCTGGCCGTCATGGCTGGTGACCACTTCGCCGTAGAAGTTGGTCGGGATGCCGCCCATGTTGTAGTGGACGGTCGGCAGCACCGGGATCGGCTCCTTGGTGACGTCGACATTGGCGAAGATCTTCGCCGTCTCGGAAATGCCCGGCAGACGCTTGTGCAGCACGTCCGGACCGAGATGTTCGAGATGCAGATGGATGTGATCCGATTCGGCACCGACGCCGCGGCCTTCGCGGATTTCGATGGTCATCGAGCGCGAAACGACGTCACGCGACGCGAGATCCTTGCGGTTCGGCGCGTAACGCTCCATGAAGCGCTCGCCCTTCGAGTTGGTGAGGTAACCACCCTCGCCGCGCGCGCCTTCGGTGATCAGGCAGCCCGAGCCGTAGATGCCGGTCGGGTGGAACTGCACGAACTCCATGTCCTGCAGCGGAATGCCGGCGCGCTGCGCCATGGCATTGCCGTCGCCGGTGCAGGTGTGCGCCGAAGTCGCCGAGAAATATGCGCGGCCGTAGCCGCCGGTGGCGAGGATGACCTGCTTGGCGCGGAAGCGATGCAGGCTGCCGGTGGCCAGATCCCAGGCCAGCACGCCGTGCACCGAGCCATCGGCATCGGTCAGCAGATCCAGGGCGAAGTATTCGATGAAGAACTCGGCCTTGTTCTTGAGGCTCTGCTGGTACAGCGAGTGCAGCATCGCGTGGCCGGTGCGGTCAGCGGCAGCACAGGTGCGCTGCGCGGTGCCTTCGCCGTAGTTGGTGGTCATGCCACCGAACGGACGCTGGTAGATTTTGCCTTCCGGGGTGCGCGAGAACGGCACGCCCCAGTGTTCGAGTTCGATGATCGCCGGGATCGCTTCGCGGCACATGTACTGGATCGCATCCTGGTCGCCGAGCCAGTCGGAGCCCTTGATGGTGTCGTACATGTGCCAGCGCCAGTCGTCCTCGCCCATGTTGGCGAGTGCGGCGGAGATGCCGCCCTGGGCTGCAACGGTGTGCGAACGGGTCGGGAACACCTTGGTCAGGTTGGCGGTGCGCAGGCCGGCCTGGGACAGGCCGACGGTGGCACGCAAGCCAGCGCCGCCGGCGCCGACGACAACGACGTCGTATTCGTGATGAACAATGTTGTAAGTCATTTGAATCAGGCTCCGAAGGCGATCTTGAGCACGGCGAAGATGGCCGCTGCGCCGAATGCGAACAGCGCGAACTTGGTCACCACGATGCTGACCAGCTTCACGCCTTCATTGCCGACGTAATCCTCGATCACCACCTGAACGCCGAGGGCTGCGTGATAGAACATCGCGAGGAAGAACAGCACCAGCGCCACGGCGACCAGCGGCGCGTGAATCCAGGCAACCATCGTCGCGTGGTCGAGCAGCGGAAAGCGGACCAGGCTGAACACGAACCACAGCGACAGCGGAATCAGGGCGATGGCGGTCATCCGCTGCATCCACCAGTGACCGACACCGTCCTTGGCCGAACCCAGGCCGCGGGCCTGGGACAGCGGGGATCTAAGACTCATAGCACTCTCCCAATAAAGTGATTTTTTGAACATTCCGCGCCGTGGATGGCGCTATCTCGACCAGAATGTTCCATTGAACAGTCCAGGCCATGGATGGCCGGGTCTTGGACAGGAAATTCAAACGTAGGCGGCGATCCAGATCACGGCGGTCAGCACCACCGAGGCGCCGACCACGGCGTAGCCGCTGGCGTAGGCCGATTTCAGCGCGAAGCCGCGGCCGGTGTCCCAGAACAAGTGGCGAATGCCATTGCACAGGTGATAGACCAGTGCCCAGGTGTAGGCGATCAGCAACAGCTTGCCGATGATGCTGTTGGCGGCCCAGGCGAACTGACCGTAAACCTCCGGGCTGGTCGCGGCGGCGGTGACCCAGGCGGCGATGAAGATCGTGCCGAAGGCCAGCGCGAGGCCGGTCAGACGGTGGGTGATCGACAGCATCGACGTCAGCTGCGGCTTGTAATACGGGCCGATCATGAACGGCGACAGCGGGCGATTGGACGACGCGGGCTTCACGGACATGGCATCAAGGTTCCTGTGGGGGATTGGCGTGCGGACGCTGGTATCGATGGTCCGCGGCTAGAAGTCGATGCAACGACCACCCTTTTCCCAGTCACCGAAGCGCGTCGGATCGGTGCCATCGCGGCGCCCTCCGAGTTCGGGAACCACAGCCGGAGGAACGATAGTCGTTCCCTGCGGAGTGGCAGATGCCGATCCCGATACGCTGGACACGTCCTGCGGTACGACGACCGACGCGTTGTCGGTCACGGCAGGGGCAGCGGGTGGGATAGTGGAGGTCACGATCAATGAGGTCTGCTTAACCCCGCTAGTGTGACAAAATTCACGCATTGATGGCAACGAAATGTGTCACTTGAACGCTCTAATGCCCCATGAGACGCCGCCGGTCGCCGCCCCCCTACCCCCGGGTTTGCCCTCGGGGCTGCCCCCCGGTTTCGACTGGCTGAATCAGTTCGGCGCCAGCATCGGCGCCGATGGCCTGCCCGATTTCGGCGATCGCCGTGCCGAAGCGGCGGCCGCACTGAGCGCCGATGTGATCGCCCCGCTCGCCGATCGCGGCACCATCCGGGTTCGCGGTACCGATCGTGATGCCTTCCTGCAGGGCCAGCTGAGCAGCGATATTCGCGAGCTCACCCCGAGCCGCGGCCAGCTCGCCAGCTATTCGACGCCGAAAGGTCGCGTGCTGGCGATCTTCGTGGCCCTTCGCCATGGCGACGACATCTGGCTGGAAACCAGCCGCAGCGTCCTGGCAGAGACCCTGAAGCGCCTGCGCATGTTCGTTATGCGCTCGAAGGTGACGCTGGAAGATGCGGGCGCCGAGGCGATTTCGATCGGCGTCGCCGGCCCGAATGCCGATCGCGTGCTCGAAGCCGCCGGCCTACTGGTGCCGAGCGTGCTGTGCCTGTGTGCGGAGGTCGACGGCATCGTCATCATGCGTCGGCGCGGGCCGCAGAATCGCTATTCGCTGCACGGCCCGTCCGAACGTCTGGCAGCGCTGTGGCCGAAGCTGGCCGCTCATGCGCAGGCGGTCGGCACCGAGGCCTGGCGGCTGACCGACATCCTCGCCGGCTTCCCGGCGCTGCACCCGGAAACCCGCGAGCAGCATGTCGCCCAGATGATGAACATCGATCAGCTCGACGGCATCAGCTTCACCAAGGGCTGCTATCCGGGCCAGGAAATCGTCGCCCGGCTGCACTACCTCGGCAATCTCAAGCGGCGCATGTTCATCGGCCGCAGCTCAGCTGCCACGATCGCCCGCGGTGCGCCGGTGGTGCTTGCCGGCAGCGAAGGCCAGAGCGTCGGCGATGTCCTCGACACCGCCCTGCACCCGGACGGTGGCCAGGCCCTGCTGGTGGTATTGCAGACCAGTCAGCAGGATTCCACCGCCCTGCGCATCGGCAGCGCCGACGGCCCGGAACTCGCGCTGCTGCGCTGATCCGGCCGCGGCGCCCGTTCAGAACGCGCTGAACGTGAACTGCGCGAAGAACAGGTTCGACGTACCGCCCCGGCCGGCGTTCTCGGCGAAGGTGCCGGACTTGAAATAGGCGTACAGCAGCTCGGTCTGGAAGTAGCGCGACGGTGTCCAGACCAGCCGCGTATCGGCCTCATGGCCGACGTAGGTGCCGCTCTGGCCGGTCGGATCACGCAGGCCGGCGTTGTTCCAGCGATCGGTCGCCGAGTTCAGCGAGTACCAGCTGAAACCGGCATCCCATTGCACGGTCTTCGACGGCGTCAGCTCGAAGTGCAGCTTGGTCGCTTCGATGTTCTCGAACTGGAAGTAGTCGTCCTGCGAGAACGGCCGGGCGAAACCGAACAGGCGTTCGAAGCGGCCGCTCTGCTGATCGTTGGGATTGTCGTCGCCGGAACCGTAGTTCCAGGCGGCGCTGAGTCGCGGTTTCCACGGCTGCGCGAAGGTGTAGCCGAGTTCCCCGGTGTAGCCGAGCGCATCGTGCTCGCGCGGGCCATCGTTGCCGACCTGCTTGTTGTACGAGAAGTCGTAGTCGAAGCCGGTCTTGCCGACGATGCCGTAGCCGCGCAGGCCGATCGTGTGGATTTCGCGCTCGATGCCGGTGGAAACCTTCTTGCCGTCCTGCTTCAGCACCAGGTACAGCGGCTGCAGGGTGATGTACTGGGAAATGCCGCGGTAGTCGCCGATCAGGCCAAGCAAAGTGTTGGCCTTGTCACGCTTGTCGAAGCCGTTGTCATCGCGAAGGATCGGCTGCAGCAGCAGCGCGTCGAGCTGCCATTCATCCGACTGCTTGCCGAGGATCGCCCGGATGCCATCGAAGTTGTTGGTGGTGTTGCGGAACTCGTTGCGGGCCAGCAGGCGGCGATCGGTGTACTCGAATGCCTGGCGGCCGAATTTCAGACTGAGTTGCTTGTCTGCGACCCAGGACTGCTTGAAGAACAGCTCGCCGCAGAGCTGGATCGGTTCCTGGAAATTGGAATCGCGGACGTCGCGCGGGAAGTCGCTGTTGAAGCGGCGGGCGTCGCTGATCTCGACCGTGAAGCGCAGCGGATCGAACTTGTTCTTCACTGCCAGGTAAGCGCGCGTGCGCAGCAGGAACGGCTGATCGACCGTGTTGATGTTGCGGCGGAAATCGTTGTCGCGAATCTCGAAGCGGGTGCGGTGATCGAGGCCGATGTCGAGCCAGTCGATGTCTTTGAAGCCGTCGATCTCGCCGAGCCAGGTCTGGTTCAGCTGCTTGACGTACGGCGGCGGTTCGCTGACCCGCTTGGTGCCGTAGCTGCGCCGCTCGACGTAATAGTTATGCGACTCGGGCTGTTCCGCTTTCGCTTCCTGTGCAGGCGCGGTCTCCGCTGGTGGTGCCGCGACGACTTCGGTTGCGGCAGGGGCGTCTCCGGCAACCGGTTCGGCATCCGTGGCCGATGCCGTCAGCGGCGCGAAACCGAGCGCCGAAAAGGCAAGCACCGACACCGTCAGGCGCAGCATGGGCGAGATTTTCGCGAAACTTGCAGAACTCTTCATCGCTTTCCGGAATTAAAGATAAATTCAATATTCATATTTTGCATTTTTTCCAGGTCGATATGCCAGCCCTTCAGTCGGCAATCGCATAAAAAAGCCCGCCCCCGGTGTTTCCGGAAGCGGGCCTCTCGAGCCTCTTGGACCAGCTTCAGAACTCGGCGCGGAAGGTCACGCCGAAGGTGCGCGGATCGCCCGGCTGGCCGACGTACAGACCGGTGCCGCCAAAGCCCGGCGACAGCAGTTCGTAGTAGTGCTTGTCGAACAGGTTGCGGGTCCAGAAGTACAGATCCCAGCCCTTCGAGCTGCGGAAGCCGATCCGGGCGTTGACCAGTTCGTAGCCGTCCACGTTCAGGTAATCCGAAGGCGTGGCCGACGACGAGAAGCCGGAGCGGTAGCTGAAATCGGCGCCCGTGAAGTAATCGCCAGCGCGGCCCAGGAAGCTGCCCGGCGTGAACAGTTCGCCTCCGAGGCTGGTCGCAAACTTCGATATGCCCGGCAGGCGGCTGCCGGAGATGTCCTCGACATCGTTCGGACGCGGCCTTCCCGTGTTCTCGAGTGACAGCGGAGCGTTGGTGAACTTGCGGTACTTGCCGTCGGTGTAGGTCGCCGCCGCGTAAACGCTGACGTGCTCGCCGAAGCGGGCGTTGCTGTCGAACTCGACACCGCGGACCCGCACCTTGTCGGCATTGGCGAGGTAGCCACGCGAGGTCGCCGCCGAGTTGTCCTGCACCTGCGCCTGGAAGTCCTTGATGTCGGTATTGAATGCCGCCAGGTTGACGGTGACTCTACGGAACGGCCGGGTCTTGATGCCGATCTCGTAGTGGGCCACCTTTTCCGGCTTGATCGTGGCCAGGCTCAAATCCGGATTGCTGGTGCCGGGAATGTTCGGAACGCCCGCCGTGTTCAAGCCCACCGTCTTGAAGCTGCGCGAATAGGTGGCGTAAGTGTCGACGTCCTCGATCGGGTTGTAGGCCAGCGTGATCTGCCCCGAGACATTGGTGTCATCGATATCGTCAGCGTAGGTCTGCTGCGGCAGCTGGGCGAGCTGCACGGCACGCAGTGCAGGATCGTTGGAGGTGTCCTGACCGCCGGAGACCTGTGCGTCGTAGTTGATCTTCTTGCGGTCGTAATTCAGCCGGAGGCCAGGCAACACGCGGATCTGGTCGGTCAGCTTCCACTCCAGCTGGCCGAACAGTGCGGCGCTGTCGAACACGGACCGGACGCTGAGACGCTGGGTCAGGCCATCGAGCAGGGCCGAGTTGCTGGCATTGGCAGTGCCGGCCAGCAGCCAGCGTGAAGCGGCCGAGCCGAGCGCGGTGGTCTGCACCGGGTTGGACTTGATGACCTGATGGAAACCGAACAGGCCGACGACGTAGTTCAGATCGTCGTTGATGTCCCCGGCAAAGCGGAATTCCTGCGACAGCTGCTCCTGGTAGGACGTGGCGGCCGAAACGGTATTGACCGGCAGACCGATGAAATCGCGATCATTCGACGGACGCCAATCCCAGACGCGATAGGCGGAGATCGAGGTGAACTTGCCGTATCCCGTGTCCCAGTCGGCGGTCAGCGAGCCGCCACCGAGGTCCTGGTAGGACTGGATCGGCGAGCCGACATCAGTCAGACGATCGAAGGCATTGAAGCTCGGCGGCGTGTAGTTCAACGAGGCCGCGATGGCGGCGTACTGGCGGTTCTCTGCACGCAGGGTCGGCGCGACACCCGCCACCACCTGCGTGTAGCCCTCGGGCCGCTGGCGCGTCCAGTCACCGGCGAAAGTCAGGCTCAGGTTGTCGAGGACGTTGTAGAGAATCTGCCCGCGAATGCCGAGATTGCTGAGGTCGTTGACGTCATCCTGGGTGGCAACGTTGTAGAGGAAGCCGTCGCGCTGGGTGCCGGAGAACGAGATGCGGGCGGCGATATCGTCGGTCAGCGGGCCGGTCAGCGAGGCCTTGCCCTGCACGTAGCCGTAGTTGCCGTATGACAACTCGACCGCCGAACCCGGCGTGAAGCTCGGCTTCTTGGTGGTGACGTTGACGGCGCCGGCCGTGGTGTTCTTGCCGTAGAGCGTGCCCTGCGGGCCACGCAGCACTTCGATCTGCTCGACGTCGATGAAGTCGAGCGTGGCAGCGGCCGGACGGGCGAAATAGACGCCGTCGATGTAAAGGCCGACGCCCTGTTCGATGCCGTCGTTGGTCAAGCCGTACGGCGCACCGAGACCACGGATGTTGAGCGCGGAGTTGCGCGGATTGGTCGAGTAGAACTGCACGCTCGGCAGCGCTTCCTTCAGGCGATTGACGTTGAAGGCGCCGGTCTGGTTGAGGAAATCGCCGTTTATGACCGATACCGCGATCGGCACTTTCTGCAGGCTTTCGGTCTTGCGGCGCGCGGTGACCTGCACCTCGTCGAGCACGGCGGGGCTGTTGCCGGGCGTTACCTCGGCTTTCGCGACCTCGGTCTGCGCCACTTCGACGCCGGCTGCCGATTCCGAAGCCGGCTGGGCGGCGTCGCCAGGCTGCGCGGCAGGCGGCACCACAGCACTCTGGGCGAGCTCCTGGGCAAGGGCCGGCGCTGCCCAGAGATAGAGCAACGCAACCGAGGCGGCTGAGCCCAGGGTCAGGCGCCGGCGGGGCTGGCGAGCGTCCGGCTTGCCGGAATTCGGCGTGGTCGCCGCTGCAATCGAAATCGTTTGGTCTTGGCTTTTCATCGTGGTCAGGGCTGGAGATCAATCGGAGGGGGAACCCGATGGGCGCTGACATTAACGATATTAAAAGCAAAATTTTAATATCCATTATCTCTATATAAATAAGTTCCCTCCTTTCGTCGAAAACTTGACCTTTGCTTGACCTGGCCGGTCGTCATCGGCCCGCCGGACGGACGATCTAGGCAGCCAGCACGGTCTTGCAATGACCGCATCGGGTTTGTCAGCATTATTCGATTGAAAGCTTAAAAAGAACTTTGTAAGTCTTTTGAATTACATAATGGTCTGCGAATAATTCACCGTCTTCCGCTGCCGTCAGCGGCGAACACCCTCGTCCCAGTCCTTACAGAATTCCGGAATCTCCATGACCACCCGCCTGCTGGCGCTCCGCGCCGTCCGCCTCGCTGCCGCTGCCTTTCTGCTGGGCGGCGCGGCCGCTCACGCCGACCTGCTGAATGTCAGCTACGACCCCACCCGCGAGTTCTACAAGGACATCAACGCGCAGTTCGCCGCCGACTGGAAGGCGAAGACCGGCAAGTCGACCACCGTGCAGGCCTCGCATGGCGGCTCCGGCAAACAGGCGCGTGCGGTGATCGACGGCCTCGAAGCCGATGTCGTCACCCTGGCGCTGGCCTACGACATCGACTCGATCTCGGAAAAGGGCGGCCTGTTGCCGGCCGACTGGCAGAAGCGCCTGCCGAACAATTCTTCGCCGTACACCTCGACGATCGTGTTCCTGGTCCGCAAGGGCAATCCGAAGGGCATCAAGGACTGGTCCGATCTGATCAAGCCGGGCATCTCGGTGATCACCCCGAACCCGAAGACCAGTGGCGGTGCGCGCTGGAACTACCTCGCCGCCTGGGGCTACGCGCTGAAGAACAACGGCGGTGACGCCGCCAAGGCCCAGGCCTTCGTTACCAGCCTGTACAAGAACGTGCCGGTGCTCGATACCGGCGCCCGCGGTTCGACCACCACCTTCGTCCAGCGTGGCCTCGGCGACGTGCTGATCTCCTGGGAGAACGAAGCCCTGCTGTCGATCGAGGAACTGGGCCCGGACAAGTTCGACATCATCACCCCCAACTATTCGATCCTCGCCGAACCGCCGGTGGCGCTGGTCGACAAGAACGTCGACAAGCATGGCTCGCGCGCCGAGGCCGAGGCCTACCTGAACTTCCTGTACACGCCGGTTGGTCAGAAGCTGGCGGCCAAGCACTATCTGAGGCCGTTCAAGCCGGAAAGCGCCGCGCCGGCCGATCTCGCCCGCTTCCCGAAGACCACGCTGTTCAAGCTCGACGACGTCTTCGGCTCCTGGGCCAAGGCGCAGAAGACCCATTTCGCCGATGGCGGCGTGTTCGACCAGATCTACCAGGCCAAGTAGGCCCAAAGCCCAAGATCAGGCTTCGCGGCCCCGCAAACGATGAAAACTCTCTCCTCCATTGCCGGGCTGCTGCTCGCACTCGCGACCAGCTCGCCGGGTGCCGCCGAACTGCTCAATGCTTCGTTCGATGTCGCCCGGCCTTTCTACAAGTCGTACAACACCGCGTTCGCCGCTGAATGGAAGCGGCGCACGGGCAGCGAGCCGACCTTGAACGTCTCCCACGGCGGCTCGTCGAAACAGGCGCGTGCGGTGATCGACGGCCTCGAAGCCGACGTGGTGACGATGAACAGCCCGCTGGATATCGACGCGATCGCCGCCAGCGGCTTGCTGGCCAAGGACTGGCAGACGCGCTTTCCGCAGGCTTCCAGCCCGTCGTGGTCGACGATCCTGTTCATCGTCCGCAAGGGCAACCCGAAGGGCATCCGCGACTGGTCCGATCTGGTCAAACCCGGCGTCAAGCTGGTGATCCCGAACCCGAAGACGTCGGGCAACGGCCGCTACAGCTACCTGGCTGCCTGGCAGTACGCCAAGACGCGTCCAGGCGGCAATGACGATGCGGCGAAAGCCTTCGTCGGCAAACTGTTCGCCAACGTGCCGGTGCTCGACACCGGTGGCCGTGGCGCCACCACGACCTTCGCGCAGCGCGGCGTCGGCGATGTGCTGCTGACCTTCGAGAACGAGATCGCGCTGACCCGAGAAGAGTTCACCCAGGACGGTTTCGAAGTCGTGGTGCCCTCGTTGACCGTGCGCGCCGACAACCCGGTCGCCGTGGTCGACAAGGTTGCTGCCAAACACGGCACTGCCGAACTGGCCCGCGCCTATCTCGAATACCACTACAGTCCGGAAGCCCAGGCGCTGTTCGCCGCCAACGGTGTACGCCCGGCCGATGACAAGGTGCTGCAAGCCAATGCGGCCCGCTTCCCGGCCGTGAACGTGTTCACCGTCGAACAAGGTTTCGGCAGCTGGGCACAGGCACAGTCCGTGCATTTCTCGGACGGCGGTCTGTTCGATCAGCTGTTCGCCAAGAAATAAGTCCACTCACCGATGACCGCCACTGCCTTGCCCCGGCCGCGCCGGACCCGGCGCACCATGCCCGGATTGACGCCGACCCTCGGCTTCACGCTGTTCTATCTCGGCCTGATCGTGCTGATCCCGCTGGCCGGCGTGTTCTTCAAGGCCTCGGGACTGGGCTTCGCCGGGCTGTGGAAAGTCATCACCTCCGAGCGCGTGCTCGCAGCGCTCAGCTTGAGCTTCGGTGCCGCCGCGATTGCCGCCGTGCTGAATGCGGTGTTCGGCGCCATCGTTGCCTGGGTGTTCGTCCGCTACGAGTTCCCCGGCAAGCGCCTGTTCGATGCCTTCATCGATCTGCCGTTCGCGCTGCCGACCGCGGTCGCCGGCATCGCGCTGACCGCGCTGTACTCGGAGAACGGCTGGATCGGCTCGGTGCTGGCCTTGGCCGGCATCAAGGTCGCGTACACGCCGCTCGGCATCATCGTGGCGATGACCTTCATCGGCCTGCCGTTCGTGGTGCGCACCGTCGAACCGGTGCTGCGTGAGGTGGAACGCGATCTCGAAGAAGCGGCCGCGACGCTGGGCGCCCGGCGCTGGCAGACGGTGCTGCGGGTCATCGCGCCGGCGGTGTTTCCCTCGCTGGTCACCGGCTTCGCGCTGTCGTTTGCGCGCGCCGTCGGCGAGTACGGCTCGGTGATCTTCATCGCCGGCAACTTCCCGATGGTTTCGGAAATCGCGCCGCTGCTGATCATCATCAAGCTCGAAGAATTCGACTACAAGGGCGCGACTGCCGTCGCCGCGACGATGCTGGTGTTGTCCTTTTTGCTGCTTCTGACCATCAACTTGTTACAGGCGTGGGTGAGGCGACGTGTTTAGCGAGCACCGCTCGCTACGGCGTCGAACGCCCAGCCAGGGATGGCTGGGCCAGCGGTCGTCGATCGCGCGAAGTCGCGGCAGGGACGCCGGGCAGCAGCTCACAAAACCAAGACTGGTCTCGGGAAGCAGGTCATGAATCACACCGTCAAGGACGCGGCGTTTCTGCCATTCGAACCGCTCAAGCAAACCAACTCGGTCATCAATGAACCGCGGCTGGTGCGCTGGCTGCTGATTGCTGCGGCGCTCGGTTTCCTGTCGCTGTTCCTGCTGCTGCCGCTGCTGTCGGTGTTCGTCGAAGCGCTGCGCAAGGGCGCAGGCGCCTACTTCGCCGCGTTCGGCGATCCGGAAACGCTGGCCTCGATCAAGCTGACCTTCATCGCGGCGGCGATCGCCGTGCCGCTGAATCTGGTCTTCGGCCTGTGCGCGGCCTGGGCGATCACCAAGTTCGAGTTCCGCGGCAAGCAACTGCTGATCACCATGATCGATCTGCCGTTCTCGGTCTCGCCAGTGGTTGCCGGCCTGATCTTCGTGCTGATCTTCGGCGCGCAGGGCTGGTCTCAGCCCTGGTTCGGCGATCACATCGGCAAGGTGCTGTTCTCGACGCCCGGCATCGTGCTGGCCACGATCTTCGTGACCTTCCCGTTCATTGCCCGCGAGCTGATTCCGCTGATGCAGGAACAGGGCACCGAGGATGAACAGGCTGCGCTCAGCCTGGGCGCGACCGGCTGGCAGACTTTCACCAAGGTCACCCTGCCGAACATCAAGTGGGCGCTGCTCTACGGCGTGCTGCTCTGCAATGCCCGCGCGATGGGCGAGTTCGGCGCGGTCAGCGTGGTCTCCGGCCACATCCGCGGCCTGACCAACACGATGCCGCTGCACATCGAGATTCTCTACAACGAATACCAGTTCGTTTCCGCATTCGCGGTCGCGTCCCTGCTCGCGCTGCTGGCGATGGTGACCCTGGCGGTGAAGTCCTTCCTCGAATGGCGCTACGCCGATCAGCTCGCGGCCACGCGCCGCCATTGATCACGCCTCAACTCCCGACAAACATGGATATCCAGATTCGCCGCGTGCAGAAACACTACGGCAGCTTCCACGCGCTGCGCGGCATCGATCTCGACATCGCCTCCGGCGAACTGCTGGCGCTGCTCGGACCATCCGGTTCGGGCAAGACCACCTTGCTGCGCGCGATCGCCGGCCTGGAGCCGCTCGACGGCGGCCAGGTGCGCTTCGGGGAGATCGATGCGACGGGCCTCACCGTACAGGAGCGCAAGGTCGGCTTCGTGTTCCAGCAGTACGCGCTGTTCAAGCACATGACCGTGTTCGACAACATCGCCTTCGGTCTCAGCGTCCGCCCGAAGAAGGAGCGCCCGGATACGGCGACGATCAACAAGCGGGTGCGCGAATTGCTGGAACTGGTACAGCTCGGCGGGCTGGAGAAGCGTTATCCGGCACAGTTGTCCGGCGGCCAGAAGCAGCGCGTGGCACTGGCGCGTGCGCTGGCCATCGAACCGCGGGTCCTGCTGCTCGACGAGCCGTTCGGCGCGCTCGACGCCAAGGTGCGCAAGGATCTGCGTCGCTGGCTGCGCAGCCTGCATCGCGAAACCGGCTACACGACGATCTTCGTCACCCACGATCAGGAAGAAGCGCTGGAACTCGCCGATCGCGTGGTGGTGATGAACCGCGGCGTCATCGAGCAGGTGGGCACCACCGACGAAGTCTGGGACGCGCCGAGCACGCCATTTGTCTACGACTTCCTCGGCACGCCGAACGTGCTGCCGGCGCGGGTGGAGCGCGGCGCGCTGCTGCTCAACGGCGCGACGGCGGTGCTGGCCACCGCCGGTGCCGAGCCGGAGGGCCCGGTCAATGTCTACACCCGGCCGAACGAGCTGCGCGTGGTCGGTGACGACGATATCGCCGCGCTCGCCGGCAAGGTCGTCGAGACCCAGCGCACCGGCCTGCTGCTGCGCCTCGGCGTGAAGCTGCTGAGCAGCGGTGACGTCATCGAGATCGAATTGCCGCATCCCGATCCCGATGTGCAGCGCTGGCAGATCGGCGATGGCATCAGAGTCCGGCCATCGCGCTACAGCCTGTTCCCGCGGGCTGTGGCTGCTGTGGCCGAGGAATCCGGCTACGACCCGACCCTGACCGTGACCGAGCGTCGCGAACGCAGCCGGACCTGAAGACGGTACAGCCATGAAAAAGCCCGGTCAGCGATGACCGGGCTTTTTTTGTACGACGTCCTGATCAGACTTCCGGCCGCATCGCGGGGATGACTGTTTAACTTTCCGGCCGCATGGCCGGAAAGAGCAGAACGTCGCGAATCGACGGCGAATCGGTCAGGAACATCACCAGGCGATCGATGCCGATGCCGACGCCAGCGGTTGGCGGCAAACCGTATTCGAGCGCTCGGATGTAGTCGGCGTCGTAATGCATGGCTTCGTCGTCGCCGGCATCCTTGGCTTCCACCTGCTTGAGGAAGCGCTCCTTCTGATCGTCCGGGTCGTTCAGCTCCGAGAAGCCGTTGGCGACTTCGCGGCCGCCGACGAAGAACTCGAAGCGGTCGGTGACCTCGGGATTCGAGTCGGAACGGCGCGCCAGCGGCGAGACTTCCGTCGGGTACTCGATGATGAAGGTTGGCTGCACGAGCTTGGCTTCGACGGTCTTCTCGAAAATCTCGGTCAGCAGCTTGCCCGGGCCCATGTCCGGCTTGACCGGGATGTGCAGCGCCTTCGCCGCAGCCGCCAGATAGTCGCGATCGAACAGCTGGCTGGCGTCGAGATTCGGGTTCTCGGCAGCCACCGCGTCCTTCATCGAAACGCGCGTGAACGGCTGCGCGAGATCGAAATCGACGCCCTGATAAGTCAGCTTCGTGCTGCCGAGCGTGGCCTGAGCGGCATTGCGGATCAGCGCTTCGACCAGATCCATCGCATCGAGATAATCGGCATAGGCCTGATAGAACTCGAGCATCGTGAACTCGGGGTTATGGCGTGTGCTCAGCCCCTCGTTGCGGAAATTGCGGTTGATCTCGTAGACCCGCTCGAAGCCGCCGACCACCAGGCGCTTCAGGTACAGCTCCGGCGCGATGCGCAGGAACAGGTCGCGATCGAGCGCGTTGTGATGGGTCACGAACGGCTTGGCGGTGGCACCGCCGGCGATCGGCTGCAGCATCGGCGTCTCGACTTCGACGAAGCCAAGGCCATCGAGGTGGCTGCGGATCGAACGCACGGTACCGGCGCGGATCTGGAACGTGCGGCGCACGTCCGGATTGACGATCAGATCGACATAGCGCTGGCGATAGCGGATTTCGGTATCGGTGAGGCCGGCCCACTTCTCGGGCAGCGGCCGCACGGTCTTGACCAGCAGCTCGATCGCATCGGCCTTGACCGACAACTCGCCAGTCTTGGTGCGGAACATGGTGCCGGACACGGCGATGATGTCGCCGACATCCCAGGTCTTGAACTCGGCATAGCGTTCGAGGCCAACTGCTTCGTTCTGCACGAAGGCCTGGATGCGGCCGCTCATGTCCTGGATCTGCGCGAAGCTGGCCTTGCCCATCACCCGCTTGGCGATCAGGCGGCCGGCGAGCTTGTGGCGGTTGCCGAAGGCTTCGACGTCCAGCGCTTCGCCTTCGAGCGCGCCGTAGCGCGTGTGCAGCGCTTCGGCCAGCGCATCGCGACGGAAGTCATTCGGGAACGCCTGACCGGCGGCGCGCAGCTTGTCGAGCTTCTCGCGCCTGGTCGCAATGATGTGGTTTTCGTCCTGCGGCTTCTGTTCGTCGGTCATGTTTTTCTTGGAGATTTACAAACCCGACTTCAGGCTCGCTTCGATGTACGGATCGAGGTAGCCATCGAGCACCTTCTGGGTGTCGGCGATTTCCACACCGGTGCGCAGATCCTTGATCCGCGACTGGTCGAGCACGTACGAGCGGATCTGGTGACCCCACTCGATATCGCTCTTGGAGTCCTCGATCTTCTGCTTCGCGACATTGCGCTTCTGAAGTTCCTGCTCGTACATCCGCGAACGCAGCATCTTCATCGCCGCATCGCGATTCTTGTGCTGGCTGCGCTGGGTCTGGCAGGCGACGACGATGCCAGTGGGCACGTGGGTGATGCGGATCGCCGATTCGGTCTTGTTGACATGCTGACCACCGGCACCCGAAGAACGGAAGGTATCGACCTTCAGGTCCGCAGGATTGATGTCGATCTCGATCTTGTCGTCGATCTCGGGCGACACGTAGACGCCGGCGAAACTGGTGTGGCGGCGGTTGCCGGAATCGAACGGCGATTTGCGCACCAGGCGATGCACGCCGGTCTCGGTGCGCAGCCAGCCGTAGGCGTAGTCACCCTCGATCTGCAACGCGGCGGACTTGATGCCGGCGACGTCGCCATCGCTCAGTTCCAGCAGTTCGACCTTGAAGCCCTTGCCTTCCGCCCAGCGCGTGTACATGCGCAGCAGCATCGACGCCCAGTCCTGCGCCTCGGTGCCACCGGCGCCGGCCTGGATGTCGAGGAAGCAGTTGTTGGCGTCGGCTTCGCCGGCGAACATGCGCTTGAATTCCATGTCCTCGGCGGTGGCGCGATAACCGTCGACTTCACGGGCAATCGCGGCAACCGAACCCTCGTCGCCTTCCTCGGCCGCCATCTCCAGCAGCTCGGCGGCATCGATGAGCGCAGTGCGGACCTTGGTCAGCGGCTGGACGATGTTCTCGAGCATCGCCCGCTCGCGGCCCAGGGTCTGTGCGCGCTCGGGGTTGTCCCAGACATCATTTTGTTCGAGTTCCTTGACGACTTCGTCCAGGCGCTCACACTTGACATCGTAGTCAAAGATAGCCCCGGAGCGCGTCGAAACGCACTCGCAGGGCCGTAATCTCACTCTTGATCGGGTTGATTTCCACGCTATGGGCCACAGTTCGGCGATGCTCGACGGGCGCGCAGTATAGTCGGCGACGTCCAAGGGTTGAACCTCACATGCGCCCTATAGTTGTCGCTGCCATCTGGCGCGTGATAAAAACTCGTTCGTACGGCTACTTTCTCAACAGCCGTGGCTCGCACCACCACTAATAAAGCGCAGGGGAGAACGATGATCAATTTTCGCATCCGTCCAAACGGCTTGCTCGTGCTCGCCCTCTGGTCGGGCGTGGCAACGGCAGTCCACGCAGACGACACGGACCGCCGTTTCTACGTATCGCCGATGGGCAACTACACGATCGGCGACAGCGATCGCAGCAAGGATGATGGCGTTGGCGGTAGCATTTCCGTCGGCAAGCGACTGACCAACAACCTTGACCTCGAAGTCTTCGGTCATTTCACCAACTATCCGAACGGCTCTTCCGGCAAGGATGCGAAGCTGTTTGGCGCCGGTGCCGGCGCCAACATCTTCCCGTTCCCGACCCATCCGCTGCTCGATGGCGCCTACATCCGCCTCGCCGCTTCGCGCGGCCAGGGCAAGGATCTGCCGGGTCTGGTCAAGGACTACACGTCGACGATTTTCGACGCAGGCCTCGGTTACCTGTTCACGCTGAGCAATGCCCCGCTGGGTCCGTTCGCACCGGGTATTGCACTGCGCGTCGAAGCACTGTATCGCCATGACGCCCACGGCCGCAGCGATGTCGGCATCAGCCCGTCGCGCGACCAGTACTTCCAGGACATCGCGATCAACGTCGGCCTGCGCATTCCGCTCGGCGGTCGCGGCTCGGCTCCGGCCGTCGAAGCGCCGAAGGAAGAAGTGGCAGTCGTGCCGGTCGAGGAAGCAGCAGCTCCGCCTCCGCCGCCGCCGCCGCCGCCGTGCGAACCGCCGGTCCCTGGCCAGCCGATCAACCTCGACGGTTGCAAGGAAGGCGACACCCTGGTGCTGCGCGGCGTCAACTTCGAATTCGACAAGGCGAAGCTGACTGTCAATGCCAAGGCACTGCTTGATCCGGTGGCCGATGCGCTGATCGCGCGTCCGGACATCAAGGTCGAGATCGACGGTCATACCGACTCGAAGGGCAGCGACGCGTACAACCTGAAGCTGTCCGATGCGCGTGCCGCCTCGGTCGTCGCCTATCTGGTTGGCCGCGGCGTCTCTGCGGACCGCATGACCAGCAAGGGCTTCGGCGAATCGATGCCGGTGGCCGACAACGCCACCGACGAAGGTCGCGAGTTCAACCGTCGCGTCGAACTGAAGATCACTGAAATCAGCGGCGGCGGTGTCAGCGTCGCTCCGGTGGAAGGATCGACGGAAGCCGCGCCTGCTGAAGCAGCACCTGCTGACGCCGCCCCGGCCGAGGCAGCGCCTGCCGAAGCCGCTCCGGCGGAAGCGGCACCTGCTGAAGCTGCGCCGGCCGAAGAAGCACCGGCTGCCGAAGCTGCCCCGGCGGAAGCAGCGCCTGCAGAAGAAGCGCCGGCTGAATCGGCGCCTGCCGAAGCCGCCCCGGCCGAGGAAGCGCCAGCTGAAGCACCTGCTGAAGCCCCGGCCGAAACGCCGCCGGGCTGATGCTTGACGGATCAGCCGGCCTGCACAAAGGCCGGCTGATCAGATTCGAAAACCCCGCATCGGGAAACCGCTGCGGGGTTTTTTATGGCCGACGCATCGGCGCGACTGGCTTAGCTGGCGCGACGGCCAACCACGCGGATCGCCGGCAAGGTGCCGAGATCGGCCACCGTGCCCGACAGCTCGACACTCTGCTGCGCATAGATGCGCTCGGCATCGGTGCCGCTGCGGATCAGCGCCACGGCGAAACTCATGTGCAGGGCCAGCGCGGCCATGATGGCGGCGGTCGTCTGCAGGCCACGGCCTTCTTCACGGGCGGCCAGACGGCGGCTCGCATAGGAAACCGGCTGGGCGGTGGTTGGGGTGGTGATGGGGGTGGTGATCGAATTCATGGTCGTCCTCGCATGCGTCAGTTGAGTGGTGCCGGATCGGCGTGCTTTGCGCCGTTATCGTTTCGGCACCTCTGAGATGCAGCGAGATCGCCATCTGGATTAAAGCGATTGCAAAAAAATTTCCATGCAGACAAACACTTGTCGCACAGAACCTGTCCGCGGACAGAGTCGGACGGGTCCGGACACCTGCGGTCACTCGCGCAAAAGAACCGCCATCCAGGCGTCGCGGATGCGTCCGTTATACTTCGCGCCTCCCAGATCCACGCCCGGAATGACCCAAGCACCGCCCTCCAAGGTCTTCATCAAGACGTTCGGCTGCCAGATGAACGAGTACGACTCGTCGAAAATGGTGGACGTGCTGAAGGCCGCGCGTGGCTACGAGCGGACCCTGGATATCGACGATGCCGATCTGGTGTTGCTGAACACCTGCTCGGTGCGCGAGAAGGCATCGGAAAAAGTGTTCTCCGATCTCGGCCGCCTGAAAGCCTGGAAGGCCGCGAAACCCGGCAGGCTGGTCGGGGTCGGTGGCTGCGTCGCCAGCCAGGAAGGCGATGCCATTGCCAAGCGTGCAACCGCTGTCGATCTGGTGTTCGGCCCGCAGACCCTGCACCGCCTGCCGGAGCTGATCGACCAGACCCGCGCCACCCTGCGCCCGGCGGTCGACGTCCGCTTCCCGGAGATCGAGAAGTTCGATCGCCTGCCGGAGCCACGCGCAGAAGGCCCGACGGCGTTCGTGTCGATCATGGAAGGCTGCTCGAAGTACTGCACCTTCTGCATCGTGCCGTACACGCGCGGCGAGGAAATCTCCCGGCCGCTCGATGACGTGCTCGCCGAAGTCGATTCACTGCTCGGCCAGGGCGTGCGCGAAATCACTCTGCTCGGCCAGAATGTCAACGCCTACAACGGCGTCATGGCCGATGGCTCGCACTGCGATCTGGCGCTGCTGCTGCACATCCTGGCGCGCTTCGATGGCCTGGGACGGGTGCGCTACACCACCTCGCATCCGGCCCATTTCAATGACGCACTGATCGATGCCTTCGCCTCGATCCCGAAGCTCGACAACCAGTTGCATCTGCCGGTGCAGAGCGGTTCCGATCGCATCCTGGCGATGATGAAGCGCGGCTACACGCAGGCCGATTACCTGCGCAAGATCTTCAGGCTGCGCAAGGTTCGCCCGAATATCAGTCTGTCGACCGATCTGATCGTCGGCTTCCCGTCCGAGACCGATGAGGACTTCGAGCAGACGATGGCGCTGATCGAAGCCGCGCGCTTCGATGCCGCCTACTCGTTCATCTACTCGCCGCGCCCGGGCACGCCGGCGGCGAACCTGCGCGATGGCGTGCCGCTGGATGTGAAGCAGGCGCGCCTCGAACGGGTGCAGGCGCGCATCCGCGAGTTCGGTGAACAATTTGCCGCGCGTCTGGTCGGAACCGTGCAGTCGGTGCTGGTCACCGGGCCGTCACGCAAGGGTGGTAGCCAGTTGACCGGCAAGACACCTTGCAACCGCTCGATCAATTTCGATGGCCCGGCTCACGATGCCGCCCGTCTCGTCGGCCAGTTCGTCGACGTGCAGGTGACCGCCAGCATGGCCAATTCCCTGCGCGGCGAAATCGTCACCGCCGACGCTAGGGGTCTGCTGCCATTACTTTGATCGCTGCGTTGCGAGTCAAAAAGCCGCCAGGCAAGGCGCGAGCCGCAGAGAATAGTTGTTCTATTCTCAAGGCTCGCAACGCGGCATGGCGGCTTTTTGGCCGCAACCCTTCGGGGCGGGGCCGTTTTTCCGCATTGCTGCCTTGCTCGTCGCGCCAATGGGTCGGCCATTGGCCGCTCCTCGCAAGTTGCACTGCGGAAAAACGACCTCTGCCGCAGCGACCAAAGTAATGGCAACAGACCCCGGACCCCGCAAACTATTGAATACCTCTGACCCCGTTGCGATCTCCCGGCGCGATTTCTCGCTGGACCCGGACGATGCCCCGCGCATCGCCAATCTGAACGGCAGCTTCGACGCCCATCTGCGTTCGCTGGAAGTCGGCTTCGGCATCGAAATCCGCAACCGCGGCAATCGCTATGTGGTGATCGGCCCGGCTGACGAGGCCGAAGCCGGAGAAAGCGCGATCCGTTCGCTGTTCGACCAGACCGAATACGGCGCGATCGACGGCGAGAACGTGCACATGGCGCTGCACGAGTTCGCGCCGCGCTCGAAGCTCGCCGCGATCCCCGGCGCCCGCAATGGCGACGACGTGGTGATCCGCACCAAGCGCGGCGTCGTGCGTGGCCGTTCGCCGCTGCAGAAGGCCTATCTCGACGATATCGCCAATAACGTGCTGAGCTTCGGCATCGGCCCGGCCGGTACCGGCAAGACCTATCTCGCCGTGGCCAGCGCCGTCGAAGCACTGGAGCGCGATCGCGTGCGCAAGCTGGTGCTGGTGCGACCGGCGGTCGAGGCCGGCGAGAAGCTCGGCTTCCTGCCCGGTGACATGGCCCAGAAGATCGATCCCTATCTCCGGCCGCTGTACGACGCGCTGTACGAAATGCTCGGCTTCGAGAAGGTGGCCCGGCTGATCGAGCGCAGCGTCATCGAAGTCGCGCCGCTGGCTTTCATGCGGGGCCGCACCTTGAATGAAGCCTTCGTGATTCTCGACGAAGCGCAGAACACCACGGTCGAGCAGATGAAGATGTTCCTGACCCGCATCGGCTTCGGCTCAGTGGCCGTGGTCACCGGCGACGTCACCCAGATCGATCTGCCGAAGCACGTCCCCAGCGGCCTGATGCACGCGATGAACGTGCTCAGGGGCGTGCCGGAAATCGGCTTCACGCAGTTCGGCTCCAACGATGTCGTCCGTCATCCGCTGGTGCAGACCATCGTCCGCGCCTACGAGGCTTACGAGGCCAGCGAGCGGGCCGCGAAGGATTTCCGCTAGGGCAATGAGCGTCAGCCACAACATCACCATCCAGCGCCGCGTGCCGCCGGCGGGTGTGCCGGCACCGGCGGCACTGCGCGAATGGGCGCTGGCGGCCCTCGGCCACACGCATGGCGAACTGACCATCCGCATCGTCGACGAAGCCGAAAGTGCCGCGCTGAACAGCCGCTATCGCGGCAAGGACTACCCGACCAACGTGCTGTCGTTCCCGTACGACTCGGAAGGTTTCGAGGAAACCGACGACGGCCCGCCGCTCGGCGATCTGGCGATCTGCGCGCCGGTAGTAATGCGCGAAGCCGACGAGCAGGGCAAGGAAACGCGCGCCCATTGGGCGCACATGGTGGTGCACGGCGTGCTCCATCTGCTCGGCCGTGACCATCTCGAAGATGGCGAGGCGGAAATGATGGAGTCCGAAGAACGGGCGATTCTGGCCGGGCTCGGCTTCCCTGATCCTTATTGACGTCTTGTCGACGCGCCACGGAAGCGCAAAGCGATTGCGCTAGACTGGTCAAAATTCGATCGAAACCTGTAGCGCCTCAAGGAGAGGCCTAGCGGGTCAAGGCTGCGCGCACACCAACACGCTGCGCGCGGCATGGTTCTTGGTACTTTTTTCCTGGTTATGAACGACGGCCCCAGTAGCTCCTACTCCGAACGCGAAACCGAAGCCAGCCCTTCCAGCTGGTGGCGGCGCCTGACCCAGCGCCTCGCTGGCGGCCCGCGGACCCGCGAAGACCTCAACGATCTGCTCGACGGCGCCCACGAATCCGGCCTCGTCGATTCCGATGCCGCCTCGATGATCCGCGGCGTCTTCGAGACCAGCCAGCTGCAGGTGCGCGACATCATGGTGCCGCGCGCGCAGATGGTGATCGTCGAGCGCGACTGGCCGCTCGATCAGCTGATGCGCGAAGTCGTCGAAGCCGGCCACTCGCGCTATCCGGTGATCGGCGATTCCCGCGACGAGATCGCCGGCATCCTGCTGGCCAAGGATCTGCTGCGCTTCACCTCGGCCGACAGCGAACGCTTCGACCTCGCCCGCTGGCTGCGGCCGGCGGTGTTCGTGCCGGAGTCCAAGCGAGTCAACGTGCTGCTCAAGGACTTCCGCAAGAGCCGCAACCACATGGCGCTGGTCGCCGACGAGTACGGCGGTGTGGCGGGCCTGGTCACCATCGAGGACGTGCTCGAACAGATCGTCGGCGAGATCGACGACGAGCACGACGAATCGGAAAGCGCGCAGATCCTCAAGCAGGACGATCGCCGCTTCCTGGTCCAGGGCCTGACGCCGATCGCCGAGTTCAACGAATACTTCGGCGCCGATTTCTCGGATGAAGATTTCGACACCGTCGCCGGGCTGGTCATGCACGAGATCGGCCACATGCCGCGCCGTGGCGAAAGCGTGCAGATCGACCGCTTCCAGTTCATCGTGCAGCGCGCCGACAGCCGCAGGGTGCACCTGCTGCAGGTCACGCTGTCGCAGACCTGAGGTCGGCTGACTCCGCGATGCCCAAGCTTCTTTCGGGTCTGCGCATGAAGCTCGCAGTCGTATTGCTGTTGCTGCTGACGATGGTTGCGCCGCGGCTGCAAGCGGCGCCGTTTGTGCCCAGCGGCCAGCCGGCGGAAAACCTGACGGCCAGCATCGTCACCTTCCAGCCGGGCTCGCTGTACTGGCAGCGCTTCGGCCACAACGCGCTGCTGATCCGCGATACCCGGAGCGGCCGGGCGATCAGCTTCAACTACGGCATCTTCGATTTCTCGGCGCCTAACTTCTTCCTGAACTTCGCGCGCGGTCACATGACCTATCGCGTGGTGCCGAATTACCTCGAACGCGATCTGCTGAACTACCAGGCCGAGGGCCGCTGGGCGCTGGAACAACAGCTGAATCTCGATGCCCGCCAGATCGGCCTGCTGCGCGACTACCTCGAATGGAACGTGCAGCCGGAGAACGCCGAGTACGGCTACGACTACTTCATCTCCAACTGCTCGACGCGGGTGCGTGACGCGCTCGACTACGCGATGGCCGGCGGCCTGAAGCCGCAACTGGTCGGCCACGCTACTGAAGCAACCTGGCGCAGCGAAGCGACCAAGCTGATTTCGCCCGATGCGCTGCTGATGGTGGTCATGGATCTGGCGCTGGGCCCGACCGCCGACAAGCCGATCGATCTCTGGCAGCAAAGCTTTGCGCCGCTGGTGCTGATGCAGGCGCTGCGCGGCGCCACCGTCACCGATGGCGACGGCCGCGTGCTGCCGCTGATCGGTCGCGAAGTGCGGTTGCTGCCCGGTGGTGGCGTCAGCGATCCGCCGGACCATGCACCGGATCTGCGCCTGCAGTTCCTGCTCGCCGGAGTCGCGTTGGCGGCGGTCCTGCTCGGCCTGGCGAAGTTTCGCGGTGCAGTCACTGCACGCTGGCTGCTGATGCCGATCGCCGTCGGCTTCTCTCTGCTCTGTGGCCTCGGCGGTGTGCTGCTGGCGCTGCTCTGGGGCGCGACCGAGCACTGGGCCGGCTGGCGCAACGAAAGCCTGCTGCTGGTCAATCCACTTAGCCTGTGGCTGGCGGGCTCGCTGCTGCTCTATCCGCGGCCGCGCTGGCGGCCGGCGCGGCTGACCCGGCGCATCGCCATGCTGCTGGTGGTCACCAGCCTCATCGCCGTGCTGCTGCGCTTTGTGCCCGGCGTCGCGCAGCAGAACCTGCACTGGGCCCTGCTGTTGCTGCCGGTGCATGCGGCGCTGGCCTGGATCTTCTGGCATGCCAAGTCGCCACCGGACGAGCTCTGATGAACGCTGAAACCGATCCGGCGCTGCCAGCGGTCAGCGTCACGCCGATCGACGAGCTGAACCCGAACGAGCGCGCGCTGGTCGGTGCCGCACTCGCGGCCACGGCCACCGCCTATGCGCCGTACTCGCGCTTCCACGTCGGCGCCACCCTGCTGTTCGCCGACGGCAGCCGGCACAGCGGTGCGAACTTCGAGAACGTGTCCTACGGCCTGAGCCTGTGCGCCGAAACGGTCGCCATCGCCAGCGCCAGCAGTGCCGGACGGCTGCACGAAATCGTCGCCATCGCGATCGCCGCCGTCGGCGAACTGGAAGCCGCAGTGACCGGCGACTTCATCGCGCCCTGCGGCCGCTGCCGCCAAGTGCTCGCCGAAGCGGTGAACATCTGCGGTCACGACATCGAGGTGCTGATGCTCAGCCGCGATGGCCAGCGCGTGCGCAAGACCACGGCCCGGGCGCTGCTGCCGCTGGCCTTCGGGCTTTAGCTTCGGAGCGGAACGAACGTCACCGGGACAAGGCGGTCTGAACTTCAGCCCCTTTCCCTTGCCGGAGCATTCCCTGATGAATCGCCTGTTGCGTCTCGCTACCTCGCTGTGTGCTGCAACGCTGGCTGCCTGCGCTTCCACCTCGCATCTGCCGCCGATCGAACGCGCCGCCAAGGTCGATCTGCCGCGCTTCATGGGCGACTGGTACGTGATCGCCTATGTGCCGACCTTCATCGACAAGGACGGCTACAACCAGATCGAGAACTACAAGCTCAACGACGACGGCAGCATCGCCACCACCTTCACGTTCCGCGACGGCGGCTTCGACGGCAAGCCGAAGAAGTACACGCCGAAGGGCTTCGTCGTCGAAGGGACCAACAACGCCGAATGGGGCATGCAGTTCGTCTGGCCGATCAAGGGCGAGTACCTGATCACCGAACTGGCGGACGACTATTCGAGTGTGATCGTTGCCCGCACCAAGCGTGATCTGGTCTGGCTGCTGGCCCGCAAGCCGGACATGAGCCAGACCGAGTACGACCGCCACCTCGCCAAGATCGCGGCGATGGGCTACGACCTGAAAGAGGTCAAGCGCGTGCCACAGCGCTGGTAATAGAAAAGACGATCAGCGCCGGGTGTCGAGAATCTCGGCACGCGGATCGCGCGGGATGCGCGGTGGCGGGCGGGTCGGTCGCGTGCCCTCACCCGGTACCGGTGCGACCACGGGCGGGCGCGGATTGATGACTGGCGGCCGTGGCCGGAACGGTCCCCGATACGGCACGAAGACCGGATAGATGCGCTCGGACGACCAGCCCCGATCACGGCAGCGCTGATCGGCTTCGACGACGTAGGGATCGTCACAGACTTCATCCCGTTCCTCCGGCTGCGAGTTGGCCGCCGCTTCGGCTCGCAGACGATCGGCAGCGGCGCTATCGGCAGCCGCCTGCTCGCGGCGATCGTTGCCGGCTTGCTCCAGATAGCGGCGATAACGCTCGGCAACGACCGCCGCTTCCTCCGCCGGTGGTGGCGCCGACGGCAGGCGGACGCCTTCGCGGCCATCACGCGCTTCACGAGTGCCGTCCGCCTGGTTGCAGGGCTGGTCCTGGAAGATCGGCGTGCCGTTCAGAGCCTGGCAGCGATAGATGTCACCCCCGGCCGCGACCGGCCGCAGCACGCCGGTCAGCGCCAGCAACAGCAGCGTCGAGACCGACAGGATGGGCAGAGCCTTCATGCCTGTTTCGACCCGTGGCTGCTCGCGACGTTCAAGCCCGGTCGCCCCGCATCGCCCGCACCTTCTCCTCCAGCACCGCCGCAGTCGCGTCCTCGGGCGCGATCGGCGCAGCCGCCAGCAGTTCGATCTCGGCGCGAAAGCGGCGCGGCAGGCGGGCCCGGCGCAGTTGCGAATCGATGCGCGACCACATGCTGCCCCAGAGGCCACGCACCGCCAGCGGGACGACCGGCACCGGGTTCGCGGCCAGAATCTTTTCGATGCCGGACTTGAATGGCTGGATGCTGCCATCCGGCGTCAGCCGGCCTTCCGGGAACAGGCCGATGATCTCGCCATCCTTCAGCGCCTGGTCGATCTCGGCGTAGGCGCGTTCGAGCATTTCCGGGTCTTCCTTCGCTGGTGCGATCGGAATCGCCCGCGCGGTGCGGAACAGGAAGTTCATGCCGGGAATCCTGAAGATCCGGTGATCCATCACGAAGCGCAGCGGCCGGCGCACGCTGCCGCCGACGATCAGCGCATCGACGAAGCTGACGTGGTTGCAGATGACGATCGCCGGGCCTTCCTCGGGAATGTTTTCCAGCCCTGAAACGCGGATGCGATACAGCACGCGGATCATCATCCAGGCGATGAAGCGCATCAGGAATTCCGGCACCAGGCCGTAGATGAATATCGCCACACCGGCGTTGAGGATCGCCGCCGCCAGAAACAGTTGCGGGATATTCAGACCAAGCTTCAGCAGCGCGATCGCCAGCATCGCCGAGGCGACCATGAACGCGGCGTTGAGGATGTTGTTGCCGGCGATGATCCGCGAGCGGTGACTGGCAGCGGAGCGGGTCTGGATCAGCGCGTACAGCGGCACGATGAACAGGCCGCCGGCAACACCGATCAGCATCAGATCAACCAGCACGCGGACGCTGCCGGCTTGCGCCAGCCAGGCCGCCGCACCGAGGCCAATCGTCGTGGCTTCACCCGGTGCCGCGAAGTACAGATCGGCCCCGAACAGGCTCAGGCCGATCGAACCGAGCGGCACCAGACCGATCTCGACCCTATCGCCGGACAAGCGCTCGCAGAGCAGCGAACCCAGGCCGACGCCGAGCGAGAACACGGTCAGCAGCAAGGTCACCACCTGCTCGTTGCCGCCCAGGTTCAGCTTGGTCCAGTTCGGCAACTGGGCGAGGAAGGTGGCGCCGTAGAACCAGAACCAGGAGATACCGAGCACCGACAGGAACACCGTGCGGTTGCTGCGCATGAAGGCGATGTTGCGCCAGGTTTCGCTGAACGCGTTCCAGTTGATCTTCAGATCGGGCGCGGCCGCCGGTGCCGTCGGAATCGCCCGCGCGGTGAGATAGCCGAGCACCGCGATGGCGACGATCACCACACTGACGCCAGGCACGCCATAGCTGCGCGCGATCAGCCAGCCGCCGAGCATGGTCCCGAGCAGGATCGCCAGGAAGGTGGCCGCTTCGACCCAGGCATTGCCGGTGATCAGCTCGGCGGGATGCAGCGCCTGCGGCAGGATCGAATACTTCACCGGGCCGAACAGCGCTGACTGCGCGCCCATCAAAAACAGCACGCCGAGCAGGAACGGCACCTGGCCGAGATACAGGCCGATCACGCCGAGACCCATGATGCCGATCTCGACGAACTTGATGATCCGGATCAGCCGCGATTTCTCGTACTTCTCGGCCAGCTGGCCAGCCGTTGCCGAGAACAGGAAGAAGGGCAGGATGAACAGGCCGGCGGCCAGGTTCACGTACAGGTTGATCTGGTCCTGGCTCAAGCCGGCGATGCCGAAGCTGACCAGGATCACCAGCGCGTTCTTGAACACGTTGTCGTTGAACGCGCCCAGCGTCTGAGTCCAGAAGAACGGGCCGAAGCGATGGGTGCCGAGGAGCTTCTCGCGAGGGGCGTCTTGCATGCGCAGTCTCATCGTTCAGATGCGCCAGCCTCGCATGAAGATTGGGGCACGACCACGTGCAGCCCGATGTGCGTGCGCTTCAAGGGCACGCCCGGTGCCATGGCGCCGCCCTCGCCGCATCGCTATCGTGTCGGCCCAGATTGAGGAGAACCACAATGGATTTCGCCCCCAGCCCGCGTACGCAGGATTACCTTCGCCGCATTCGCGCCTTCATCAAGGACCGCGTGCTGCCGGTGGAAGCGCAGCATCTGCGCGAGATCGCCGAGCGCAAGGTCGGCGGCGACTGGACGCAGTGGACGGTCAGCCCGGAGTTCGAAGCGCTCAAGGCCGATGCCAAGGCGCAAGGCCTGTGGAACCTGTTCCTGCCGGACCCGGATCTCGGCGGCGGCCTGAGCCATGTCGAGTACGCAACGCTGGCCGAAGAGATGGGCAAGAGCCTGCTGGCGCCGGAAGTGTTCAATTGCTCCGCACCCGACACCGGCAACATGGAAGTGCTCTACAAGTACGGCAGCGATGAGCAGAAGGAAACCTGGCTGAAGCCGCTGCTGGCTGGCGAAGTCCGCTCGGCGTTCTGCATGACCGAGCCCGATGTCGCCTCATCCGACGCCACCAACATGCGCGCCACGGCAATCGTCGAAGGCAACGAAGTCGTGCTCAACGGCCGCAAGTGGTGGTCGTCCGGCATCGGCCATCCGAACTGCAAGGTGGTGATCTTCATGGGCCTGTCGCAGCCGGATTCGGCGCGCCACAGCCAGCATTCGATGGTGCTGGTGCCGATGGACACGCCGGGCATCACCATCAAGCGGATGCTGCCCGTGTTCGGCGAGTACGACCCGCCGGCCGGCCATGGCGAGGTCTGGTTCGACAACGTGCGGCTGCCCGCCTCGGCGATCATCAAGGGCGTCGGCAAGGGCTTCGAGATCGCCCAGGGCCGGCTCGGCCCGGGCCGCATCCATCACTGCATGCGCTGCCTCGGCGCTGCCGAACGCGCCCTGCAATTGATGATCGAACGCGGGCTTGATCGCGTCGCCTTCGGCAAGCCGCTGATCAACCTCGGTGGCAACCGCGAACGGATCGCCGATCTGCGCATCGCCATCGATCAAGCGCGCCTGCTGACCTTGTACGCCGCGTGGAAGATTGACAAGGTCGGCGCGCTCGCGGCACTGACGGAAATCTCGGCGATCAAGGTCGTCGCGCCGAACGTGCTGCAGACCGTCGTCGACGCGGCGATCCAGATTCACGGTGGCGCCGGTGTCGCCTACGAAACCATTCTGCCGATGCTTTATGCGCAGGCGCGTGTGCTGCGCCTGGCGGACGGCCCGGACGAAGTCCATCGCGGCATGATCGCCAAGGTCGAACTGGCGAAGTACGGCAGCCGCCTGGCCAAGCTGAAGGAGTCGCAGTCTTGACTCGCGTCTTCATCACCGGCGGCGCCTCCGGCCTCGGCCGCGCACTGGCCGAAGCCTATGCACGCAAGGGCGCGCGGGTCTGTATCGGCGACATCAACGCCGCGCGCTGTGCGGAAACACTGGCGGCCCTGACCGCACTCGGCGCCACCGCGCATGCCCTGCCCTGCGATGTCACCGACGAGGCCAGCCTGCAAGCGGCGGCCGATTGGTTGCAGGCGAACTGGGGCGGTGTCGATCTGGTGTTCAACAACGCCGGCGTTGCCGATGCCGGCGGCATCGATGAAATGCCGATCGCCGACTGGCAGTGGATGATCGACATCAACCTGCTCGGCGTGGTGCGTGGCTGCAAGGTGTTCACGCCGATGCTCAAACGCCAGAAGTCCGGGCATCTGATCAACATCGCGTCAATGGCCGGCTTGATCCATCCGCCGATGATGTCGGCCTACAACGCGACCAAGGCCGCCGTCGTCGCGCTCAGCGAAACCCTGCACGCGGAACTGCATCCGCATGGCATCAAGGTCAGCGTGGTCTGCCCCGCGTTCTTCCGCACCAATCTCGCCGAGTCGGTCCGCACCGCGAATGCCGACATGGCAAGGCTGACCTCGAAGCTGATCAACAAGTCGCAGATCGGTGCCGACGAGATTGCCGCGCAGGTCTTGGCCGGTGTCGCGAAAGGCGATTTCCATGTGCTGACCCACGTGAAGGAAAAACGCATCTGGTTGTTCAAGCGCGCGGTGCCGTTTGCGATCTATGCCGCAGCGATGCGCCGGCAGATGGCGAAGATGATGGCCAAGCGGAAGCCGCTGTCCTGAAGCCAGCGATCGACTCGATCGGCCGTCTTCGTTTTTCCATCGCTATGTAAACCACCTAATATCGGCGCTCCCACATCGCTCCGGTTTCATCCATGCGCCTGTCCTTCGCCTTCGTCGCCCTGTTCGTTCTCAGCTTCACCGCCCGGGCGGAGGAAGCCGTGCGCGTGTTCGCGGCCGCCAGCCTGAGCAGCGCGCTGAACGAGATCGGCAAGCAGTGGCAGCAGGCCGGACATCCGGCGCCGAGCCTGGCCTACGCGGCGTCGTCGGCGCTGGCCAAGCAGATCGAAGCCGGCGCGCCGGCCGATCTGTTCGCCTCGGCCGATCTCGGCTGGATGGACTACGTCGAGCAGAAGACCAAGCTGGCGCCGGGCACGCGCATCAGCCTGCTCGGCAACGCCCTGGTGCTGATCGCGCCGAAAGGCCGCAGCTTCAAGGTCGACATGCGCGCCGGTGGCGATCTGGCCAAGGCCTTCGAGGGCAAGCTGTGCACCGGCGAAACCAGCTCGGTGCCCGCTGGCATCTACGCCAAGCAGAGTTTGACTGCGCTGGGCTGGTGGGACGCGCTGCAGGGCCGCATCGTCGGTGCCGATGACGTGCGCACCGCGCTCGCCTTCGTCGAACGCGGCGAATGTGCGGCCGGTATCGTCTACGCCACCGATGCGGCGATCAGCGACAAGGTCGAAGTCGTCGCGACCTTCCCGGCCGACAGCCACAAGCCGGTGATCTACCCGTTCGCGCTGATCGCCGACGCGCGGCCGGAAGCGGCGGCGTTCCTCGACTATCTGAAAACCTCGTCTGCAGCAGCCACGGTCTTCCAGCGCAATGGCTTCGTGCTGCTGACACCCCGATGACCCCGGCATGACCTTGACGCCGGACGAGTGGCAGGCGCTTGCGCTGTCCGCGAAAGTTGCGAGCTGCGCAACCCTGATCTGCCTGCCGGCCGGCATCGCCCTCGCCTGGCTGCTGGCCCGTCGCGAGTTTCGCGGCAAGCTGCTGGTCGACGCACTAGTGCAGTTGCCGATGGTGCTGCCGCCGGTGGTGCCCGGCTATCTGCTGCTGCTGTTGCTCGGCACCCAGGGGCCGGTCGGTGGCTGGCTGCAGGCGCAGTTCGGCATCGTCCTCGCGTTCACCTGGAAAGGCGCGGTGCTGGCCTCGGCGGTGATGGCCTTTCCGCTGATGGTTCAGCCGGTGCGGCTGGCGTTCCGGATGATCGATCGTCGTCTGGAACAGGCGGCGAGCACGCTCGGTGCAGCACCCTGGCGCGTGTTCCTGAGCGTCACCCTGCCGCTGGCACTGCCCGGCATCATTGCGGGCGCCATGCTGTGCTTCTCGCGCAGCCTCGGCGAGTTCGGCGCGACCATGGCTTTCGTCGGCAACATCCCTGGCGAGACCCGCACCCTGCCGCTGGCGATCTACAGCTTCACGCATCTGCCCGATGGTGAAGCGGCGGCACTGCGGCTGACCTTGCTGTCGATCGCGCTGGCCTTCGCGGCCTTGATCGCCAGCCATCTGATCACCCGTCGCACCGAGCGCCTGCTCGGCCAGCTTGAACCGCGAGGCCGCGATGCTGGCGCTTGATGTGGTGCTGTCGCGTGGCAGCTTCACCTTGCACGCGAAGACCACGATCGGCCCCGGCGTCACCGGCATCTGCGGCCCGTCCGGCGCGGGCAAAAGCACCTTGCTGAGCCTGATCGCCGGCCTGCTGAAGCCACAGCGTGGCTCGCTGCATTTCGGCGATGACTGTCTGGTCGACGTCACCCGCCAGCATTTCCTGCCGCCCTGGCAACGTCACTTCGGCCTGGTGTTCCAGGACGGCCAGCTGTTCCCGCATCTGAGCGTGCGCGACAATTTGCTGTACGGCTGGAAGCAGCTGACGCCCGATGCGCGTCGATTCACCCTGGCGCAGGTTGCGACCCTGCTGGAGATAGACGGCCTGCTCGATCGCCGGCCGCTGCAGCTATCCGGCGGCGAGCGCCAGCGGGTCGCGCTCGGTCGGGCACTGCTGTATTCGCCGCGCCTGCTGCTGCTTGATGAGCCGCTGTCGTCGCTGGACGAACGCCTGAAGCAGCAGATCCTGCCGTTCCTGAAGCGGATCAAGACCGAGACCGGCGTGCCGATGATCTATGTCAGCCATTCGCGCGCCGAGGTCGACTACCTCGCCGATCGCGTGCTGACCGTCGATGCCGGCCTGCTGCACGACTGACGGCGACGTGGCCCTCGTTGGCCCGGCGACCGGATGACACCGCGGATCCGCGATCGCCCCCATTATCACTGCGGCATCGATCCCTCATTTGCGTGAGTGAGAGATTCGCCGATGCTGCGCGGGTAACCTGCCACGGCGCGGGACGATAGATGCGGGCAAGACTCTGCACTGCCCCATCGGGAACCACTCGGCCAGGCGGGGCGTGCAGGCGCAAGTGCGCGCCGCGGCGTCTTCCGCTCGGCTGGTTCTCAAGACTCCTGATCTCCGCGCAGTCATAACAAGACCACCGCAAGGACTTCGAGGAGAGAGGATATGAAGGCAGCGATCTACTTCGGCGCGGGCGATATCCGTTGCACCGACATCGCAGACGCGCGCATGCAGGCCGATCACGAGATTCTCGTTCAGGTCACCGGCACCTCGATCTGCGGATCGGATCTGCACCTCTACCGCGGTGCGCTCGATGCGATCATGGAAAAGGGCAAGTCCCAGACCGGGCATGAGCTGATTGGCGAAGTCGTCGCGGTCGGCAAGGCCGTCACCCGCTTCAAGCGGAAGGACCGGATCAGCATGGGCTACTCGGTATCCTGCGGACACTGCTTCATGTGCGAGGCCGGTCAGACCGCCCATTGCGAGACCACCCACAGCGCTGTCTACGGCTTCGGTGTGCCGTTTGGCAACATCAATGGCACACACGCCGAAGCCCTGGTCATCCCTTACGCGGAAGGGCACGCGATGCGGATCCCGGACGGCATATCCGACGAGGCGGCCGTGACGCTGTCATGCAACCTGCCGTCGGCCATCATCGCCAACCGTCTGGCCAACATCGGCATCGGCGAGACCGTCGCCCTGATCGGCTGTGGACCGACCGGCCTGATGACCCTCGACATCGCCCTGCAGCGTGGGCCCGGCCGCCTGGTCGTGCTCGACAAGCTGGAGTACCGCCTCGATATAGCGAGGCGCAAAGGCGCGATCGGCATCAATACCGGCGACGAGGACTGGAAGGAACGGGCGCTCGCCGAAACCGGCGGCCGCGGCTTCGACAAGGTGATCGAGGTCGTGGGGCTTCCGGAATCCCTGCAGATGAGCCTCGACCTGGTGCGCGCCGGCGGCATGGTGGCCGCGATCGGCGTGTTCTGCGATTCCACCTTCAACCTGGACCTCGCCAACGTCTTCCTGCGCAACATCAGCCTGCACATGAACGGCTTTGCCTCGGTGCAACCGTTCATGGCGGAAGCGCTGGGCCTGATCGAGTCCGGTGTGATCCAGCCGGAACACTACTTCTCGCACAGCTTTCCGCTGATGCGGATCGATGAAGCCTTCCGTGTGTTCCACGACAAGCAGGACTCGGCGATGAAGATGCTGATTCGTCCCTGAGCCACTGGGTGGGCGCGGTGGAACATCGTCGAGGCCATCTGGTCAACGGCCGCGACCTCACATCACGCCGGACGCAACCTCCGGCATCTGCTCCAGCGCGTCCTCGATGATCTCCAGCGAATGCCGGCATTCCTGCTGGCTGGAGATGCCGCCGAGGCAGACGCGCACCGCTTCCGGCGCCGGACCGGTGACGGTGAAGGCATCGGAGACCACCACGCCGACACCGCTCGAACGCAGATGGGTGGCGAACTCGATGCGGTTCCATGGCGCCGGTACCCGCAGCCAGAGGTGGAAGGCTTCGGGCTGCGCCGAATAGTCGGCGCGCTTCAGCACTTCGGTGGCGATCGCCTGTCGCGCCCGGGATTCTTCGCGGATCGCTTCGGTGGCCAGTTTCACGGTGCCGTCGTTGATCCATTGCGTGGCCAGCATCGTGGTGATCGGCGAAGCCATCACGCTCGAGGTGCGCAGGCTCGACGACAGCCGCGCCGTGTAGCGCGTGTTCGGCGCCGCCAGATAGCCGACTCGCAAACCGGCGCCGACGCACTTCGCGAAACCGGTGACGTGGAACACCAGTTCCGGCGCCAGCACGGCGAGCGGCACCGGCGCGATGCTGGGCAGGAAACCGTAGGCATCGTCCTCGATGATCGGCACCGAGTAGCGGCGGGCAATCTCGACGATCGCTTCGCGGCGCGCCTGCGACATGGTCGCCGTCGTCGGGTTCAGGAAGGTGGGATTGCAGTACAGCGCCTTCGGCAGCAACGAGGCGCAGGCAGCACCGAAGGCTTCGGGGTCGATGCCTTCATCGTCGCTGGGCAGGCCCATCAGGCGAATGCCGAGCTGCGCTGCCAGGCCTTTCACGCCGGGATAGGTGATCGCTTCGCAGCAGATCGTTTCGCCGGGCCGCGCCAGCACCGAGAACAGCGCCAGCAATGCCGACTGCACGCCGGGCACCACCAGCACGCGGTTCGGCTGCAGATCCGGGATGCGCTCGCCGAGCCAGCGCGCACCGGCCTCGCGATCCGCCGGGCCGCCGCCGAACTCCTGATAGCGCAGCAGCGCGTGCAGATCCGGCACTTCGCGCAGCGCGGCGAAACCGGCGCGCAACCGCTGCTGGGTGATGCCGTCCTGTGGCTCCGGCGGCATGTTCATGGTCATGTCGATCAGACCGACCGCGGCTGGCGAGCGGACCACGGTCGGCGTCGGTGTCGCCGGAAGCACGAAGGTGCCACGGCCGGCCTGGGAGTCGATCAGCTTGCGGCGCTGGGCTTCGGCGTAGCCGCGCGAGACGGTGGTGAAGTTGAGATCGAGATGCTTGGCCAGCGCGCGCAATGGCGGCAGACGCTGCTCGGCGGCGAGCCGGCCGGCCTGGATGTCATCGGCAATCGCATCGGCAATCGCCAGATAGGCCGGCTTGCTGCTGGCCCGGACCATCGCAGCCCAGCGGTTCGGCGTCGTGCTCATCGAAAGGGATCTCGGTTTCGGTGCAGCCGGGTCATTCGTCGCTCGGATCGTGCAAGGGGCAAGCCACAGCGACTGTCCAGCGCCGTGATACGACGAAGGCATGCAACAGCGCCTCATCGGGCTACAAGTAAATTTCTCATCAATTCATCAGCCTGCGGTGATGATCGCACGGTGATTGCATCGTGGAAAGCCGGTAATGGCATATCGATTGCTGCAGCTTCCGGGACTGCGCCGTACGGCGTGGCGGCGGTCTGCATCAACCACGGAGCCGGGTCATGCCCGAAGTCCACTTTCGCGTTCGCTGGCCGGATCAGTCGGCCACGCGCTGCTACTCGCCATCGACCACCATTCGCCGCGCGCTGGGGCCGGGGAAGAGCTATCCGCTCGGCGAGTTCGTGGCGATCAGCCGCGCAGCGCTGGAACGTGGCAGCGAGCGGGTGCGCCGCAAGCATGGCTTTGCCTGCGGCCATGCCGAAATGCAGATCGCGATCATCGAAAGCTTCGCCGCTCGCTTCGCCGACCAGCCGGATGCGCAGGTGACGATCGAGGCCTACGAGGATTGATCGTTGACGCAAAAAGCCGGACACCTGCAGCGGCCATTTCGCAGCAGGTGTCCGGGTACCGCGACAAGCTTGTGGACAGCGATCAGAACGAGATGAAGAAGCCGACGTTGTAGTTCGAGGTATTGATCGTCGCGCCGCTGTTGGCTTTCGACTTGGCGTCGGTGTACTCGGTGGTCAGGGTCAGGTTGTCGAGCAGCTTGTGATACAGGCCGATCGTGTACTTGCTGTTTGCCTTGAGCAGATCGCCGCCATCGGCATCGCCATCGGTGGTGTTCAGGCGGCTGATGCCGTAGTTCGCGCCGAGCGTGGTCTTGGCATAGGTGTAGGTCGCCTGGATGTAGCCGCCCTGGGAGACGCGTGCCTTGCCGGTCGGCGAAAAGCCTTCGATGAAGTACGAATACGCGCCCAGACCTTCGCCGTAATAGTAGTGGCCGACCAGCGCGGCACCGGCGTAAGCGACCTTGCTGGTGACATCGAAACCGAGTGCCACCGGATTGCGGTCGGTCAAGGTAGCGCCGGCACCGGCCACTGTCAGTTCCTGCTTCTGGTAGAGGCCGTCGGCGGACACGAAGCCGTTGAGGCCCGTGGTCGCGCCGAACTTGTACTTGACCTGCCCCTGGATCTGCGGCGCTGGCTTGGCCGACGCAGTGGAACCCGCGCCGATGCCGGTCAGCGCGATCGCATCGAGCGGCTGATAGATGCCGGCCGATACGGTCAGGCCGCTGAAGCTCGGCGTGGTGTAGGTGATGCCGGCGTTCGGCGTCGAGAACAGATGGCCGAAGCCGATCGTGCCGAGCGTGGTGTTGGCCGGCGAGGTCGCGGTGCGCACGCTGGCGACACCGACGGCGATCAGCGTGATGTCGTTGACGATCGCGTCGAAGCCGAGCATCGAGTAATCGCGGCCGACTTTCAGCGTGCCGAGTTCGGCGGTGCTGAACGTGGCGTAGACCTGTCTGATGTCGAGGTTCGGACTGCCGAGCGCAACGTTGCCGGCACCGCTGCCCAGATTCGGGCCGTTGCCGAACGCGAAGTCGTTGTTCGCCACACCCGGATAGAAGCCATAGAACACGGCGGTGTCGACGCCGGAAACCTGGGTCTTCACGCCGAGCACGATGCCATTCGGCAGATTGCCGGAGTTCAGGCTGGAAGCCTTGCCCGAGGCGCCCGCCGGCGCTGCGCACAACAGACTGCCAGCCACCACGCCGGGGTTCTTGTCGCAGTTGGTGAAGGTGTAGTTGGTGTTGACGTTGCCGGACACGCTGAAGGTGATGCCGCCGGTTTCAACGGCAAATGCCTGCGCGGCGCCGCTGCCCAGGCTGGCGCCGAGAAACATCAGTGCGGCGCTGCCGCGCGCCAGAATGCGAGTGTTGCTGGTCATGGTGTAGCTCCCTAGTTGATCGATCGAACGCCGCGAGACGGCTGGGAACCCGAAGCGCTCGCTGGCGGGTTCGGCGATCGCAGGAGCAAACGATATGCCAACTGTTGCAAATAATTAGCGATCAATTTATCTGATTGTTCTGCAATGTGTTGCTCTTCAAGGGAATTCCTGCACGCGACAATTTTTCGCGGCATCGGCGGCGTCTGGGTTCACGAAAACCGGCCGCAAAGGATGCGATCACTCAGCCAGACCGGTTGAAGATCGATATTTAGCCATTGTTTTTGATCGATTTTATTCGCCAGCCAGCAATCGAAAAGCGCTTCGATGCAATGCGATCACTGCTGCAGAAGACCAATCGGGGCCGACCGGAATCCCCAAAATCACTGCGCAACAGTTCTGATCGTTCGAGCCAGATGCACCTTTTCGCAGCATTCACTGCGCTGATCTGTCGAATCCAGGCCCGATAGAGCAATACAATTCCGAAACATCACAAACACTTGCAAGCAGTGTTTCGAACTGGTGCAGACATTCCGCGATCACCGGGCATCTGCCGAAGCGGCGCCTGAAGCGCTTGAGAACCCGGAAAGAATCGATAGCCGCCGCGCAGGTCGCCATCAAAGAACGGTCTTTTCGCTTCCGATAGGCCATGAACAAGGCCTCTTACTCGGCACACATCATGAGAATCGAATCGGCACGGAAAGCTTCTGCAACGCTGTCCGCACTGTTCTGGCGCGCTGAATCAGGGCGCGCGCCCTGATTTCAGGCGAAAAATTCCTGCCCTAGCAGCACTCACTGTGGCGATCTCAGCCGAGGCTTCTGCGCCGGCTGATCGAACTGCCAATCAAAACTTCAGGGAAACCAACAATTTCCCATACTGATTGCACAGTGATCGCATTTTTTTGCCGATCTATGGCACGTGGATTGCGATACCCCTGGCGTGACGCCGCCCTCTGGCGCACTGCCCTTCACCCGCTTTCCACCGTTCCCATTGCGTCGCTCATTCGCGCCGCCATCAGCCAGGAGTCGATCCATGCCAGCAGTCACCACCACCCCGACCAAGAAAGGCGATTTCTTCGTCGATTACGAAGAGAAGGTCTTTGAAGACGTGAAGGCCAAGCCAGGCGAGAAAGCGCTGGTGACCTTCCACACCGTGGCTTTCGAAGGCTCGATCGGCCTGGTCAACATTCTTCAGGCCAAGCGCCTGCAGCGCAAAGGCTTCGAGACCTCGATCCTGCTTTACGGTCCGGGCGTCACCCTGGGCATCCAGCGCGGCTTCCCGACCATCGGCGATGAAGCCTTCCCGGGCGCGCAGAACTTCGCCGGCCAGCTGAACGCGTTCATGGCCGAAGGCGGCAAGGTTTATTGCTGCCGCTTCGCGCTGCAGATGCTCTACGGCCACGGCGAGCATTCGCTGCTGCCGGGCATTCGGCCGATCAACCCGCTCGACGTGCTGGACCTGTGCCTGCTGCATCGCGAAGGCGCGTTCGTCATCCACACCTGGACGGTCTGATTCCCGCCGAACGCTTTTGCTCCAGCCCCACCCGCTGACTGCCGAGCTGCGAGCGCCTCCTCAACGCGCGCAGTTCCCGGTCAGCCGGGTGGTGGCGTTTTCAGCTCACACCGCATCCTGATGCACCCAGAACGGATCTCCGTCATGCCCGCCAAGAACATCGTCCGAGTCGCCGCCGCCCAGCTGAACCCGGTGCTCGACTCCGCGACCGGCACTGTCGACAAGGTGCTGAAAGCGATCGCCGACGCCGCCATCGAGGGCGCGCAGCTGATCGTGTTTCCGGAAACGGTGGTGCCGTATTACCCCTATTTCTCGTTCGTCATGCCCGCGGTTTCGATGGGCGCGACGCATCTCAAGCTGTACGAAGATTCGCCGACCATTCCCGGCCCGGTCACCGATGCGATTGCCGCCGCCGCGAAAGCCGCCGGCATGGTCGTGGTGCTCGGCGTCAACGAGCGCGATCACGGCACGCTCTACAACGCCCAGGTGATCTTCGACGCCGACGGCACCCTGCTGCTCAAGCGCCGCAAGATCACGCCGACCTATCACGAGCGAATGATCTGGGGCATGGGCGATGGCTCCGGCCTGAAAGTCGTCGAATCGGCTGTCGGCCGCATCGGCGCGCTGGCCTGCTGGGAGCACTACAACCCGCTGGCTCGTTATGCACTGATGGCGCAGCACGAGGAAATTCACTGTTCGCAGTTCCCGGGCTCGCTGGTCGGCCCGATCTTCGCCGACCAGATGGAAGTGACGATGCGCCACCACGCGCTGGAATCCGGCTGCTTCGTGGTCAACGCCACCGCCTGGCTGACGCCGGAACAGAAACGCTCGCAAGCGCCGACGCCCGAGCTGGAAAAAGCCTTCGCCGGCGGCTGCTACACCGCGATCATCACGCCCGAAGGCCGCCACGTGGTCGAACCGCTGCGCGGCGGCGAAGGCCTGCTGATCGCCGACTGCGACATGAATCTGATCACCAAGCGCAAACGGATGATGGATTCGGTCGGCCACTATGCGCGCCCCGAACTCCTGAGCCTGGTGCTCGATTCCCGCGCCACGGCTCCTGTTTCAGGCTTGCCGACGCCGGAGGTTTCGACGCCGCTGAGCGGTCCTGAAACGCAGCCGCTCGATGCACCAAGTTCAGACCGCGTCATCCCCCTGCCCGACGCTCGCAAGGCGGCGCTGCGCTGATTCTTGCTTGAAGCCCTTATTCATTCGTCATCCAGGAGCCGTCCATGGAAACCGCCAACACTTCTCAGCTGCTGACCGAACTGCAATCGCAGGGTCTGCGTCTGGCGGATGCTTCCGCCGGCGCGCCCAGCCGCCGCGGCGGCGCCGGCCCGAGCGACCACAAGGCGGTGACCGTCGACGGCCGCACGATCATGGTGCCGGTGCACTCGGCGGGCGCGATGGCATCGGCCTACGAAGTCAGCGCGCCCGGTGCTGACGGCAAGGCCACGCTCAAGCGCAACGCGATTCCGATCAAGGAAATCTCCTTCCCGAAGCAGCCGCGCTTCTACAAGATGCAGACCTTCGACGGCATTCCGTACTGGAAGATCGCCACCCTGCACGGCGCCGACGTGCTGGCGACGACAGTGCTGCAGACCTGCGTGCGCTATGGCCGCCGCGCCACGTCCTGCCAGTTCTGCGCGATCGGCGAATCACTGGCCGGCGGCCGCACGATCAATCGCAAGACGCCGGAGCAGCTTGGTGAAGTGGCCCGCGCCGCGATGCTGCTCGACGGCATCAAGCACATGGTGATGACCACCGGCACCCCGAACTTCACCGATCGCGGCGCCGAGATTCTTTGCGAGTCCGCGTTCGGCGTGAAGGCGGCCACCGTCGCTCACGCCGGCTTCGCCAGCGGGCTGCCGATCCAGGCGCAGTGCGAGCCACCGGACGACGCGCGCTGGTATCAGCGCATGAAAAACGCCGGTGTCGACACGCTGGGCATGCACATCGAAGCGGTCACCCAATCGGTGCGCGAGCGGATCATGCCGGGCAAGGCCACGGTCGACATCGAGCAGTACCTGACTGCCTTCGACGACGCCGTGCAGGTGTTCGGCCGCGGCCAGGTTTCGACTTATATCCTGTACGGCCTCGGCGATACCCGCGAAGCCGTGCTGGAGATGAGCGCGAAGCTCATCGCCCTCGGCGTCTATCCCTTCGTGGTGCCGTTCGTGCCGATCCAGGGCACGCCGCTGCAGGACCAGCGCTCGCCGAATCCGGTCGAGATGCGCGAGCTGCTGGAACCGCTCGGCAAGATGCTGGTTGCCGGCGGATTGAAGTCCGCGGACATCAAGGCCGGCTGCGGCAAGTGTGGCGCTTGCTCGTCGTTGTCGGCCTATGAAAAGGCTTGACGCCATGATGACCGCCGACTGGATTCCCGCCTGCGCGGCCAGCGAAACAGTCGCCGCGTATCGGCCAGTGGAATACCGCGTGAAGCTGGCGACCGACGGCTGGGAGCTGCGTGAAGCGCTGGCGCTGCGCCGTGCCGTGTTCTGTGCCGAGCAGCGCTTGTTCAACTTCACCGATGCCGACGACATCGACGAGGCCGGCGCGCTCACGCTCGTCGCCGTGTCCTGCATCCACAGCATGGCCGAGGACGTGGTCGGCACGGTGCGCGTCCATGCCTTGGGCAACGGCGTCTGGCAGGGCTCGCGGCTCGCCGTGCGGCGTGACTACCGCGGCCAAGCCTGGCTCGGCAGCGAGCTGATCCACCTCGCCGTCAGTCTTGCGCATGCGCGCGGCGCGACGCGCTTTCTGGCCCAGGTGCAGCAGCAGAACGTGGCGCTGTTCGAGCGCCTGCACTGGCGCGCGATCGAAGCCATCGAGCTGCGCGGCCGGCCGCACATGCGCATGGAAGCGGACCTCGCCCATTACCCACCGTGCACCACCTTCGAGCTGGGTTTCCTGACCACCTTGCGGAGTGCTGCGTGAGCGACAGCCTCGACAGCCTGATCGCCGAACTGCGCAATGGCCGCGGCGTGGCCCACAAGCGCGACATCGGCGCGGTGGTCGCCGCGCTTGGCGTCGGTGGCGACAGCGCGATTGCCGTCGGCGATGACTGCGCGGCGATTCCCGATCCTTCCGGCAGCGGCTGGTTGCTGCTGGCGATCGAAGGTTTCCTCAGCGAGTTCGTCGAACGCGAGCCGGTGTTCGCCGGCTGGTGCGGCGTGATGGTCAACGTGTCGGACATCTACGCGATGGGCGGCCGGCCGATCGCCGTCGTCGATGCGATCTGGAGCCGCGATGCCGTACGCGGCGGCGCGATCCTCGAAGGCATGGCGGCGGCCGCGAAGGTCTACGGCGTGCCGGTGGTCGGCGGGCACTCGAATGCGCGGGCCGGCAACGAACAACTGTCGGTTGCCATCCTCGGCCACGCCAACGCCTTGTTGAGCAGCTTCGAAGCGAAGCCCGGCGACGTGCTGATCTCGGTCGTCGATCTGCGTGGCGGCTATCGCCAGCATTTCTCGAACTGGGATGCCGCCAGCGGCAGCGATCCGGAACGCCTGCGCGGCGATCTGGAAATCCTGCCCAAGCTCGCCGAAGACAAGCTCTGTTGTGCGGCGAAGGACATCAGCAATGCCGGCCTGCTCGGCACCTTGCTGATGCTGCTCGAATGCTCGGGCGTCGGCGCAGAAATCGATCTCGACCAGGTGCCGATGCCGGCCGATGCCGACCCCGCACGCTGGCTGCTGCACACCTTCCCCAGCTACGGCTTCGTGCTGGCGGTGCGGCCGAGCCGGGTCGATGAAGTGCTGGCCCGCTTTCAGGCGCGCGATCTCTCGGCGTCGGCCATCGGCCGCTGCACGGCGTCTCGTCAACTCCACTTGAGCGAAGACGGCGACACCGCGCTGGCTTGGGATTTCAACGAGGAAGCGCTGATTGGCTGCGGGCCGGATGCCGCGCCCCACGGTCCAACCGAATCACTCCTTTCCAACCTGGCGCCCACTCATGCCTGAAGTCCGCTTCGAAGTCCGCTGGCCCGACGACTCCACTTCGTTGTGCTACTCGCCGTCATCGACGATCCGCGATTACTTCAATCCCGGCCAGCCATATCCGCTCAAGGACTTCGTGCGCCTGAGTCAGGCCGCGCTGAATCACGCCAGCGAGCGCGTGCGCCAGCGCTACGGCTTTGCCTGCTCGAGCGCGGCGCAGCAGCTTTCCGAAATCGAACGTCGCGCCCTGGCCTACGAAGCCAGCGCTGGCGCCACCGTCACTGTGCTGCGCTTCGAATAAGCGCCAGCACCTATCCCGTCCGGAACACGATGAACGACATGAACCGCCATCTTCCCCCCAATCCCCAGCCCAACCCCCAGCCGAACCACTACCCCGTCATCGTCATCGGTGGCGGCCAGGCCGGCCTGTCGGCAAGCTGGCATCTGAAGCAGCGCGGTATCGCGCATGTGGTGTTCGAGAAGAACCGCATCGCCTACGAATGGCGCGAACGGCGCTGGGACTCGTTCTGCCTGGTGACGCCGAACTGGCAATGCACCCTGCCGGGCTTCCCGTATCAGGGCAACGATCCCTACGGCTTCATGCTCAAGGATGAGATCGTCGCCTACCTCGAAGCCTTCGTGGCCAGCTTCGACCCACCGGTGCTGGAAGGCGTTGGCGTGACCAAGCTCAGCCGCAATGACAACGGCGGCTATCTGGTCTCCACCTCGATCGGCGAATACTCCGCCGACGAGGTGATCATTGCCGTCGGCGGCTATCACCTGCCGACCAAGCCGAAGGCTGCCGAGCGCTTGCCGGCCGACATGCTGCAACTGCATGCGCCGCAATACCGCAATGCCGACGCGCTGCCGCCGGGCGCGGTGCTGGTGGTCGGCACCGGCCAGAGTGGCTGCCAGATTGCCGAGGATCTGCATCTTGCCGGTCGCAAGGTTCATCTCTGCGTCGGTGGTGCGCCGCGCGCACCACGCCAGTACCGCGGCAAGGATGCCGTCGAATGGCTGAACCAGATGGGCTATTACGACATCGGCATCCACGAGCATCCGAACAAGGAACGAGTCCGCGCCAAGGCCAATCACTATCTCACCGGCCGGGACGGCGGCCGCGAGATCGACCTGCGCAAGTTCGCCAGCGAAGGCATGGAACTGTATGGCCGCCTGAACGACATCGTCGGCACCAGGATGAGTCTGAAGCCGGACCTCGAACAGAATCTCGATGCCGCAGATCTCACGCTGGAATCGATCAAGGACACTATCGACGCATTCATCGCCAAGAGCGGCATCGATGCACCGGTGGAACCGCGCTACGTGCCGCTCTGGAAGCCGGCTGCGGAACGCACGGAACTCGATTTCGCCGAAGCCGGCATCACCAGCGTGATCTGGTGCATCGGCTACAAGGCGGACTTCACCTGGGTCGACGTGCCGGTATTCGACGGCCGTGGCTACCCCGGTCACGACCGCGGCATCACTACCGTGCCCGGCCTCTACTTCCTCGGTCTGCCCTGGCAGTACACCTGGGGCTCGGGTCGCTTCTCCGGCGTGGCGCGCGACGCGGCGCATCTGGTCGAGCGCATTGCATCGCGGCTGTACACCGCACCTCGCGCGACGGCCGGGCTCAACGCGCTGGCCCTGGGTTCCTAGGCGGCAGCCGCGCGTGGAAGCGCAGGAAGGCGTCCAGCACCACCTCCGGCGCTTCGGTCTGCGGGTAATGCCCGATGCCTGACAGCAAGCTGACGTCTGGATTCGGAATCAGCTGTTTGTAGCGCTCGACCATGTGCGCGCCCGAGATCGGATCGAGCGCGCCGTCGATCAGGTGGAGCGCCACCGTGGTGGTCTGCAGCGCGCCGACCCAGCGGTCGCGGTTGGCGCGTCGTTCGAGGATGTAGCGGATCAACCAGTGCAGCTTGCGATGACCGTTGTCATGCGCGAGCAGCGACCAGAACACCTTCGACTCTTCGGCTGAAGGCTTGGTCTGCGGCCCGAACACCAGCGCGAAGCTGGGCATGAAGCGCTGCTCAGTCATTACTGCAGCCACCAGCGGGCCGAGCATCGACAGCAGCAGTTTCTGCGCGCGCGAAGCGCGATGGGTTTCCGGAAACAGGCCGCCGTTGAGCAGCACGCAGGAGGCAATTTCCAGCGAGGCATCGCCGGCGGCGCGGCGTGCGGCATCGCGCGCCAGCAGTTCCTGCGCCACGGTATCGCCGACGTCATGGGCAAGCAGATGCACGCGCCGGACGCCGCGATCACGCAGCAGCGCTTCAGCGATATCGGCCTGCACCGCGATCGGATAATCCTGACCCGAAGGCTTCGCGGAGAACCCGTAGCCGAGCATGTCGAAGGCCAGCAGATGCCCGAAGCTCATGTTCAGGCCGGCCCAGATCGGGTACCAGTCGAACGACGCGGTCGGGAAACCGTGCAGGCACAGCAAGGAAGCATCCTCGTCGCTTGCCGTACCGGCTTCGCGAACGAAGATCGGCTGGCCCCGGTGATCGAAGCGCAGGCCATCGCTCCGCCATTGCGCCAGCGCGGCGAGGCTCAGACCCGGGCAGGCGGTCACGTGCGGTACGAGGGATCAGCCTTGTCGAGCTTGCGCAGCAGCCCCGGCCAGACCAGGCCAGCGCCCTGCCCACGCGTCGCTTCCTTGAGCTGGCGCATGCCGCCATCGAGGATGTTCTGCGGAATCATCAGCAGGTTGTCGACATTGGCGCCACCGGCGCCCATCGCCCGCACCTGGATGTTGCAGGCGCTCTCGAAGATGTACATCGCCACCCAGGCTTCGGCCACCGAGGTGCCGACGGTCAGCAGGCCGTGGTTCTTCAGCATCAGATAGGTGTTGGTGCCGAGATCGCGGACCAGGCGCGGCCGCTCGTCCTCGAGCAGGGCCACGCCTTCGTAGTCGTGGTAGCCGAGATTCGACATCACGAAGATCGACTGCTGCGAGATCGGCAGCAGGCCTTCCTTGCGTGCCGACACGGCCACGCCGTTCGCCGAATGGACATGCAGCACGCAGTGCGCATCCTCGCGCGCCGCGTGCACGGCGCTGTGGATGACGAAGCCGGCCGGGTTGATCGGGTAAGGCGACTCCATGACCTTGTTGCCTTCAAGATCGACCTTGACCAGGCTCGACGCGGTGATCTCGTCGAACAGGAAGCCGTAGGGGTTGATCAAAAAATGATGTTCCGGCCCCGGCACCCGCGCCGAGATATGGGTGAACACCAGATCGCTCCAGCCGAACATCGCGACCAGCCGGTAAGCGGCGGCGAGATCGACTCTTAGCTGCCATTCCTCGGGCGATACCTTGCTGCGGACTTCAGGGATATCGAGTTTTTCGTGAGCGGTCATGGCGGTCTCCTCCCTCATTGCCGTGCGTTGCCAATTGCCGTGGACGATGCCACAGCCAACGAGAAACGGGCAGCCGGGTCATCCCCGTGCTGCCCGTCGGCAAGCGCGCCGAATCTAGATTTACGCATTGACTTCCAGCACGCGGCGAATCGAACGGCTGCGGCCGCTGACCTTGGCCAGTGCGTTCAGCAGCAGTTCGACGTGGCGCTCGCTGCAGCTCTGACCCATCAGGCCGATGCGCCAGACCTTGCCGGCGAAATCGCCGAGGCCGGCGCCGATCTCGACACCGTGATCGTTCAGCAGCTGGCCGCGGCCGGCGGCGTCATCGACACCTTCCGGAATCCAGACGCTGTTCAGCTGTGGCAACCGCTCGCCCTGCGGCACCACGTAGCGGAAGCCGAGATCTTCCAGACCTTCGGCGAGCAGCGCATGCACGCGCGCATGGCGCGCCCAGCTCGCTTCCAGACCTTCCTCGTGCAGCATGCGCAGCGCTTCATGCAGACCGAACAGCGCATTCACGGGGGCCGTATGGTGGTAGGTGCGGCGCGCTGTTGCATTGCCGCCGCTGCCCCAGTAGCTCATCACCAGCGCCAGATCCTGGAACCAGGAGACCACCGGGGAATTGCGCGTCTTCAGGCGTTCGACGGCAGCCGCCGAGTAAGTGACCGGCGACAGACCCGGCGGTGCCGACAGGCACTTCTGGGTCGCCGAGTAGGTTGCGTCGATGCCCCAGGCATCGACTTCCAGCGGTACGCCGGCCAGCGAGGTCACCGCGTCGCAGAGGCTGAGAGCGCCATGGGCGCGGGCAATCGCCGCGATCGTCTTGGCATCGCTGAGCGCGCCGGTGGAGGTTTCCGCGTGTACGAAGGCGACGACCCGGGTGCCCGGGTTGGCCTTGAGCGCGGCTTCGACATCGGCCGGATCGACCGCGCGGCCCCAAGGGGTATTGACCTTGACGACCTTGGCACCCGCGCGCTCGGCCATCGAGCAGATGCGGCCGCCGAACACGCCGTTGACGCAGACGATGATGGTGTCGCCCGGCTCGACCAGATTGATGACGCTGGTCTCCATGCCGATCGAACCCGGTGCGGAGATCGCGAAGGTCAGATCGTTCTCGGTACGAAACGTTGCGCGCAGCAGCAGCTTGATCTCGTCCATCAGGCGGACGAACTCAGGATCGAGATGGCCGATCGTTCCCTGGCTGGCGGCAGCGAGGACACGCGCATGGACGTCGGATGGACCCGGGCCCATCAGCACCCGCTTCGGCGCCACGAAGCCGCCGACCATCGGCACGGCGGCGCTCACGACGCGCGCTCCGTGGTCGGGAGGAAGGCCACATCGAAATATGGATTGCTGGGGAATTTGCTCATCGGATGACCACCGCTGTCTGGCGCCCGGATATAGGCTTTTATTTGCCGAAATAATCGCGTACAGCGCGTTTCGGACGCGCAGTACATGCGCGCCGCTGCTTGGCGTCAAGACCCCTCGTGGAATCCTGTGGCCTGCGGACGGTTTCACCATCGGCTGTCTTCAGCCAGATCCAACGGCAATGGCGCTTGGAATGGGGCCGCACATCCGGCATCGTCGCGGCACTCCCGGAGACCGATCCCGATGGCCAAAGCCGCCCCGTATTTCTCGACCCAGACCTTCGCCTTCCTGCGCGCGCTCGATGCCAACAACAGCCGCGAATGGTTCCTCGCCCACAAGCCCGAATACGAGCAGCACGTGAAGCTGCCGTTCCTGCGCCTGATCGGCGATCTCGATGCGCCGCTGAAGGAGATCAGCCCGCATTACGTGGCCAATCCGAAGCCGGTCGGCGGCTCGATGTTCCGCATCCATCGCGACACCCGCTTCGCCGCCGACAAGACACCGTACAAGCCCTGGGCCGGCGCCAGCTTCTACCACCAGGCAACCCGTGCGGTGATCCGTGGCGGCGATGCCGATCAAGGCACGATGGGTCGGCTCGATGCGCCCGGCTTCTACCTGCACATCAAGCCCGGCGACAGCTTCCTCGGCGGCGGCATCTGGCATCCGCAACCGGAGACCTTGAAGCGCATCCGCGCCTATATCGTCAACAACCCGGCGAGCTGGAAATCGGCAACGCGCTCGGCTGCTTTCAAGAAGGCTTTCGGCACGCTGGGCGGCGACAGCATGAAGCGCGTGCCGCTGGGCTACGACCCGGCCCACGAGCTGATCGAGGACATCAAGCGCAAGGACTACATCGCTTCCGCTGCGCTCGACGACGAAACGCTGCTGGCGCCCGATCTGCCGAAGCGGATCATCAGGCAATACCAACTCGCCAGCCCCTTGATCGACTGGCTGTGCGGGGCGCTGGATCTGGATTACTGAGCGGCGAGCACGACGCGACTGTTAGTGGCGCGCCGTGCTCGCCGTTGCTGCTGCGACCTCAAGCCGCCATCTGCAGCGCCGGATTGAACAACGCGAGGAAGCGACGACGCGCCGACGACGGCACGGCGGACTGCTGCAGGGCGTCGTCGAGGCCATCGGCGAGCACGGTCAGCACGTGGAGATCGGCCTTGTCTTCGCGGCGCTCGCTGCGCGCCGGCACGAACAGCACATTGAGCTGCGGGCCACCGGCCAGCCAGCTGAAATGGCGCACCAGCATCAGCCGCAGGCGGACGATATTGATGCCGCTGAAGTGATGGTTGATGCGGCTATCGGCAGCGACGATGCCGATGTAGCGCTCGACGATTCCGGCGATGCCGGATTCGCCACCGAGCGCGGCGTGCAGCGTGGCATCACCGCGATGACCGGCGGCGCGGGCAGCGGCGCACAGCGAATCGAAGCCGTAGATGGCGTGACGGGTGTTGCTGGACCTGTAGTACATGACGATTGCTCCTGGCATGCGCACCACTCAGGGCACGCAGCTTCCACGACAAACATGAACGAACGGCGACGCTCCGCGGGCCGTCATCGAATGCATTGCAAAAGCTGCGCCGGGTGGCGGCAGCCCTTGCGTCAGCTTGCGCAGCGCGCAGACCGACATCGGGCGCCGCAACAGCGGCGCAACGACATTCGGCAGCGAACGGGCAAGAGGTTCATGGGCGGATCGAGCTGGGAATCGGCGGTAGCGGCTTCGCTTGCGCAGAGCCACAAGGACTGCACGCATGCTGCCGATCACGAGCCGCGGCGGGAAGTGGTTTTGCGATCAAAGCTCAGATCGTTTTCGTGCCTTCACAATCAAGCGCGACGACGTTCACAGAGCGCCGGTGAAAGGACGGTGCAAGGCGCGAGCGACTGGCGTATCACTTCACTCCCCTGCCGAGGACTGCTGACATGCCTGCCAAGATCGATCTGATGTCTCTCGAACGCGCGCTGCGCAATACCGACGATTTTCCGAAGCTCGCTCGCCAGTACTTCAAGGAAGTGGAAGGCAGCGCCGGCAAGCTGAGCTTCGATCTCGTCGATCCCGGCCTGATCATTCCGCCACCTGCCGGCACCGATCGGCGCGAGACGCACTACGAGTTCAAGGACATTCCCGGCGGCATTGCCGGCTGGCTGATCCGCTGCGAGGTCAATAACCGGCTGGATCGCTACGACGAAAGGAAACTGACGCAACCGAACGCGATTCGCGTCGTCGCCGAAGGCGATTCCTGGTTCCAGCATCCGCTGATCCACGATCTGATCGATCACATCAACAACGACCCCGAATTCAACGTGCTGAGCCTGGCCAGTGCCGGTTCCGAACTGAGCCAGATGGTCGATCCCGCGGACTACCTGAAAGCAGTCAGAAAAGAGCAACCGAAACTGTTCCTGCTCAGCGCTGGCGGCAACGATTTCCTGGGCGACATCCGCCCGTTCGTGCGGCCGGACCGCGCACCGTTTCCAGACACGCCGGCCGGCTACATCAAACAGCAGCCATACCGCGCTTTACTGGAGAAGCTGCGCGGTTGGCTGCAGGAAGTCTTTGCCGCGGTGCTGAAGAAGGGCACGAGTGTGGAGCGGGTGCTGATGCATACCTACGCTCATGTGATTCCGGTGCCGCCGGCCAATCCGTCGACGCCGGTTCCGCACAACGATGATCGCGCCGGGCCCTGGCTGGGCCTGCGCTTCGACGAACTCGGCTTCCGGGACGACAACACTCGTTACGAAGTCGCCAAGGCAATGCTCGACCAGTACCGCTCGCTCTGTGCGGAAGTGGCGGCCGAGGCGCGCTGGGGCGGACGAGTCGAGGTGTTTTCGTTCAAGACCGATCTGAGCAAACCCTCTCAATGGTTCGACGAGATTCATCCGAAGAACGGCCCCGCCGGAAAGCTGGCTGCCGAGTACCTGAAGCGGATGAAGGCCGCCTGAGCCTGGCCTGAATGGCTGGCGCTCAGCTCAAGCGCAGCGCCAGCAGATCCTTCGAGCGCCGCCAGACGCCGGCGACGATCGCCAGGGTGATCGTGCCGCCGATCAGCACGGAACGAGTGGCGCCAAAGATCGCCGCCGAGGTACCGGCCTGGAAGGCGCCGAGTTCGTTCGAGGAGCTGATGAAGATGCTGTTCACCGCGAGCACGCGTCCACGCAAGTGATCCGGCGGCATCATCTGCAGGATGGTGCCGCGGATCACCACGCTGATCGAATCGAAGGCGCCGCTGGCGCACAGCGCCGCCGCTGACAGCCACAGACTGCGCGAGAAACCGAACACCAGGATCGACACGCCGAAGCCGGCGACCGCGATCAGCAGATTGCGCCAGGCCTTGAACATCGGCGGATAACGGGTGCACAGCAGCACGGTGACCATCGCGCCAACCGCGGGTGCAGCGCGCAGTACGCCGAGGCCCTGGGCGCCGATCTTCAGCACGTCCTCGGCGAACACCGGCAGGACCGCGACGACGCCGCCGAACAGCACCGAGAACAGGTCCAGCGAAATCGAATACAGGATGATCTTCGACTGGAACACGAAGCGGATGCCGACCGCGAGACTTTCCCAGACCGATTCCAGCTGCTCGGCTTCGCTCAACTGCGGCGGCCGCGGCTTGATCCGTGCGTACATCACTGCTTGCAGCAACAACAGCGTGCAGACGCCGAGCAGACTCGCCGACAGGCCAACGCCGGCGTAGAGGAATCCACCGGTCACCGGGCCGAGAATCGCGCCGGCCTGCCACAGGGTGCTGCTCCAGGCGGTAGCGTTGGCGTAGTGCTCGCGCGGCACCAGAAAGCCTTTCAGAGAACTCACTGCCGGCGTCAGAAAGCCGCGCGCCAGGCCGAGTGCTGCGACCACGCCGTAGCAGCAGGCCAGCAACATGTTCTGGCTCAAGCCGCTGCGGATATGCGGCTGCAGCAGCCAGGTCAGGAACATCGAGCCGACCAGAATGAAGCTGAGCGCGAAAAGCATGATGCTGCGCTTGTCGCGGCGATCGGCAACATGGCCGCCGAACAGGGCCACGGCCATGAACGGCAGCGCTTCGGCGAGGCCGAGCAGGCCGAGCACGAACGGATCATGGGTGATCAGGTACAGCTCGTAGGCGATGGCGATTTCCTGCACGGTCATCGCGATCGTGAACAGGAAATTGCCGACGATCAGATTGCGGTACTCGGGGAAACGCAGGGCGGCAAAAGCATCGGCGCGCAGCGGCGGTGTGGCGGGCGTTTCGGTCAAGGCAGGCTCAGGCAGATTCGTTGTCGTCGCGATCGCTGTCGCCGGCAAGCTTCAGCGCCAGTTGGTACAGCGGCTTTCTGGCCGCGCCGGTGATTTCGACTGCCAGTCGGACCGCGCGGGACGCCGGCAGTTCGGCCAGCAGCAGACGCAGCACGCGCTCGGCCTCGGCATCGACCCGGTCATCGTTCTCGGCTTCCGGCGCACCTTCGACGATCAGGACGAACTCGCCGCGGCCACGGTTCGGATCTTCGCGTTGCCAGGTCCGCAGTTCTGCAGCCGGCAGGGTGATGCTCTGCTCGAAGCGCTTGGTCAGCTCGCGCGCCAGGCAGACCCGGCGCTCGGAGCCGAGCACGGCGACCAGATCATCGAGACTGTCCTCGATGCGATGCGTCGATTCGTAATAGATCGCCGTGCGCGGCTCGGCCTTGATCCGCTCGAAGGCAGCGCGACGGGCGCCCGATTTGGCCGGCAGGAAACCGGCGAACACGAAGCGATCGGTCGGCAAGCCCGAAACCGACAGTGCCGCGATCGCCGCACAGGGCCCAGGCACGGTGTAGACCGCGCGGCCGGCCGCACGTGCGGCACGAACCAGCGCATAGCCGGGATCGGAAATCAGCGGCGTGCCGGCATCGGAAACCACGGCCAGCGTGGCGCCATCGGCCAGTTCAGCGATCAGGCCTTCGGCGATCCGCGTCTCGTTGTGATCGTGCAGCGCCACCAGTCCGCCGGGCGGCGTGCGGATGCCGAAGTGCGCGAGCAACGCCGAGGTGGTGCGGGTGTCCTCGGCGGCAATGCGGCTGACCGCGCCGAGTACCGCTTGCGCACGCGGCGACAGATCGCCGAGATTGCCGATCGGTGTTGCCACGACATATAGAGCGCCGGGTTCGAGACCAGGGTCACCGGGGAGGTTCACGGGCATCCCCCGGCGGAGGTCAACTGCAAAAAGGCCATGTCATACTTTACTTGATGACTTCCCAAGACTCTGTTTCTGCCCCGGCCCAAGCACGCCTGCGGCGCGCGCTGCCGGCGCTGATGCTGCTCGGCTTGACGGCCTGCTCGACCAGCACTGGCATCGTCAAACGCTATCCAGGCAACTACGGCAGCGAGCCGGCGGCGTCGACGTCGCCGAGCTATGGCAGCAGCACCGCGGCCGATGCCGACGCGGCGCTGGCGCGGGGCGATGCCGCCGCAGCCGCACGCAGTTATCAGGCTGCTGCCGCCGATGCGACGCCGGAGCAGGCCGCTGACCTGCGTCTGCGTGCCGCCGATGCCTCGCTGGCCGCGCGCGATCCATTCCGTGCCGACCAGATCCTCGACCAGATTCCGGCGCAGACCAGCGATCCGGTCCTGCAGACCCGTTACCGCCTGCTGCGCGCCCAATCGGCATTGATGCGCAACGACTCGGCCCGGGCCTTGCGCCTGCTGCCGGCCGGCGATCCGGGTGGCGATCCGCAACTCGCCGAACGCCAATTGCTGGTCCGCGCCCAGGCCCAGGCGCGCGGCAACGATCCGATTGGCTTGACCCAGAGCCTGGTGCTGCGCGAGCACTACCTGAACGGCATCGTCGCCCTCAACGCCAATCGCGAAACCCTGTGGAACCTGTTGCAGGGCGCCACGCTCGACGCCGCCACCCTTGGCCGTGCGGCCAGCCAGCCGCCGCTGGTCCGAGGCTGGCTGGATCTGGCGGCGCTGCATCGCCGCCGCGCCACGCTGGGCGAGTTCGATCTCTGGCGCAAACGCTATCCGCGTCATCCGGGCGAGGAACGCCTTGCCGCGCTGTATGCCCCATCGCCCTCGCTGACCATGGCACCGGCGTTGACGCCGGCCGAAGCCGCGCAGCAGCCGCTGGCGCCGTATGCGCCGCTCGGCACCGCGCCAAACAACGGCTTATTCCCGGACGTGACCGCCGGCGCGCCGCTGGCCCACGGCCGCAGCATCGCCCTGCTGCTGCCACAGACCGGTCCGCAGGCCGCCTTCGCCGACGCGCTGCGCGCCGGCTACGCGAGTGCCGCTTCGGCGGGTTCGGCTCCGCCAGCCCGCATCTACGAGCCGTCCGCCTATGGGCAGGCGGTCAGCGACGGCGCCGGCGTGGTGGTTGGCCCACTGCTCAAGGAAAACCTCACCGTGCTGGCCCAGTCTCCGGCGCTGCCGGTGCCGGTGCTCGGCCTGAACTATCTGGATGGCAACCGCATCGCCCCGCCGGGCCTGTACCAGTTCGGGCTGGCGCCCGAGGACGAGGCCCGTGCCGCTGCCGAGGACGCCGTGTCGCGTGGCCTGCGGCGGGCGCTGTCGATGACGCCGTCCAGCGACTGGGGCAACCGCGTGCAGTCCGCGTTCGAGACCCGCCTGCGCGAACTCGGTGGCGTGGTCGTCGACTCCGGCCGCTACTACGGCGAGCCGCAGGCCTGGGCGGATCCGGTGCGCAAGCTGCTGCGCTACGTCGCCATCGACGACAAGAAGAAAGCTGCCGAAGCGCGCGCCAAAGCCGGGCCCGACATCGACCCGCAGCGCCGCAACGATTTCGACTTCGTGTTCATCGGTGCCCGAGCCTCGCAGGCGCGAGTGCTGTGGCCGCTGTTCCGCTACTACCACGCCGACCGCACGCCGGTGTACGCCACCTCGGCGGTCAACGAAGGCCCAGGCGATGGCGATCTCAGCGGCATCCGCTTCTGCGACGTGCCCTGGCTGCTGGACGGCATCAGTGGCGCCCTGCAACCGTTGCGCGATGCCGCCCAGAACGGCCGCAGCAGGGAAGCGGCGCGCTTCTATGCTTTCGGCGCCGACGCCTGGCTGCTGGCCAACCGCATCGCCCAAAACGCCCTGCGGCCGGGCGATCTGGTGCAGGGCGCGACCGGCGCGCTGGCGGTCGAGACCAATGGCGCGATCCGCCGCAAGCTGGTCTGCGCCCGGATGACCAACGGCGGCGACCCTTCCGTGATGGCGCCAGGCATCGAACCCGCGCTGAATTCGCTCAGCCCACCGCCGTGAACTGGTTGCGCGGTGCCGACGCCGAAACGCGGGCACTGCGCCACCTGGAACGCCAGGGTCTGAAGCTGGTCGCGCGCAACTGGCGCTGCAAGGGCGGCGAGCTGGATCTGGTGATGCGCGATGGCGACGCGCTGGCGATCATCGAAGTGCGCAGCCGTGGACGCAGTGATTACGGCTCGGCGCTCGAATCGATCGATGCCCGCAAACGCGGCCACCTGGTACACGCCGCGCAACTGTTCCTTGCCGCTCACGCCGAACACGCGCAGCGCGAAATCCGCTTCGATGTCGTCGCGCTCGACGGCGATCAACTGCACTGGCTGAAGGCGGCGTTCGATGTCGACGCCTGAAACCGTCGGTCCCGAAGTCGAACTGCCGGCCGGCGTCGCTCGCCAGTTGCGTGCGCTGCTGCCACCGGATCGGCTGCTGCTCGATCCGGCCGATCGCCTCGCCTACGGCTACGACAACAGCCGCCGGGTGGCGATGCCGCAGGCGGTGGCGCTGGCCGCTACCGTCGATGAAGTACAGGCGCTGATCGACTGCTGCCGCGAGCACGCACTGCCGCTGATCGCCCGCGGCCGCGGCACCAATACCACCGGCGCCACGGTGCCGATCCACGGCGGCGTGGTGCTGTCGCTGGAGCAGATGAACAAGGTGCTGCGGGTGTCGCCGGGCGATCGCCTGCTCGAATGCGAAGCCGGTGCGCTGAACGGCGACGTCCAGCGCGAGGCCGCGAAGCACGGCCTGTTCTGGGCACCGGATCCCACCAGCAGCGGCTTCTCGACGGTCGGCGGCAATCTCGCCTGCGGCGCTGGCGGACCACGCGCAGTGAAGTACGGCACGGCACGCGACAACGTGCTCGGCCTGCGCGCGATTGCCGGCACCGGCACCCGGCTGAAGACCGGCTGCTACACGACCAAGGGCGTGGTCGGCTATGACCTGACGCGCCTCTTGATCGGCTCCGAAGGCACGCTGGCGGTGATCACCCAGGTGGCGCTGAAGCTGCTGCCGAAACCGGAAACGACACGCACCTTGCGTGCGGCCTATCGGAACGTCGAAGCCGCTGCCGCTGCCGTCGCCCGGCTGATGGCGCAGCCGGAAACGCCGAGCGCGCTGGAATTTCTCGATGGCGATGCCGTTCAACTGGCGCAGGCACATCGCGACTGTGGCCTGACCGCCGACTGCGGCGCGTTGCTGCTGATCGAATGCGATGGCAGCCATGCCGGCATCGCCGCCGTCGTCGCGGCGGTCAGCGCAGCGGCGAGCGGCGATGGCCTGATCGATCTGCGTGCCGCGCAGTCGGAAGCCGAGGCCGAAGACCTGTGGGCGGCGCGCAAGGCGCTGTCGCCAGCACTGCGCAGCCTGGCGCCGAAGAAGGTCAACGAAGATGTCGCGGTGCCGGTGTCGCGATTGCCGGAACTGATCCGCGGCGTCGCGGCGCTGTCGCAGCAGCATGGCATCCGCATCGTCTGCTTCGGCCATGCCGGCAACGGCAACATCCACGTCAACCTGCTCGCCAATCCGGACGATCCGCTGCAGATGGTGGCGATCGAAGCCTGTCTGCATGCGGTATTTCGCCTTGTGCTGAGTCTCGAAGGCACCTTGTCCGGCGAGCACGGCGTCGGCATCGACAAGCGCGCTTTCGTTGCCTGGGAAATCGATGCTGCGACCTTGTCGATGATGCATGCGGTGAAGCGCGCCTTCGATCCCGCCGGCATTCTCAATCCGGGCAAGGCGCTGCCGGCGCCGCCGGCCTGACCGAGCGAGAAAGATGGCTGCGAGCTTGAAAGACTTGATGAACGGACCGATGCGTGCCGGCCGCCTCGACTGGATCGGCCTCAGACCAGCACGCCGCGAGACCTTGCAATCCGTGTCGACTGCCAGTGTCGAGATCGGTGGCGGCCTGGTCGGTGATCACTACACCGGGCCGCTCGATGGCAAGCGCATGGTGTCGATGATCCAGGCCGAGCATCTGGCGGCGGTCGCCGGCATCCTCGGTCTGCGCCAGGTCACGCCGTTGATGACGCGGCGCAATCTCGTCGTCTCGGGCTTGAATCTGCTGGCTTTGAAAGGCCGGCAGTTCACCATCGGTGACGCGCTGTTCGAGTTCACCGGCCCTTGCGCACCCTGCTCGCGGATGGATGAGAACCTGGGACCCGGCGGCTTTCAGGCGATGCGCGGCCACGGCGGCATCATCACCCGCGTGCTGCGTGCGGGGCCGATCAAGGTGGGTGATGCGGTGGTGGTGCTTGACGTCAGTCAGCACCTGTCGAACGGCGCGACGCTGCCGTTATTTGATGACTCGTAGCTTCGGCCGGCCGCTCGGCTTCGGCGGTTCGGGCGGCAATTCCGGCGCATCGGTCGCTGGCTCGCCGGTTTCAGGCTCGCCGAAGACGATGCCTTCGCCGTTCTCTCGCGCGTAGATCGCCAGCACCGCGCCGCTCGGCACGACGATCTCATAGGGACGACCACCGAAACGCGCCGAGAAGAAGATCGGATCGTTCTCGATGTTCAGTTCGCGCACCGCCATGCCGCCGATATCCAGCGCGATGCGGCCGTCCTTGACGAACGGCAGCGGCACGGTGACGCCGGGCTGATCAGCCGCCACCAGCAGATACGGCGTGAAGCCGTTGTCCAGGGTCCACTGATAAATCGCGCGGATCAGGTAGGGGCGGCGCGATTTGGACGGATTGGCCATCGGTCAGCGAACTCAGCTGCGACGACGGCCAGTGGCCGGCGCGATCGTCGACGGATGGAAGCAGCGCTGGAAACCCGGGCGTGCGAACAGCCGCGCACCGTAGGCACCGACGCTCGCCGCTTCGGGCGGCAAGGCCAGCTTGGCCATCTGCACCCGGCGCAGCAGCACCGCCCAGGCAGTATCGGCGAGCGAGCATTCCGGGCCGAGGATATGACCGCGCGCCGGGAAGAAACGGGCTCCGGCCTTGAGGCCTTCGATCAACTGCTTGCGCGCCGCATTGGCTTCCGCGCCGGTGCCGGTCATCGCGACGGCGAGCGGAAACAATTCGTGCTCGATGCGATGCAGGCTCATCCGGACGCGCGCACGGCCGGCAGGTTCCTGCGGCATCAGCGGTGGATGCGGGTAGCGTTCGTCGAGATATTCGACGATCACCCGGGCGCTGGAGATCACGCCTTCGCGATCCGCCAGCGTCGGCAAGGTCTGCGCCGGATTGAGCACCAGAAAATCTTCATCGACCTTGCCGGGCGTGATGATCTTGACAACGGCAGTGTCGACGTCCTTTTCGGCGAGGACCAGACGAGCCCAGTCGCCATGCAGCGAGTCAGGGCCTACGTAGAGGGTCAAACCCGCGTTGGCGGCGGGCTTGATCGGGGGCATCGGAACTCTTGCTCGCAGACGCAGGGCCATGTCAGACCCTGCGTGCTGCGTGAACTGAAAGGCAGTGCGTCAAGGTGATCAATGAATGTCGCGCCAGAATTCCTTCTTCAGCAGATAGGTCAGACCCAGCAGCACGAACAGGTACAGCATGACTTTCAGACCGGTGCTGATGCGCGCCTGCTTGCCCGGCTCGGAAGCGTAATCCAGGAAGTTGACCAGATCACCGACGAAAGCCTGATATTCGGCCGGCGTCAGGCTGCCCTTGGTGACTTGCTCGAAACCACTGCCTTCGTGATGGCCGCCACCGTGTTCACCTTCCTTGGCACCTTCAGCAGCATGCTCGGCCTTCTTCTGCCAGCCCTGAAGTTCCCAGAGCACGTGCGGCATCGAAGCGCCCGGCAGCACCGGATTGTTGACGCCGGTCGGACGGGTATCGTCGAGGTAGAAGCTCAGCAGATAGGTGTAGACCCAGTCGGCACCGCGAGCGCGGGTTTCCAGCGACAGGTCCGGCGGCACTCGGCCGAACCAGTCACCTGACGCTGCCGGCATCGCGATCTTGATCTGGTCGCCGAGCTTGTCGCTGGTGAACATCAGGTTCTGCTTGAGCACATCCGCCGGGATCTTCAGATCCGCGCCCATGCGCTCATAGCGCAGGTACTTCAACGAATGGCAGCCCGAGCAATAGGCCATGAAGTTGCGCGCGCCGCGCTGCGCCGATGGCAGGTTGCCGGAGTTCGCCGAGAAGTGCTGCAGCGCCACGCCGGTGTTGGCGTTGACGGCCTGCGGCAGCAGTGCGACGGCCGCCAGGGCTGAAACCTGGGCCAGACGAGTGATGAGACGAGTCATGGTGCGATTCGAGCGGGATGTCATTCGGTCACCCGTTCTGGCACGGGCTTGGTCTTGTCGATCTTCGAGTACCACGGCATCAGCAGGAAGAACGCGAAGTACAGGATCGTGCCGATCTGCGAGATCAGCTGCACGGTGGCGCTCGGCGGCTGCAGGCCGTAGTAGTTCAGTACCACGAAGTTGATCGCGAAGATGGTCAGCGCAATCTTCGACAGCGCACCCTTGTAGCGGATCGACTTGACCTTGGACTTGTCGAGCCAGGGCACGAAGAACAGGATCACCACTGCAGCGCCCATCACGATCACGCCCCAGATCTGGGTGCCGGCGAAGCTCGGCGTGGCGCGCAACATCGCGTAGTAGGTACCGAAGTACCAGGCTGGCGTGATGTGTTCCGGCGTGTTGGTCTGGCTGGCCGGCGTGAAGTTCGGCGCTTCCAGGAAGTAGCCGCCACCGTCCGGCATGAAGAACAGCACGGCGCAGAAGATGATCAGGAAGCCGGCAACGCCGACCATGTCCTTGACCGTGTAGTACGGGTGGAACGGAATGCCGTCGAGCGGAATGCCGGTCGCCGGATCCTTCTTCTTCTTGATCTCGACGCCATCCGGGTTGTTCGAACCGACTTCATGCAGCGCCAGGATGTGGGCGACCACGAGGCCGACCAGCACGAACGGCAGCGCGATGACGTGGATCGAGAACAGGCGGTTCAGCGTCGCATCCGACGGCACGAAATCGCCCTGGATCCAGGTCACCAGGTCCGGACCGATGAACGGAATGGTGCCGAACAGGTTGATGATCACCGCCGCGCCCCAGTAGCTCATGTTGCCCCAGGGCAGCACGTAACCACAGAAGGCTTCGGCCATCAGCACCAGGAAGATCAGCGCGCCGAACACCCAGATCAGTTCGCGAGGCTTCTGGTACGAGCCGTACATCAGGCCGCGGAACATGTGCAGGAACACGACGACGAAGAACGCCGAGGCGCCGGTCGAGTGCATGTAGCGGATGACGTTGCCCCAGGGCACGTCGCGCATGATGTATTCGACCGAGTCGAACGCCGTTTCGGCGCCCGGCTTGTAATGCATGGTCAGGAAGATGCCGGTCAGCAGCTGGTTGACCAGCACCAGCAGTGCCAGCGAGCCGAAGAAGTACCAGAAGTTGAAGTTCTTCGGCGCGTAATACTCCGACAGATGCTCCTTCCACATCTTGGTGAGCGGGAAGCGATCGTCGATCCAACCGAGCGCGCCGGTTGTCTTGTACGGGTTTGGCGTGATGGCCATGGAGAACTATCCGTAGATAAGGGAAGCGGGTGTCGAACTCAGGCCGTCTTCGGGTCTTCGCCGATGACGACGACGGTATCGGTCTCGTAGCGGTGCGGCGGCACGACGATGTTGGTCGGTGCCGGCACGCCCTTGTAGACACGTCCCGCGAGATCGAACTTCGAGCCGTGGCAGGGGCAGAAGAAACCGCCCTGCCAGTTCGCCGCGATCTCCGGTGCCGGGTGATCGGTACGCAGGATCGGCGAGCAGCCGAGGTGCGTGCAGACGCCCTTCATGACCATGTATTCCGGCTTCAGCGCGCGCGACTTGTCGGTGATGTACTTCGGCTGCTGCGCGACCTTGGAATCCGGATCGACCAGATCGCCGGTGACCTTGTCGAGACCGGCCAGCATCTCCGGCGTGCGACGCACGACCCAGATCGGCTGACCGCGCCAGAGATAGGTTGCGCGCATGCCCGGTTCGAGCGTGCTGAGATCGGCGATGACCGGCGCACCAAGCGCCTTGGCGCGGGCACTGGGCTTCAGCGATGCGAGGAACGGCCAGGCGACGGCAGCGGCACCAGCAGCGCCGACTACCGAAGTCGCTGTGGTGAGGAAGCGACGACGGTTGCCGTCGACACCTTCATTGCTCATGTATATGCGACCTTTTGAGTGCTTGCAGGCAAGCGGATTCGGGGCAGATTCGGGGGCATGTTCTGAGGCTGTCCGAGGACGGCCGCAAAACCCGGCCATTATACCGGCCGCCGAACGGGATCGTCATCAAGACTGATGCCATCTTCGTCGAACTTGCTGTCGAAAGTTTCTGCCGACGCGGGCCGGCCCAGCAGATGACACTCGAATCAGGGTTACAGAGTCAGTCTTTCGCAGGCTGCGGAGCGCTCGCCGGCCAGGTCTTGCAGCACCGGCACACGCTTGCGGCACACCGGCAACACTAGGGTGCAACGCGGTGCAAAGGCGCAAGCAATCGGGCGCTGCGCCGGATCGGGCGGCTGACCCGCGATCGATGGCAGCCGTTCCAGGCGTGGCCCAAGCAAGGATGGCCGTGAGGCCAACAAGGCCGCCGTGTACGGATGCGAGGGACTCGCGAGCACCGCCGTCGATGGCCCCGCTTCGACGATCCTGCCGGCATACATCACCGCCACGCGATCGCAGTGGCCAGCGACGACGCCGAGATCGTGGGTGATCAGCAGCAGGGCCAGATTCAGCTCGCGGCGCAGTTCATCGAGCAGATCGAGAATCTGCGCCTGGATGGTGACATCGAGCGCAGTGGTCGGCTCATCGGCGATCAGCAACTGCGGCTTGCAGAGCAGCGCCATCGCGATCATCACCCGCTGGCGCTGACCGCCGGACAGCTCATGCGGATACTGCTGCAGCCGCCGCATCGCATCCGGGATACGCACGGCCTCGAGCATGCGCGCGGCTCCGCGCAGCGCATCACGGCGACTGGCACCGCGATGCACTTCGAGCACTTCGGCCAACTGCAGCCCGATGTTCAGGCTCGGATTCAGGCTGATCATCGGATCCTGGAAGATCATCGCGATCCGGCTGCCGCGCAGGCGATCCATCTGCTGGCGACTCGCGCCGAGCAGTTCATTGCCATCGAAAAGGATCGAGCCTTCGGCCGCTGCACTCGCCGGAAGCAGGCCGAGAATGGCAAGCGCCGTCTGACTCTTGCCGGAGCCGGATTCGCCGACCAATCCCAGTGATTCGCCGGCAGCCAGCGACAGGCTGACACCATCGAGCACGGTGACCGGCACGGCTGCCCTGCCCCGTCCCGGATGGCGAACCCGCAGGTCCTTGATCTCGAACATCGCTAGCTTCGCGTGCGGCGCAACGCGCCGCCATCGAAGACTTCACGCAGGGCATCGCCGAGCTGGTTGAAGCACAGCAGGGTCAAGCCCAGAAAGCCGGCCGGGAAGATCAGCCCCCAGGGGGTGACCTCCATCGCCCGCGCGCCGTCGTTGACCAGGGCGCCCCAACTGGTCGCCGGCTCCTGGATGCCGAGGCCGAGAAAGCTGAGGAACGATTCGACCAGGATCGCCTGCGGGATCGACAAGGTCGCACAGACGATCACCACGCCGATCAGGTTCGGCACGATGTGCTGGCGAATGATCGCCGCCGGACCCAGTCCCGCAATCACTGCGGCGTCGATGAACTCGCGCCGCCGCAGCGCCAGAGTCTGGCCACGAACGATGCGCGCCATGTCCAGCCAGTTGACCGCGCCGATCGCGACGAAAATCAGCAGCCAGTGGCGACCGAACAGCACCATCAGCAGGATCACGAAGAACATGAATGGCAGCGCGTACAGGATGTCGACGATGCGCATCATCAACGCATCGATCCGGCCGCCGAGATAACCCGCCACCGCGCCCCAGGCGATACCGATCAACAGCGCGACGAGCGTCGATACGAGGCCGACCGCCAGCGACAGCCGACCGCCGACGCAGACCCGCGCAAACAGATCGCGGCCGAGCTCATCGGTACCGAACGGATGCGCCAGGCTCGGCCCACGACCCCAGTCGGCTTCGAAGTCGATCGCATCAAAGGGCTGCGGCGCGAACCACGGTCCGATGATCGCCAGCAGCAGGATCAGCATCAGCAACAAGGCCGGCATCGCCACACCGGGTTGCTTCAGCAGTTCGCGCAGCTTCATGCGAGCCGCGCCCGCGGATCGAGCGCGCCGTAAGCGAGATCGACGATGAAGTTGAAGGCGATCACCAGCGCGCCGTAGAGCAGCACCACGCCGAGCACCAGCGTGTAATCGCGATTCAAGGCGCCCTGCACGAAGTAGCGGCCGATGCCGGGAATGCCGAATACCTGCTCGACCACCACCGAGCCAGTCATCAAGCCGGCGGCTGCCGGACCGAGATAGGACAGCACCGGCAGCAGCGCCGGCTTCAGCGCGTGGCGCAGAACGATCAGGTGCTCGGGCAGGCCTTTCGCACGCGCGGTTCGGATCCACGGCGCATCGAGCGCTTCGGCCAGCGCGCCGCGCGTCAATCGTGCGATCGCCGCCAGTTGCGGCAAGGCCAGTGCAATCGACGGCAGCACAGCGGCCGCGATGCTGCCGTCCCAGCCACCGGCTGGCAGCCAGGCCAGGCCCAGCGCAAAGATCAGGATCAGCAGCGGAGCGACCACATAAGAGGGCACCGACAAACCGGTCAGCGCGATCAGCATCAGGCCGCGATCAATTCGGCTGCCGGGCCGCATCGCGGCGATCGCTCCCAGGGCAACGCCGCCGCTCAAGGCCAGCAGCATCGCGGCCGCACCGATGGCCGCCGATACCGGCGCGCCGCTCGCGATCAAGCCGCTCACGGTCTGGCCTTCGTACTGGAACGAGGGGCCTAGATCACCGTGCAGCAGGCCACCGAGATAACGTCCGAACTGACGCCACAGCGGTTCATCGAGATGGAACTCGGCCGCCAGCCGCGCTTCGATCTCCGGTGGCAGGCTGCGCTCGCTGTCGAACGGCCCGCCGGGCGCGGCGTGCATCAGGAAAAAGCTCAGTGCGATGAGCACGAACAAGGTCGGCACCGCCGTCAGCAGACGGCGGCCGGCGTAGCTCAGCATCGAGCGAACTCAGTGCGCATGTAGCCGCAGATCCTTCGTGTAATGCCAGTCGAGCAGGTTGTCCTGCCAGCCCTCGACGTACGGCTTGACCAGGTGCTTCGAAGCATAGAAGTAGATCGGAAGGATTGGCGCGTCTTCCAGCAAGCGTCGCTCGGCAGCTTCGAGCGCAGCGCGGCGTCGTTGTGGATCGGCCTGCTCGGCCGCAGCTTTCAGCAACTGATCGTAAGCCGGCTCGGCATAACCGGAATCATTGCGTGGATGCCGAGTGCCGAACAGCTCGACGAAGCCCAGCGCGTCATCGACATCACCGATCCAGGTGTTGCGGAAGGCTTGCGTGACGACTCGGCTGCGGCGGTGCTGCAGGAACACTTTCCACTCCTCGTTGACCAGCTTCACGCGCACGCCCAGTGTCTGCTTCCACATCGCCGCGATCACCACGGCAAGGCGCTTGTTGTCGTCGGACGTGTTGTAGCGAATCTCGACCTCGAGCGGGTGCTCCATCGAATAACCGGCTTCCGCATACAAGCGCCTTGCCTCAGCCAATTGCTGCACGCGCGGCAACGCGGCCCAGGCAGGCAATTGCACGGAATAGTGGCTGATGCCAGGCGGCACCAGACTCCAGGCCGGCGTCGCCAAACCATGCAGCACCTTGTCGACAATGAGTTCGCGATCCACCGCCATCGACAAAGCCAGTCGCAGCTTGGGCTGAGCCTTGAACGGCGGCTGCGTCAGGTTGTAGCCGTAGAAGTAGCTGCCGAGATAGGTCGCCACATGCAGTTCGCTGCCCAGCTGCTCGCGTATCCATTTCGCCTGTGCCGCAGGAACGGTCGAGGTGATGTCGAACTCACCCGCCCGATAGCGCTTCAGCTCCGAGTTCAGGTCCTCGGTCGGAATGAACTCCACGCGTTCGATCGTCGTGGCAGCGGCGTTCCAGTACAGCGGATTGCGCGCCAGCACGACGCGCGACTGCGGCGTCCATTCGACGAGCCGATAAGCACCATTGCCGATGCGTGCCTTACCAGGCTTCGCAAGCCGATCGGCCGGATGCAGCGGCGATGCGGCTGGATGCGCGAGCAAGCCCGGCAGGCTGGCCAGCGGACGATCGAGCCGGATCCGCAGACTGCGCGCGTCATCAGCCATCACGCCCAGATCGCCCGAGGGACGACGTCCGGCGATGATCTCCGCGCCGTGCTCGATTGCCGCAAACAAGCTTGCATAGCCAGAATTGGTCGCCGGATCGAGCAGATGCTGCAGCCCCGCCGCATAGTGCTCGGCGAGCAGCGGATCGCCGTTGGACCAGCGCAGCCCTTCACGCAACTGGAGACGCAGCTCGCGACCATCGGCCGACCAGGTCCAGGATTCAGCCGCCGCAGGAATCAGCTCGCCGCTCGGCGACACGCCGGTCAAGCCTTCATACAGATCCCGCAGCACATTGCCGGCGCTGACGCTGGTGGCTTTCTGAGGATCCAGCGATTCGGGTTCGGGGCCGTTGCCGATACGGATTGCTGCCGCGGGCTCTGTGGTGGTCGCCGGAGTACTTATTGTTCCGGCTTGACCGCTGGCGAGTACCAGACCTAACACCGCCCCGAGACAACGCCGAGTCAAATCGGACGAGCGCGGGCGACAGCCATTCTTGATGTCGTTCAGATTTATTTGATCCGTCTGGCGCGGATGCGAATACCTGAATTCGGGAATGCCATCCAGTAAGTGCCGATAACGTTGCGATCAATGGTGACTTCGGGGCTATCGGCCTCGTAGTCGTAATCGCGGTCATCGACAGATCGCCACTGCTGGCCATTGTCGAGTTGGATCAACAGGCCTTTGCGAATACCGCGGATGTTGCCGAGTACTTTCGCTTTCAAGCTTTTCGGCTGATCGACAATCGCCTTGGGTACCGATTCCGCACCGAAAGCCGTAGCCCCGGACAGCGGTTGCTGACGGACAGTAGTCGACGCTTTCGGCTGAACGCTGGCCGCTCGTTCGTCGATGGCGCTTGTCGGTGCCACCGGCGCATGGTCCGACGGCAACGTTAATGCGTCGAAGCAGGAAAGCCGGGTGCCGTTGTCGACGATGCCCTTACAGACAGCGAATTCGTCAGGCAAATCGGCGTGGACTGTCGCCATCATGCCTGTTGCAGCCACTGACGCCAGCACCGTGATCAACAAGTTCCGCCAACTTGATGTTGGATATCTCATAGCTGCGACTCAGGTGAGAGCGAAACCTCATTAAAGCGATCCATGGCGGACATGACTTCGGCGATCATCGATCGTTCAGAAGCGCTGAGACGCGGATTCCAGATATCGAAAATCAGCACGACGCGGTCCTCGTCACTGTCATTCCAGGCTTCGTGTTCGATGGTGTCATCGAACACCCATGCTTCGCCAACTTTCCATTCGCGCGTCTCGTTGCCGACACGGAACCCGCATCCGGGCGGAACCACCAGCGGCAAATGAACAACCAGACGAACGTTGGCCACGCCCGTGTGCGGAGGGATACGGGTGTTCGCACGCAATACCGAGAACATCGCTGCCGGCATACGTCCAGCCACCTGAGGCTGGGGAAGCTGGGCAAGCAGCGCGACGGTTTCCGGGCACCGCCCGCAGTTCGCAGGGTATCGGCGTCCGTAATGATAGAAGTGGAAGGCCGTCCATCGCCGAGAACGATTCAAGTCCTGCCATTGATCTAGTGGTGCGCCATCCGGATAAGCGACGTAGGGCTCGAATCCTTCATCATGAGCCATGACCTTTGCCAATTCGCGCTGGAAAACTGGAGTCGCAGCTTCCAGGGTCGATAACCAGGCGAACTCCGAACGCTCGTAAAACTCAATCGCTGGCAGGCCGGGAAACTCGAACGCGGTGGGTTGCTGCCGAAAAATTCGACGCTTCCCCAGAATTGCGTCGACAAACAAGCTCACTTTGCGCGCTTCCGAGTTTGCGGAAGGATCGCCAAGACCGACTTCTTGCAGAACAAAGCTCTGAAGCTCCGTTGTGTAAGCATGATGGACACTGCGAGCCTTGATAACAGCGCGGCGTGTCGGCTCGTCCATGCGATCGTCTGGCGGCAACTGGGTAAGGGCCGCCCCATAAGTTCTTGCCGCCTTGTGACGCTCACCCTGTTGCTCTTCCAAAGAACCTTTCAAGAGCAGCGCCAGAAAGTGACGCGGATTCAAGGCAATCGCCGAGTTGACTGCATCGATAGCAGCGGCTGGTTCGGAGACCGCCCGCAGAGATGCGGCAAGGTTCAGCCAGGCTGAAGCGTCCTGGTTGTCGAGCGCGACAACCCGTCGAAGATTCTGTACGGCAATAGATGGCTTTCCGCTTCGAATCGCAAGCGCGGCAGCCGATTTCAAGGCATCGATCTCAGACGATCGAGATCTCGCTTCTTCGGCCTGTCCTTCTTTCGCCATGATGCCCTCGCATACAAAAAAACGGCGGGCCAGCACTGGCCCGCCGTTCATTACCCTTTCGGGGCCATCAGCAGCTTCAGAAGTCGACCGTCACACCTGCAAACACATAACGTCCCAGAGCGTCATAGACCTGCGGATAGGTATTGCCGTTACCCAAGGTCGCCGACAGTGCCGTCGAGCCGATGACCGGAGGATTGTTGTCGAACACATTTTGGACACCCAAGCGGAAGGTGTAGGCGCCACTGACCGTTACCGACGCGGTCATGTCGATATAGCTTTCAGCAGAGACATGCTTATCGAGATCGTTGGCGCCTCCGGCGGAACCAGAATCAATGTTCACGCCGGAGAGATAACGCCACGCACCCGAAAAGCTGACCAAGCTGTCCTGCAACGGAACCGGAACGCTGTACGTTGCACGGAGCTTGTGGCGGTACAGCGGAGCAGGCGTTCCGCAGATCGGCCCGTACTGCCCATTGCAAGATCTGCGCGTATCAGGGAGTTCAGCAAAAGCCTGCGTATCCTGCTTGAGAGAACGCGTTGCCACCATGTCGAAGGCAAGCGAACCAGCCTCATTGCTCAAGCCGATCTGTGACAGCTTGATCCGGTAGGCGCTGACGAGATCGATACCTCTGACCAGCAAGAAGCCCTGATTCGAGATCGGATCGTCAGTAAAGCCAGCGCTCGGCCCAAACAAACTACCGAAAGCACCGCCAGCCTGATTCGGATTGCGGTTGATGCGATCGCAGAGCAGACCGCTGGTGTAGCAAAGACCCAGAGTCGTGTCCGCCCCAACACGCCCAATAATGTTGTCGACCTTGATGTCAAAGTAATCAACGCTCAAGGTGAAGTTGCGGATGAACGTCGGGGTCAGCACCACACCAGCAGTGTAGGTCTTTGCGGTTTCAGATTTGAGTCCACCAGTACCACCACGAGCGTTGTACTGTGCAGCCGGATCGGCATCGATCGCCCCATAAAGGCCAGGGTTCTGTGCAATCAATGGGTCGTTCAGACATTGAGCGCGAGTAGCTCCACCTTCCACGACTCCCGTCTCGGGATCAATGAGTCCAGCGCAAGGATCTGACGAACCACCGAGGAAAACAGTCGTCGGGTCACTGATATCGCCAATCGACGGCGCCCTGACCGCACGATTGAAGCCGCCACGGAAACGAATATCCTTGGTCGGCGCCCACTCTCCGGCAATCTTGTAAGTGTTGGTCGAATTGACGCTGCTGTAATCCGAACGGCGATATCCCGCTTCAGCACTCAACTCTTCAAAGAACGGCTGGCGTTCGATCAAGGGAATCTTGATTTCGGCAAACACTTCCTTGACTGCAAAGCCGAGATCGAATGCAGTCGCTGCACCGCCCGCACCTGCAAGGTCACCACTTCTGGATGCTTCATCGGTCGAGAAACGAGCGGTTTCGCGGCGATACTCACCACCAAAGGAAACACCTACGCCATTCTCGGCAAACGGCGACTTGAGACCGTAATCGCCCAGTGAACCGGTGATCGCACCTGTTGCTACTTGCTCCGTCGTCGAACCACTGGAGAGGCTGCCCAGACTCAAGTAGTTGAGAGCTTCAGGACTGACGGTACCAACACCGAAAATGTTGTAAGGCACACAACCCGCAACGCCGCTGGCGCATTGCGCAACACCATCAACCGTTGTGATGTTGATCGCATTGCTCAACCTTGTGAGGGAAAAATATCCGCCCTGTTCAGCCTGATAGGTTGCCGAGCCAAACTGAATCGAGGCGTCATAACTCCAGTTCTTCAGGAAGTCGCCGCGGAGACCAGTAATGATCCGGTATTGATAACGATCGTAATCCTGCGTACGTCCACCACCTTCGACATTGCGGCGCGCGATGCTGAAGGTCTGCCGGTCCGTATCCTCGGTCAGACCACGGCTGGTGCAAAGCTCGGCCCGTTGACCAGCGCTCAGCAAAGGATTGCCGCAATCGATACTGCCCGTACCGTCGAATGGGCCGCCAGCAAAGGTCCTGTCGGCGCGGCCAGCGTCTGCGTCTTGTAATCGCTGAACATCACCTGGGTGTAAGCATCAACCGCATCGTTGACCTGGTAGTGCGCGTTGCCACCGACGGAATAGCGCTCGGCGGGCCGCTGGTAATAGTTCAGTGGATTGAAGTTGTAGAGATCGGTTGCGCCATTGAAAAGCCGGAACTCACCGGCCGCAAGTGCCGGGTCAAAACCAGGCGTGCCGGGCACATTGACCGTCAGGTCGCGACGTGGATTAGCGGCGCCTGCCGGCCCAACTCTGAAACGGCCTGGGAATGAGGTACCCGAGCCGCCGCAGGCGTACGAAGTATCGTCAACCGCTGATAACTGACAGTTACCGAAGTCTCGAGCGCTCTGAAAAACCGGATCGAGCTGCAGGTAGGTGGCATAAACAGTCGCGTTGCCTTTCTTGTCGCCTGAGTTGACGCCAAACAGAATCGAAACATCGTTGCCACCACCGTCGAATTTCTGCTTTGACGGCAACGCATATCCGGCGTCGGAGTTATACCCGCGAAGCGTGTCTTGCGTGTTTTCGTGAATATAGCCGCTGCGCTGATAGTCGACGCGGAAGCCTTCAAAATCCTTCTTGAAGATGAAATTGACAACACCGGCTATGGCGTCGGAACCATACACGGCAGATGCGCCGCCGGTCAGCACGTCGACTCGTTCGATCAGCTGTGACGGAATGAAATTCAAGTCGACGTTCGGATCTCCGGGAGTACCTGGAGCCACACGCTTTCCGTCAATCAGCACCAGGGTACGAGAGGCACCCAAGTTCCGGAGATTGACCGTGGACGTTCCATCCGAACCATTGTTGATATTGCCCCCGAAGTCGCCGAAAACCTGCGGCAGATTATTGAGCAGATCTTCGACTCGGGTCGTACCCTGATAATCAAGTTCCTTCGAGTCAACGCTCAGCACCGGACTTGTGCTGGTCAAGTTGACCGACTTGATGCGTGAACCCGTGACCTGAACACCACCCAACTGCTTGGCCGAACCGTCAGCCGGCGCCGCTTCTACTGTGCTCGCCGGAGCGGCGTCTTGGGCCGCAACGTTTCCCGCAACCGAACCTAATCCAGCAACAAAGACCAAACGCGCTGCAAGCCGCAGCCTACCGTCTGCACTCAGATTCATTTTGAAGCTCCCTTACGCAAGTTTTTTTAACAGGACCCGACGGAATGGCCCCAAGCCATTCGTTTCGGATTTGTGACCAGCCGAGAATAGTCACGGGGTCTTAACAACGTCAAGGAATCGAAAGCCTGTTGTCAGAAGCCTCGAAAAGCCTTGAAAAGTATGGCTTCAAACCGCAAGAGGCATGCCATACAACGAGGCAGTCAAAGCGGCAGCTAGAACCGGGCATCAATCACGGACATGCGATCCACGCGGACGCACATCGCTGACTAGGCAAGACTAAGCGCGACCAAGCCGAGTGAGTCTGTTCAGGAGCGTCGAGAGCGGAAACAAAAAGGGCGCCGAAGCGCCCTTTCCCTACAACTTACTTCTCGTTCCGCCGATCAGGCGTCCGCGCCTTCCGCAGCAGCCGGACGGCCAACGAGTTCGACGTACGCCATCGGCGCATTGTCGCCAGGGCGGAAGCCGCAGCGCAGGATGCGCAGGTAACCACCCGGGCGCGTCGAGTAACGCGGACCCAGTTCCAGGAACAGCTTCTGGGTCATGGCGCGGTCGCGCAGACGGTTGAACACCAAACGACGGTTGGCAACGCTGTCATCCTTGGCACGGGTGATCAGCGGCTCGGCAACACGGCGCAGTTCCTTTGCCTTCGGAACCGTGGTACGAATCAGTTCGTGCTGGAACAGGGACACGGCCATGTTCTGCAGATCGGCCTTGCGGTGGCTGGTGGTGCGGCCGAGACGGCGGCCCGCGACTTTATGGCGCATGTTTTAACTCTGTTATCAGTGGCTAGCGGCCAGTGGCCATTCGCTCGGTTGTTTGCGGTTACTGGCCCGCGGTCTTGACCGCAAGCCTCGGGAACTCAGGCTGCAGCGTTACGCAGCAACCTTGGGCGACGACCAATTGTCGAGCTTCATGCCGAGTTCGAGGTCGTGCGCCTTGAGCGCTTCCTTGATCTCGTTCAACGACTTCTTGCCCAGGTTCGGCGTCTTCATAAGCTCGGTCTCGCCGCGCTGCACGAGGTCGCCGATGTAATAGACGTTCTCGGCCTTGAGGCAGTTCGTCGAACGCACGCCCAATTCGAGGTCGTCGATCGGGCGGAACAGGATCGGGTTCAGATCCTTCTTGCCGACGGTGCCGACAATCGGCTCTTCGCCTTCCGCGAAATCGACGAACACGGCCAGCTGATCGCGCAGGATGCGGGCCGCAAAGCGGACTGCATCACCGGCATCGATACCACCGTTGGTGTCGACATCGAGGATCAGCTTGTCGAGGTCGGTCCGCTGTTCGACACGAGCACGCTCGACCGAATAGCTGACCCGGCGAACCGGGCTGTACGACGCGTCGAGCTGCAGCGCGCCGATCGAAACGCCTTCGTCCTCGTTGTTCTGAGCACGAGCGGCTGCCGGCTGATAGCCACGACCGCGCGTGACCTTGAGGGTCATGCTGATCTTGCCGCCAGTCAGGTTGGCGATCACCAGTTCCGGGTTGACGATTTCGACATCGTGGTCGAGCTGGATATCGGCCGCCGTGATCGGGCCCTTGCCACTCTTCTCGAGCTTCAGCACGGCCGACTCACGCGCGTTCATGCGAACGGCGATGTTCTTGATGTTCAGCAGGATGTCGATGACATCTTCCTGCACGCCTTCGACGGCGCTGTACTCATGCACCACGCCTTCGATCTGCGCTTCGGTGATGGCCGAGCCTGGAACCGAAGACAGAAGAATGCGGCGCAGCGCGTTGCCCAGCGTATGTCCGAAGCCGCGTTCCAGCGGTTCCAGAGTGATGCGCGCGCGATTCGAGGAAATCTGCTCAACATCGACAACACGCGGCTTGAGGAAACTGGCGACGGAACCCTGCATGTAAACACCTCTTGAAACTTGAGACTGGAAGCCGAAACCGCGGGGCGCCAGCAGAACAGAACTTCTGTACGCATCGAGGGCCGGCGCGAGCCGACCGAAGACCGTTGCTTACTTCGAGTAAAGCTCGACGACCAGGTTTTCGTTGATGTCCTGGACGATCTGGTCGCGTTCCGGCAGTGCCTTGAACACGCCCTTCAGCGCTTTTTCATCAACTTCGACCCATTCCGGCAAACCGATCTGCGCAGCCACCGACAGAGCCTGGGTGATGCGCGTCTGGTTGCGCGACTTCTCGCGAACCTGGATTACATCGCCGACCTGCACGCTGTACGAAGGAATGTTGACGCTCTTGCCGTTGACCGTGATGGCCTTGTGGCTGACCAGCTGACGGGCTTCGGCGCGAGTGGCCGAGAAACCCATGCGGTAAACCACATTATCCAGACGACGCTCCAGGAAGCGGAGCAGGTTCAGACCGGTGGCGCCCTTGGTGCGCGTAGCCTTCTGGTAGTAATTGCGGAACTGACGCTCGAGCAGACCGTACATCTGCTTCAGCTTCTGCTTCTCGCGAAGCTGCAGCGCGTAGTCCGACAGACGCTGCTTGCGCGCGCCATGCTGGCCAGGAGGGGTATCAAGCTTGCACTTGGTGTCCAGCGAGCGACCACGGCTCTTGAGCAGGAGGTCAGTGCCGGCGCGGCGGGCGAGTTTGCAGGTGGGACCGATATAACGTGCCATTTCGATCTCTCCTTACACGCGGCGACGCTTGGACGGACGGCAGCCGTTATGCGGAATCGGCGTCACGTCAGTGATGTTGGTGACCTTGAAGCCGGCGGCGTTCAGCGAACGCACTGCCGATTCACGACCTGGGCCTGGGCCCTTGATACGAACTTCGAGATTCTTGACGCCATGCTCGGCAGCAGCGGTGGCAGCACGTTCGGCGGCAATCTGCGCGGCGAACGGAGTCGACTTGCGTGAGCCCTTGAAACCGCAGGCACCCGAGGTCGACCACGACAGAGCGTTGCCCTGGCGATCAGTGATCAGGACGATCGTGTTGTTGAAAGAAGCATGAACGTGAGCGATCGCGTCGGTCACGTTCTTCTTGACGCGCTTGCGAGCCTTGGCGGCTGCAGCGGCGGCGGAGGTATTGGCCATGAGTCTGGGTGTTCCTGCGAGCTAAGCTTTACTTGCGGATGGCTTTGCGCGGACCCTTGCGGGTACGGGCATTGGTACGGGTGCGCTGGCCGCGAACCGGCAGGCCGCGACGATGGCGCTGACCGCGGTAGCAACCCATATCCATCAGGCGCTTGATGCTCATCGACACTTCGCGGCGCAGATCGCCTTCCACCGCAAACTTCGCGATTTCGGCACGCAGCAGATCGAGTTCGCCTTCGGTCAGCGTTTTCAGCTGAACCGCCGGATTGATGTTGGCCGCGTCACAGATCTTGCGCGCACGAGTCGCGCCGATGCCGTAGATCGACTGCAGCGCGATCACGGTGTGCTTGTTGGCCGGGACATTGACGCCCGCAATACGTGCCATCGATAACCTCTTAGAGCTTTGAACCGCTGCGGCGCAGGGAGCCGCAAAGTATACCGGACTCGCCACAGTTCTTTCAAACCAGTGGGTGAGCTGCCAAGGTCGGCGCTATGCGCGCCGTTCCTCTCCGTAACCGACAGCATTCCGTTGAAGCTGGGATGCAACGTGCAGACCGATGAAGCATCTGCACTGAAACTTTCAATCAGCAGCCGAGCAATGTCGGCCGCCGAAATACAAATCTTTAACCGTTCCGCTGACTGCGGACCGAGGGCGCGTATCAGCCCTGGCGCTGCTTGTGACGGAGATCCGTGCACAGCACGCGAACGACGCCATTCCGGCGAACAACCTTGCAGTTACGGCAAATCTTCTTGACGGAAGCACGAACTTTCATGGCGCGATCTCTACAACCGGTTGCCCGGCCTATTCAGTGATGGGTTGAAAATCAGCTCGGACGAACCACGCCCGGACGACCGGCGTTGTTGCTCAAGGATTTCAGGTTCGCCTTCTTCAACAGACCTTCGTACTGATGCGACATCAGGTGGGCCTGAAGCTGCGCCATGAAATCCATGACGACGACGACAGTGATCAGTAGCGATGTGCCACCGAACGTGAAGGGCACGTTGAAATACGTGACCAGGAATTCCGGCGTCAGACACACCGCCGTGATGTAGATCGCACCAGCCACCGTGAGGCGGGTCAGCACGTTATCGATGTACTTGGCAGTCTGCAGGCCAGGACGCACGCCCGGCACGAAGGCACCCGACTTCTTCAGATTCTCAGCCGTCTCCCGCGAATCGAAAACCAGCGCGGTGTAGAAGAAGCAGAAGAAAATCATCATGAACGCGTACAGGATCGTATACAGCGCCTGACCCGGCGACAGTGCATTGGCCAGCGACTGCATGAACCCGCTACCACCTTCGCCGCCGAAGAAACGAACCATCGACGCCGGAAACAAAATGATGCTCGATGCGAAGATCGGCGGAATCACGCCCGCCATATTCAGTTTCAGCGGCAGATGCTGCGTCTGCGCGGCGAACAGCTTGCGACCCTGCTGACGGCGCGCATGGTGGATCGGAATGCGGCGCTGGGCACGCTCCACGAAAACCACGAACGTGGTCACCACTGCCACCAGAATCAACACTAGAATCGCGACCAGCGGATTCAGAGAACCTTCACTGATCAACTGTGCGGTGGATCCGATCGCCTGCGGCATCGAAGAAACGATGCCCGCGAAAATCAGCATCGACATACCGTTGCCGATGCCGCGCTCGGTGATCTGCTCGCCCAGCCACATCAGGAACATCGTGCCGGTGACCAGACTCACTGCGGCCGTGAAGATGAAGCCAAAGCCCGGTGACAGTGCGACGCTACCCTGCAGCGCATACGACGCACCGACCGCCTGGAACAGCGCCAGACCCAAGGTGCCGTAACGCGTGTACTTGGTCAGCTTGCGCCGACCGGCTTCGCCTTCCTTCTTCAGCTCTTTCAGCTGCGGCGTCGTTGCCGCCATCAGCTGCACGATGATCGACGCCGAGATGTAAGGCGTCACACCGAGCGCGAAGATCGACAAACGAGAAAGCGCACCACCCGAGAACATGTTGAACATGTCCAGGATCGTGCCCTTCTGCTGATCGAACAGCTGCGCGAGCTTCGCCGGATCGATTCCCGGAACCGGAATGAACGATCCGATGCGATAGACGATCAGCGCACCGATCAGGAAGAAGATGCGGTTACGCACTTCTCCGATCTTGCTGAGGTCCGGCATCATGCCGCCTGCGCCGGGAGTCTTGGCCATGGAATACGCCTAACGGTCAGATGCGACGAATTACTCTGCGACGCTGCCGCCGGCGGCGGTGATCGCTTCGCGGGCGCCCTTGGTGACGCCAACGCCCTTGATCGTGATCTTGCGGGTCAAGGTGCCCGACTTGATCAGCTTCGCCTGCAGGATCTGCGACTGGATCACGCCAGCAGCCTTGAGCACGCCGAGATCGATCTCGGTCTCGGTCATCCGCTCGATGTCCGACAGACGCACTTCAACGGTCAGCTTGCCGATCGCGGAAGAAAAGCCGCGCTTCGGCAGACGACGCTGGATTGGCATCTGACCGCCTTCAAAGCCGATCTTGCCGCGGCCACCCTTGCGGGCGCGCTGGCCTTTGTGACCACGGCCAGCAGTCTTGCCCATGCCGGAACCGATACCGCGGCCGACGCGAACGCGAGCCGTCTTGGCACCAGCAGCAGGCTTGATCGTATTCAGTTTCATGACAACAGTTCCCAGTGATCAGTGGCCAATGGCCAGTAACAACAGTTCAGCGAATTCGAAACAGACAACAGGTCACTGGCGCAAGCCACCGACCACTGCTGCTTCAGACTTCTTCAATCTTCAGCATGAAGCCGATCTTGTTGACCATGCCCATGTTTTCTGCCGTCGCCGGAACGACGACCGAGGAATGCATCCGGGTCAGACCGAGGCCGCGCACGCAGGCGCGATGAGCCTGGAGACGACCGAACACGCTCTTGACGAGCGTGATTTTGACTTGCTTGGTAGCGCTCATGGCGATTTCCTAGTCCTTAACCGAGGATTTCTTCAAGAGTCTTGCCACGCTTGGCGGCAATCTCCGACGGCATGTTGAGCTTGCGCAGCGCGTCGACAGTTGCACGCACCATGTTCATCTTGTTGCGCGAGCCGAACGACTTCGCCAGCACGTTCTGCACGCCGGCAACTTCAAACACTGCACGCATCGCACTGCCAGCAATGACGCCGGTACCGTCGGATGCAGGCTTCATGAACACCCGCGAAGCACCGTGGATGCCCCAGATCTCGTGCTGCAGGGTCGCGCCCTTCAGCTCGATCGAAATCATGTTCTTGCGCGCCTTCTCCATCGCCTTCTGGATGGCAACCGGCACTTCACGCGCCTTGCCGTAACCGAAGCCGACCTTGCCAGCGCCGTCACCAACGACCGTCAGTGCCGTGAAAGTGAACTGCTTGCCGCCCTTGACCGTCTTCGACACACGGTTCACGGCGACCAGCTTTTCCTTGAAATCGCCGCTCTGCGAGTCGTCGAAATTGTAGTTGGGGTTAGCCATTTAATTAAAACTCCAGTCCAGCTTCGCGAGCGGCGTCGGCCAGCGCCTTGATGCGGCCGTGATACTGAAAGCCCGAACGGTCAAATGCGACCTTCGTGATGCCGGCGGCCTTGGCGCGCTCGGCGATCGTGGCGCCAACCTTCTTCGCGGCTTCGACGTTGCCGGTGCCTTCCAGGCTCTCGGCGACGATCTTCTCGACCGTCGATGCAGCAACCACGGTATGACCAGCGTCACCCGCAATGATCTGCGCGTAGATGTGGCGCGGCGTGCGATGCACGGACAGCCGGTGGGTGCCCAGCTCGGCAATCTTTGCACGCGTCCGGCGCGCACGGCGCAGACGGGATTCTTTCTTCGGGCTCATAAAACGATTTCCAGTGACAGATGCCAGTGACCCTTCGAGTAGCCGGGTGGCCGGAGGACTAAACCTGCGCCGACCACTGACCACTGCTTCACTACTTACTTCTTCTTCGCTTCCTTCAGGACGACCTTCTCGTCCGAGTAGCGAACGCCTTTGCCCTTGTAAGGCTCCGGCGGACGATAGCTGCGCAGCTTCGCGGCGACCTGGCCGACCATGTGTTTGTCGGCACCCTGAATCAGCACTTCGGTCTGCGTCGGCACGGTGATCGTGATGCCATCCGGCACCATGAAATCCACCGGATGCGACAGACCCACCGCCAGATTCAGCTTCTTGCCGGTCAGCGTGGCGCGGTAGCCGACGCCGACCAGAATCAGCTTCTTCTCGTAACCCTTGGTGACGCCAAGGACCATGCTCGCCAGCAGGGCGCGCACAGTACCAGACATCGCAGGCGACGACTTGATCGAGGCCTCGGCAATGGTGACGACACCATTGTTGAGTTCAACCTGCACTTCCTTCGGCAGCGGCAGCGACAGGGTTGCCTTGGCACCCTTCACGCTCAACTCCGAGGCCGAGCTCTTGAACTCGACACCCGCCGGGATGATGACCGGCATTTTTGCGACACGAGACATGTTCGATCTTCCTCTTTAGGCGACGATGCAGACGACTTCGCCGCCCTGACCGGCAGCACGCGCCTTGCGGTCGCTGAGCATGCCCTGGGACGTCGAAATGATCGCCACACCCAGACCGGCCAGCACGCGCGGCAGCTCGTCGCTGCCCTTGTAGATGCGCAGGGACGGCTTGCTGATGCGGTCCAGACGCTCGATGACCGGCTTGCCCTGGAAGTACTTCAGGGTGACGTTGATCGTCTTCTTCTGGCCTTCGGTCGTAACCGAATACTCACCGATGTAACCCTCGTCCTTCAGCACGGCCGCAATGGCCTCGCGCTGCTTCGACGACGGCGACGTGATGAACTTCTTGCGGGCGGACTGACCGTTACGGATACGGGTCAGAAAATCGCCGATTGGATCGTTGATGCTCATTGAATGATGTCCAGGGGGTTGGCCGGTGGTCCGCCACGTTGCCTTTCAGCGTTGTGGTGCCTCGCCGACAACTGGTTTCAGAAAGTGCTTACCAGCTGGCCTTTTTCAAGCCAGGGATTTCGCCGCGCGTTGCTGCTTCGCGAAGCTTGGTGCGCGACAGACCGAACTTGCGGTAGACACCGCGCGAACGACCGGTCACGTTGCAACGGTTGCGCTGGCGAGTCGGGCTCGAATCGCGCGGCAGCTTCTGCAAACTGTCGACAGCCGCCATGCGCTCGTCATACGAGGCGGTCGGGTCAACAATCGTCGCCTTCAGCGCATTGCGCTTCTTGGCAAATTTCTTGACGAGTTCGGCGCGGTTCTTCTCGCGCTCCAGCATATTGGTCTTGGCCATGGATCAGACTCGTCTTACTTGCGGAACGGGAAGCTGAAAGCGTCGAGAAGGGCGCGGCCTTCCTCGTCGTTCTTCGCGGTGGTGGTGATCGTGATGTTCATGCCGCGGATGGCGTCGACCTTGTCGTAGTCGATTTCCGGGAAGATGATCTGTTCGGTGATGCCGAAGTTGTAGTTGCCCTGGCCATCGAAGCCAGTTGCCTTCAGACCACGGAAGTCACGGATGCGCGGCAGCGCGATCGCGATCAGGCGCTCGAGGAACTCGTACATCTGCTGGCTGCGCAGGGTGACCTTCACGCCGACCGGGTAGTTCTCGCGAACCTTGAACGCGGCGATCGAGATGCGGGTCTTGGTGACCACCGGCTTCTGGCCAGCGATCGCGACCATGTTCGCAACGGCATGTTCGATGACTTTCTTGTCGGAAGTCGCCTCACCCACGCCCATGTTCAGGGTGATCTTGGTGATCTTCGGAATCGCCATCACGTTGCACTGCAGCTTCTCGCGAAGCGCCGGCGCAACAGTGTTCTGGTAGTACGTCTGCAAATTAGCGGCCATGACCTGTTCTCAATACCAAATACTGACGCAGTGCCCCGGACTCAAGCGTCCAGAACATCCTGGTTCGACTTGAAGTAACGCACCTTGCGACGGGCTTCGCCTTCGCCGAGGAACTTGAAACCCACGCGATCGCCCTTGCCGGTCTTCGCGTTGAACAGCATCACGTTGGACGCGTCGAGCGGCATTTCCTTCTCGACGATACCGCCGCTGATACCAGCCTGCGGGTTGCCCTTCTGATGCTTCTTGGCCAGGTTCAGGCCTTCAACAATGATCTTGCCGTCATCCTGGACGACGGACACAGTGCCGCGACGGCCCTTGTCTTTGCCAGTGATGACGATGATTTCGTCGCCTTTTTTGATCTTGCGCATGATTTTCTCTACGACTTCAGAGGACTTCGGGGGCCAGCGAAATGATGCGCATGAAACGTTCGCGCAGCTCACGGGTCACCGGTCCGAAAATACGGGTACCGATCGGTTCCAGCTTGGTGGTCAACAGCACCGCCGCGTTGCTGTCGAAACGGATGGTCGAGCCATCCGGACGGCGCACGCCCTTCTTGGTACGAACCACGACGGCGTCATGCACTTCGCCCTTCTTGACCTTGCCACGCGGGATTGCATCCTTGACGGTGACCTTGATCAGATCGCCGACGCAGGCGTAACGACGATGCGTCGAACCCTTGACCTGGATGACCTGGACCACCTTGGCGCCGCTGTTGTCAGCGACCACCAGCATTGATTCCTGTTGGACCATGGCGCTTAGACTCCGGCCTTGGCGGCAGCTTCACGCTGCTGCAGTTCGCTGGCGCTCTCGAGCACTTCCACGAGGCGGAAGAACTTCGAACGCGAAATCGGGCGCGTCTCGACGATGGCAACGAGGTCACCCTCGTGGCACTGGTTGTTTTCGTCGTGCGCGTGCAGCTTCGTCGTCTTGCGCAGCAGCTTCCCGTACAGCGGATGCTTGACCGTGCGCTCGACGGCGACCGTGATGGTCTTGTTCATCTTGCTGCTGAGAACACGACCGACGATGCGGCGCGCTGCCGGGACCACTTCAGTAACTTCGCTCATGACGCCTTCGCCTGCTTTTGGGCCTGCTGCTGCATGAAGGTCTTGACGCGGGCGATCTTCTTGCGCACGTCGTGAACCAGATTCGACTGGGTGAGCTGGCCAACAGCTGCCTGCATGCGCAGGTTGAACTGCTCCTTGCGTAGCGCCGCCAGTTCAGTCTTCAGATCGGCTGGGGACTTGTCCCGCAGCGTCTTCACAAATTCGGTGGTCTTCATAACTCGGTATCTAGTGACAAGTGGCTAGTGATTAGTAAACGCGGAGACTTTTGACTAGCCACCAGTCACTAGTCACCGACCACTGTAGTTACAGGATCGTGCGATGCACGAAGGTCGTCTTGACTGGCAGCTTTGCGGCTGCAAGGCGGAACGCCTCGCGCGCATCGACTTCGGTCACGCCTTCGAGCTCATACAACATCTTGCCCGGCTGGATCTTGGCGACCCACCACTCGACGTTGCCCTTGCCGGAGCCCATGCGGACTTCCAGCGGCTTGCGGGTGACGGGAACGTCCGGAAAGATGCGGATCCACATCTTGCCGCCACGCTTCACGTAACGCGTGATGACACGACGGGCCGCTTCGATCTGGCGAGCAGTGAGCGCACCGCGCTCGGTCGACTTCAGGCCGAACTCGCCGAAGCTGACCTTGTTGCCATTCTGCGCAAGTCCGCGGTTATGGCCCTTCTGCTGCTTTCTAAACTTGGTTCGCTTGGGCTGCATCATGGCAGCACTCTCCTAATTTCTGGCGTGAAGGAAAATCAGGCAGATGCCGGCTCGCCGGCCTCTTCCTTCTTGCCTGCGTGACGATCGGTCTCGAAGACTTCGCCGTTGAAAACCCAGACCTTGACGCCAATGACGCCGTACGTGGTCTTCGCTTCAGCGGTGCCGTAATCAATGTGGGCGCGCAGCGTATGCAGCGGCACGCGACCTTCGCGATACCACTCGGTACGAGCGATTTCAGCGCCGTTCAAACGGCCGCCAACCTGAATCTTGATGCCGCCTGCGCCGAGGCGCATGGCATTGGTCACGGCGCGCTTCATCGCACGACGGAACATGATGCGGCGCTCGAGCTGTTGGGCAACGCTTTCGGCAATCAGCTTGGAATCGAGTTCCGGCTTGCGGATTTCCTCGACCGAGATATGCACCGAGTCAGGCTTGAGCGTCATCAGCTTCGACACTTCCTGACGCAGCTTCTCGATGTCCTCGCCCTTCTTGCCGATGACGATGCCCGGACGCGCGGTGTGGATCGTGACGCGCGCCGACTTCGCCGGACGGTCGATCTGCACGCGGCTGACCGAAGCCTGCGCCAGCTTCTTGAACAGGAACTCACGCACGAGGCGATCCTTGTTCAGGTTGTCGGCGTAGGCACCGCGCTCGGCGTACCAGTTCGACGTCCAGGCCGTCGAAATACCAAGACGGAACAGATTCGGATTGATCTTGTGACCCATGAATACTCTTCCCGTTAACCCTTGGTGCCGTCGGAGACGCGAATCGTCACGTGACTCGTGCGCTTCAGGATGCGATCCGCGCGGCCTTTGGCACGCGGACGGATACGCTTCATCGTCGGGCCTTCATCGACGAAGATCTCGGAGATCTTCAGCTCGTCGACATCGGCACCGTTGTTGTTTTCGGCATTGGCAATCGCCGACTCGAGAACCTTGAGCAAGATTCCCGATGCGCGATTGCGCGAGAACTTGAGCAGGTTCAGCGCCTGATCGACCTTCTGGCCGCGAACCTGGTCAGCGACCAGACGCGCCTTCTGGGGCGAGAGACGAACGAACTTGAGAACAGCCTGGGTCTGCATGTCTGTCTCCTTAGCTCGACTTCTTGTCGCCGGCCGTGTGGCCTTTGAACGTACGGGTCGGCGAGAACTCGCCCAGCTTGTGGCTGATCATGTTCTCGGTGATGAAGACCGGCACGTGGAGACGGCCGTTGTGCACCTGCATGGTCAGACCGACCATGTCCGGCGAGATCATCGAACGACGTGACCAGGTCTTGATCGGCTTCTTGACGCGGCTGCCCTGGGCATCGCTCACCTTCTTTGCGAGATGGTGATCGATGAACGGACCTTTCTTGACGGAACGCGACATGACGGGCTCTCGAATTACGTGAGTTACTTCTTGTGACGGCTGCGCACGATGAACTTCTGCGTGCGCTTGTTATTGCGGGTCTTGAGACCCTTGGCCTTCTGGCCCCATGGCGAAACCGGGTGCGGATTGCCCTGACCGGACTTTCCTTCACCACCACCATGCGGGTGATCGACCGGGTTCATGACGACACCGCGGACGGTCGGACGAATGCCCTTCCAGCGCTTGGCGCCAGCCTTGCCGTAATGGCGCAGGTTGTGCTCGCTGTTGGAAACTTCGCCGAGGGTGGCGCGGCATTCGGTATGCACCAGGCGCATTTCGCCCGAACGCAGACGAACCGTCGCGTACTCACCTTCGCGAGCGACCAGCTGCACGGCGGCACCGGCCGAGCGCGCTAGCTGGGCGCCCTTGCCGATACGCAGCTCGATGCAGTGAATCGTCGAACCGACCGGGATGTTGCGGATCGGCAGGCTGTTGCCCGGCTTGATCGGCGCATCCGAACCGGACTGGATCGCATCGCCAACGCTCACGCCCTTCGGCGCGATGATGTAACGACGCTCGCCATCCTTGTACAGCAGGAGCGCGATGTGCGCGCTGCGGTTCGGATCGTATTCAATCCGCTCGACCTTGGCCGCGATCGAATCCTTGTCACGCTTGAAATCGATCAGGCGATAGTGCTGCTTGTGACCGCCGCCCTGATGACGCGTGGTGATGTGGCCGTGGTTGTTGCGACCACCGTTCGAGTGCTTGGACTCGAGCAGCGGCGCATACGGACGGCCCTTGAACAGCTCCGGGTGCGTCACTGAAACCACGTGACGGCGACCTGGGCTGGTCGGTTTCATTTTCTGGAGTGGCATTTCTCGTCGCTCCGATTAGCTGTTGGCGCCAGCCAGGAAATCAATTTCCTGACCTTGGGCGAGCGTCACGTAGGCTTTCTTCCAGTCGGAACGAACGCCGGTGGCACCGCCGAAACGCTTGACCTTGCCCTTCACGTTCAGCGTCCGAACCGCTTCAACCTTGACGTTGAAAAGCTTTTCGATCGCCGCCTTGATTTCCGGCTTCTTGGCATCGCGCAGAACCTTGAACACGGCTTCGTTGCTCTTTTCGGCAGCGCGCGTGCTCTTTTCCGAGACGACCGGCGCCAGGATCAGCTGGTGCAGGCGTTCGCCCGAGATCTTGATCTTGCTCATGACAGCCAGGCCTCCAGCTTCTTGACGGCCGGAGCGGTCAGAAGCACCTTCTTGAATGACAGCAGCGAGACCGGATTGATGCCGTTGACATCAACCACGTTCACGCGGTGCAGGTTGCGCGCCGACAGGAACAGGTTGTGATCGAGGGTATCGGTCACGATCAGGATGTCGTTGGCACCGACCACGTTCAGCTTCTCGATCAGCGTCTTCGTCTTCGCGGCTTCCACCGTGAATGAATCAGCGATGATCAGCGAGCCATTGCGGTTCAGTTCGGAGATGATCGAGCGGATTGCACCGCGATACATCTTCTTGTTGACCTTCTGGCTGTGATCGCGCGGCACGGCGGCGAACGTCTTGCCACCACCACGCCACAGCGGGCTGCGGATCGAACCGGCGCGAGCCTGGCCCGTGCCCTTCTGCTTCCACGGCTTCTTGCCGCCACCACGCACCATCGCTTTCGACTTCTGCGCCTTGGTACCGGCGCGGCTGCCATTCAGATAGGCAGTCACAACCTGGTGCACGAGCGCTTCGTTGTAGTCAACGCCGAAAACGGCGTCGGCCACGTTCAGCGTGGTGTTGCTTGAATGTAGTTGGAGATCCATGTCGCCCAGTCCAATGAACTACTTACTTGACCGTCGGATGCACGACGACGTCGGCACCCTTGTGTCCGGGCACGGCGCCCTTGACGAGCAGCAGATTGCGCTCGACGTCGATGCGGACCACGTCCAGATTCAGGGCACTGATGTTGTCCGAACCCATGTGGCCGGCCATCTTCTTGCCCTTCCAGACCTTGCCCGGGCTCTGGCGCTGACCAATGGAGCCCGGCACGCGATGCGACAGCGAGTTACCGTGGCTGGCACGACCGCCGCCGAAATTCCAGCGCTTCTGAACACCTGCGAAGCCCTTGCCGATGCTCACACCTGCCACGTCGACGGCCTTGACACCTTCGAACGAAGTCACGGTGATCTCCGAACCCGGGACCAGATCGGCACCCTGGCTGTCATCGAGACGGAATTCCCAGAGCCCGCGACCCGCAGCAACACCGGCCTTCTTGTAGTGGCCCGCGAGCGGCTTGGAAACGTGGCTAGACTTCTTCTCGCCTGCGGTGACCTGAACGGCGCGATAGCCGTCGGTTTCCACAGTCTTGACTTGAGTGACGCGATTCGGAGTGCATTCGATCACGGTGACCGGGATGGACTCACCCGCCGCCGTGAACACGCGGGTCATGCCCGCCTTGCGCCCAACAATACCAATAGTCATTAGTCTGATCCTCGCCTTAGTTGACGCGAATCTGGACTTCGACACCGGCCGGAAGATCGAGCTTCGACAGGGCGTCGACGGTCTTCTCGGTGGGGTCGATAATCTGCATAAGACGCTTGTGCGTACGAATTTCGTACTGGTCACGAGCAGACTTGTCTGCGTGCGGCGACACCAGGATGGTGTAGCGCTCCATGCGGGTCGGCAGCGGAATAGGTCCGCGGACGACGGCACCGGTGCGCTTCGCGGTTTCGACGATCTCGCGAGCCGATTTATCGATCAAACGATGATCGAAGGCTTTGAGCCGAATGCGAATCGATTGGCTGGTTGCGGCCATGCTCTCACTCAAGTCTTAAAGAACGACCCGGTAGCCGGATGGCTAACGGGGAACTAAGGGGCGCGAATTATATCGACCCCATCACCCTGCTGCAACACTGTTTAGAAAGTATTTCTGGAAACCCAGAAAATAAACAATGAAACCTTCCAGACCGCGGAACCACCAGGGAAAACAAACCCCAGCGAACCCTTCCGGGGCTCGCTGGGGCCGGTACAGACTTACTTCAGGATCTTGGTAACGACGCCGGCACCGACAGTGCGGCCGCCTTCACGAATGGCGAAGCGAACCTGCTCTTCCATTGCGATCGGA
>NZ_ATVI01000012.1 GCF_000420645.1 Nevskia ramosa DSM 11499 | reverse complement strand
GTACCCAGGCTTCGAGCAGCAGCCGCCAGGGCAAAGGCGCATGGCGCAGTTCCATGAAGTGCAGCAGCACCAGCCGCACCTTGATCGCCGCGATCAGGATGATCGAGAGCGTCGCTACACTGGCGGTGAACTGATCCTTCGACAAGCCCCAGGTGGTCACGCAGGTCGCGGCCATCAGGAACAGCCAGACCAGGGTCGCGGGTTTCGTCAGCAGCGCCATGACCTATCTCAGCAAATACAGCAGCGGGAACAGGAAGATCCACAGCAGATCGACCATGTGCCAGTAGGTGGCGCCGGATTCGAGCACCTTCAGGTTGCGGCTGTCGAACTCGCCCTTGCGTGCCTTCAGCCAGAACACCGTCAGCATCACGCAACCGCCGATCACGTGCAGCAAGTGAATGCCGGTCAGCGAGAAATAGAACATGTAGAAGTCATTGCTCATCGGCGTGATGCCGGCCGCTAGCTTGCCGCCGTACTCGATCGCCTTCGAGATCCCGAAGGCGATGCCACAGAGCATCGCCGCCAGCAGCAGCTTCGGAATCGCGCTGATCCGGTCACGCTTCGCGGCATCGACGGCCAGCACCACGAACCAGGAACTGGTCAGCAGGATCAGTGTGTTGATGCCACCGAAGTCCGGATTCAGCGTGTGGCGCGCGGTTTCGAACAACGCGCCCTGCTTGATCCGCTCCTGCATGAACGACACGAACAGCACGCCGAAGAAGCACATGTCGGCAAGCACGAACACCCAGACGCCTTCCACTCCGGGAAGGCGTCGGGTCACTGCAACGGGAGAAGTCGACATGCAGCGAGAATGCCTCAGCGGGCGCCGATCAGCGAGCCCGTCTGCTCACGTACCGCACTCGGGCTGGCGGCGCCGTCCTCGATCTCGATGCGATTCACGGCCTTGATGATGAACACCGACATCGACACGATCCAGATGTACCAGGTGGGGAACGCGATCCAGAAGTTGAACATGCCGTGGAACGCGAACGGACCGGTCTTGAAGAACGGGATCAGGCTCACCGGGAAGAACGAGGCCACGGTGACGAAGCCCCACCAGCAGACCCAGGCCGGCACCAGCGGCTTCTCACGCTTGTCGCGCAGGAACACGATGGCGGCGGCGATGATCTGCCAGCTGGTCACCATGTAGGCGAGATCGACGATCATCCAGGCGAGGTAGTACATCGTCTGGACCATTTCCGGCGACAGCACGTCGATCTGCAACGCGATGGTCAGCCAGATGCCGCAGGCGATGACGATCGGGCAATAGGTGATCGTTGCACCGGTCATCTCGATGTTGGCGAGCATGCCTTCGCCGCCTTCGATGCGGCGCATGACGCGAGACACCGCCGCGCCGAACGTCATGTAGCAGGAGCCGACTACCATGCACACCGACATGCCGATCATGATCGGCGTCTGCAGATCCTTGTAGTGCTGCCACATGTCCTGGGCGCTGGTGTTCGCCGCCATCGGCGGGAAATTGCTAGCCAGCAGGCCCCACATGCAGAAAAAGCCGATGAAGAAGACCGGGCCGGTCCAGGCCATCAGCTTCCACATGCTGTAATCAGTGGGATTCGGTTGTGTCGGATTCATCGTGTTTGCTCCTCGTTCGAATGCGGCGCCGGGCGTCGGTCGGGTTTCTGACCCGAGGTGGAGTTTCGGCAGCGGCGCGGTCGCGGTCTATCAGAATCGTCCTTGCTGCCATGTCAGAATCGGCTACGCACGGTTCGAGCAGAGAAGCCATGACGACGCCGACCAGACCGCACGCCGCAGAAGCCTTCCGCAGCGCCTTCGGCGTGGCGCCGGGTGTCGCTGCCGAAGCGGGCAACGGATCGGCCATCGGCATCTACGACTGGCGCACGCCGGACATGGACGGCTTCGAACTACCGGAGACCGACGAACTGGTGGTTGCCCTGCATCTCGGCGGCTCGCGCCGGGTCCGAGCGGTGACCGAGCGGGGTCTGAGCCGCGCCTGCTCCATTCCCGGCCTGGTGACGATCCTGCCGCCCGGCCGCAGCGCCGCCTTCAACACCGGCGGCAGCATCGACGTCATGACCCTGCACGTGCCGCTGCAGAACGGTCTGGCCGGCAATGGCGCCCTGCCCTCGCTGGGCAGCCACACGATGCCGCGCTTCGCGTTCCGCGACGCCTATGTCACCGCCAGCATGGAAGCGCTGTTGCGTGCGGCGCGCGCGCCCCAGCCGCCATCGCCGAACTACATCGCCAAACTCGCCGATGCCCTGCTCTGCCACCTCGCCGAACAGGCGCAGACGCTGCCGGCGGCGGGCCACGTCGCCGATGCCGCCGCGACGGCCGGCCAGCGCATCGGCACGACACCGCTGGCAGATCTGCTCGCTTACGTCGAAGCCAATCTGAGCCGGGCATTGCCGATCGACGAACTGGCAAGGCGAGCCGGCGTCAGCCGCGCCGGGTTCACACGCAGCTTCCGCGGCGCGACCGGCATGAGCACCCATCAATATCTGACTCAGAGACGAGTAGCAGCGGCGATGCACTTGCTACAGAACACCGAGTTCGATCTGGTCCGCATCGCCCAGGAGACCGGCTTCTCGAGCCAGTCGCACTTCACCGACACCTTCCACGCACTGACAGGCTCGACGCCGCGCCGCTTCCGCGAGCAGCGTTGACCTCGTCGGCCCTCAGAGCCCGAGCGCTTTCTTCAGCCGCCCGGTCACCAGCGGGCTGGACGCCAGCGCCACCAGCGACGCCTGCTCCGCCGCCAGCTGCTCGTGCAGGCCTTGCGACATCGTCTGGCGGATCAACCTTCGCGTTTCACCGGCCGCGCGACCGGAAGCAATCAGCGGCTTGATCCGTTCGAGCACGGTGTCGATGAACGCGGCATCTTCGCCGTCGATCACTTCGTTGAAAATACCGAGCTGGGTCGCCGCCTCCGGCGTGATCGCATCGCCGCGGATCAGGATTTCCAGCGCCTTGCGGGCGCCGACGATGCGCGGCAGGAACTGCGTGGTGCCGGTGTCCGGCGACAGGCCGAGCTTCGAGAAGCCGGGACGCAAGGTCGCGGAAGGCTTGGCGTAAGCGAAATCGCAGGCGCAGATGAAACCCAGGCCAGCACCGGTCGCCGGCCCGTTGACCGCCGCGATCAGCAGCGGCCCGGCGTTGACCAGAGCTTCCAGCGCGCCGTGGATGCGCGTGGCCAGACGATCGAGCAAGCGCGCGAGCTCGCCGTCGTCACCGCTGCCGAGCGCGGCCTTGAACACGCCGACATCGCCACCCGAGCAGAACACCCGGCCGGCACCGGTCAGCAGCACTGCTTCAACGCGCGGAGAAGCTTTGACGCGTGCCACCGCGGCTTCGATCGCCAGCGCCATCGAATCGTCGATGGCATTGGTCGCATCCGGACGGTTCAGGGTCAGCAGGGCGACCCGGCCGTCGAGACGTTCTTCGATCAGCACCAGATTGCTGGTTTCATCGCTCATGTCTCGCAGAATTCCTTGAGTGTTCTTCTAGTTATCGGGGCCGCAGCGATCACATCCGGAACACGCCGTAGCGTGCTTCCTCGATCGGCGCGTTCAGCGCGGCAGACAGCGCCATCGCCAACGCATGGCGGGTATCGGCCGGATCGAGAATGCCGTCGTCCCAGATTTCCGACGTCGACCAGTACGCGCTGGACTTGCGCTTGTACTCGTCGAGCACCGGCTCGCGGATCGCCGCGATGTCTTCCGGCGCAAGCTTCTGCGCCGTGCGCGCCAGCTGGCGGATCTTGATATCGACCAGCACATTGGCGGCCTGCTCGGCACCCATCACCGCAGTCTGGCTCTGCGGCCAGGAGAACAGGAAGCGCGAATCGAAGGCGCGGCCGCTCATGCCGTAATTACCGGCGCCGAACGAGCCGTGACACATCACGGTCAGCTTCGGCACCGTGGCGTTGGACATCGCCATGATCATCTTGGCGCCGTCCTTGGTGATGCCGCGCTGCTCGTACTCGCGGCCGACCATGAAGCCGGTGATGTTCTGCAGGAACAGCAGCGGTGTGCGATCGCGGTTGCACAACTCGATGAAGTGCGCGCCCTTCAGCGCGCTGTCGTTGAACAGCACACCGTTGTTGGCGAGGATGCCGATCCGGTAGCCCCAGAGATGCGCATAACCGCAGATCAGTGTCTTGCCGTAGGCCGGCTGGTATTCATGGAAGCGCGAGCCATCGACGATGCGGGCAATGATTTCGCGCATGTCGAAACCCTGCTTGATGTCGCGCGGCAGCACGCCGTACAGCTCTTCGGGATCGTGCAGCGGCGGCTCGGGCGTCTGCCACTGCACCTTGGTCTTCTCCGCTTTCGCGAAGTTGCCGACGATGTCGCGGGCGATGGCGATCGCTTCCTCCTCGCTGGCGGCCGGGTAGTCGGCCGTGCCGGACACCGAGGTATGCATGTCGGCACCGCCAAGCGCGTCGACGGTGACTTCCTCACCGGTCGCGGCTTTCACCAGCGGCGGACCGGCAAGGAAGATCGCGCCCGTACCGCGGACGATCACGCTGTAGTCCGACAGCGCCGGCACATAGGCGCCGCCGGCCGTGCAATGGCCGAGCACCACAGCGACCTGCGGCACGCCCATCTTCGATAACGCGCACTGGTTGCGGAAGATCCGGCCGGCCGCGTATTTGTCGGCAAAGAAATCCGCCTGCAAGGGCAGGAAGCCGCCGGCGGAATCGCAGAGATGGACGACCGGCAGGCGGTTCTCGATGGCGATGTCGAGTGCGCGTACGGTCTTCTTGATCGTCAGCGGATACCAGGCGCCGCCCTTGACGCTGGCATCGCCGGCATTGATGACCACTTCACGGCCGGCAACGATGCCGATGCCGATCACGCAGCCGGCGCCCGGCACGCTGCCGTCGTAGGCCTCGCCCGCCGCGAGCGTTGAAAGCTCCAGGAACGGTGTGCCCGGATCGAGCAGCAGCGCGATGCGCTCGCGAACCAGCAGCTTCTTCTGCGCGCGCAGGCGATCGATATCGCGCTGCGGCCGCTCATGACGCGCGGCCTGCTGGCGCGCCTTCAGGTCATCGGCAATTGCCCGGTTGTGGGCGACGTTTGCGCGGAACTCGGCCGAGCCGGTGTTGAGCTGTGATTCGATGCGCTTCATGCGGTGACCGGCTCCAGGCTCAGCAGCAGGGCATCGCGATCGAAGCTCTGGCCGGCAGCAAAGTTCACGGCTGCGACGACGCCATCTCGTGGCGCAACCAGCGTCGTTTCCATCTTCATGCTTTCCATCATCAGCAAGGTCTGACCGCGGCTGACGCTATCGCCAACCGACACGGCCACGGTGATCACCGAGCCCGGCATCGGCGCGCGGATGCCGTCTGCGGCACCGCCCTGATGCTGGGCGGCGAGGCGCTCCAGCGGATGGCGATAGCGCAGCTGATAAGCCTCGCCATCGAGATGAATGAACACCTCGTCGCCGTGCGTGGCGATCACGGCGTCGATCGTCCGGCCATCGATGCTCAGCCTCAGCGCACCATCGGTTTCGCTGCGCAGCACGACGTCGATCGCCTGCGTATCGTCGAGATGCAGGCGATAGCCCTTGGGCGTGCGCGACAGCTCGACGCCCTGTTCGCCATCAGCAATTTCGAAAGCGTGATGCATCAGTTCCTCCAGGCGCCGAGCGCGGCATGGAGATCAGGAATCGCATCGGCTCCGTCGCGCATGGTTTTCGTGCTCAGACTCGCGGCGGCCAGCAATGCGTGCAGTGTCGACGATGCAAGCTCGGGCTCGGCGGCGATCTGCGGATTGGCATCGAGGAAGCCGGTGTGCACGTCGCCCGCCACGAAAGCCGGATGGGCGATCAGCCGGCGCAGGAAACCGATATTGGTCTTGCAGCCGAGCAGCACGGTGTCGCGCAGCGCATGGTCGGTGCGAGCCAGCGCTTCGCTTCGATCTTTACCGTGGACGATCAGCTTGGCGATCATCGGATCGAAGGCCGCGGTGACTTCGCCGCCTTCGACCACGCCGCTGTCCCAGCGCAGGCCTTCGCCAGCTGGCGCACGCAAGCGCAACAGCGGGCCGGTGGTCGGCGTGTAGCCGCGCGCGGCGTCCTCGGCGTAGATGCGCAGCTCGATCGCGTGGCCGCTGGTTCGCAGATCGGCCTGCGTGTAGCCCAGTGCTTCGCCGGCCGCGACACGCAATTGCTCGAATATCAGATCTTTGCCAGTGATGGCTTCGGTCACCGGATGCTCGACCTGCAAACGGGTATTCATCTCCAGAAAGAAGAACTCGCCCGTCTGGGCAAAGATGAACTCCACAGTGCCGGCATTGCGATAAGCCGCCGAGCGCGCAATGCCGGCAGCGGTTTCGCAGATGCGTGCGCGCAGTTCCGGTGCCAGTGCGGGAGACGGCGTTTCCTCGACGATCTTCTGGAAGCGGCGCTGCACCGAGCATTCGCGCTCGAACACGTGGACCACCGAGCCGTAGCCATCGCCGAGCACCTGCACTTCGATATGGCGCGGATTCTCGATGTAGCGCTCGACATAGAGCCGGCCATCGCCGAAGTAGCGCTGGCCTTCGCTGCGCGCGCGTTCGATCTCGGCATCGAGCACCGCAAGATCGCGAACGATGCGCATGCCCTTGCCGCCACCGCCGGCCGAAGGCTTGATCAGCAGCGGCGTGCCGACCGCACGGGCGCGCTCATTGAAGCTCGCAGGATCATCGTCCTCGATCGCGCTAGGCGCGACCGGGAAGCCGGCGCGCTCGACGAAGTTGCGGGCGCGCACCTTGTCGCCCATCAGTTCGATCTGCTCGGGCAATGGCCCGATGAACACCAGGCCGGCCGCTGCGACAGCGCGTGCGAAGCCCGCGTTCTCGGACAGGAAACCATAGCCCGGGTGGATCGCGCCGGCGCCGCTATCCTGTGCGGCCTTGAGGATCTGCTTGGCGTCGAGATAGGCGGCGACTGGCGTGCTGCCGGTGATCTCGATCGCCTGGTCGGCCATCTGCACGGCCAGCGTGCCGCGATCCGCGGCATGAAAGACGACGATGCCTTTCAAGCCCAGCGCTTGAACGGTGCGCAGCACGCGTACGGCGATTTCGCCGCGATTGGCAACCAGCACGGCCTTGAACGGCCAGGCGCTGGTGTCGTGGCTCAGCGAGTTCTTCATCGGCGGTTGGCAAGTCTCGGGGTTTTGTTCGCGGCAGCCACGCGTGCCGTGGTTTCGATGCCATCGCAGACCATTGCCGTCAGTTCGGCGGCGATGGCATCGACATCGAGCTCGCCGCGGCCGCAGACGTAGTTCCAGGTCAGATGTTCGACGGCACCGTAGACGAGGTCGCGCATCAGGCTCGGCGAAACATCGCGGCGGAACTCGCCGGCGGCGATCCCATCGTTGATCACGTCCATCAGAAAGCGCGTGTACAGCCGGTTCTTGTCATGCAGGCCGGAGCCGCGATAGTCCTGCTCGGCGCGCACTTCGCGGAACATCAGCCGGCACAGCAGCGGCTGGTCGCGGATCGTGCGCAGATGACCGTGGATGACAATGCGCAGCCGTTCGCGATGCGTGGTGATGCCGGCCAGTTCGCGGGCGCGGTCGTCGCTGATCGCGTCGTACCAGCGTTCGAGCACGGCGAGCAGCAAGTCGCGCTTGGTCGCGAAGTACTTGAACACCGTGCCTTCGACGACGCCGATGCTCGCAGCGATCTCCGAAACGGCGGTCTGCTCGTAGCCCTTGCGGCAGAACACATCGCGTGCGGCTACCAGAATTTCGTCGATGCGCTGCTCGCGTCCCAGCCTCGGCGACGGCACGCGCGCAGCCAGTTTCCCGGCTCGGCCAGCAGGTTTGCTCACGGTGACTTTGCGGACGGACGGCATGGCGCTAGTATTGGTGAGTCCAACTCATCTCGTCAACGGATGAGTCGGACTCACCACAACCGGGCGGCGATCTCGACACGCCGCCCGCATCGATGCGAGGAAAGGGTCATGGCGGATTCCAGCGGCGCGGCAAGCAGCGGCAACCTGTTGCAGATCTTTGCCGGCCTGTCCGATGGCGAGCAGCAGATTCTCGACGAGGCCGATCGTTTCGCGCGCCGCGAGCTGTATCCGCTCGCACAGCGCATGGACGACGAGGAATGGTGGCCGACCGAGATCTTTCCGAAGATCGGCGCCACCGGTTACTTCGGCATCACCGCGCCCGAGCAGTACGGCGGCGCCGGGCTGGACATCTTCAGCGCCGGGCTGATCCTGCAGGCGTTCTCGCGCTCGAACCATGCGCTGGGCCTGAGCTGGGTCGCGCACGAGAACCTGTGCATGAACAACATCCTGCGCAATGCCAACGATGCGCAGCGGGCCAAGTATCTGCCGGTGATGAACAAGGGCCTGTCGATCGGCGCACTCGGCCTCACCGAGCCGGGCGCCGGCTCCGATGCCCTCGGCTCGATGCGCACCACGGCGCGGCGCGAAGGCGATTTCTACATCCTCAACGGCCGCAAGCTGTACATCACCAATGGCCCGGTGGCCGACGTGCTGCTGGTCTACGCGAAGACCGACAAGGACCGTGGCCAGCACGGCATTTCCGCGTTCATCATCGAGAAGGATTTCCCCGGTTTCAAGGTGGCGCAGAAGCTGGAAAAGATGGGCTTCCGCGGCTCGCAGACCGCCGAACTGGTGTTCGACGATTGCCGCGTGCCGGCCGAGAACCTGCTCGGCGAAGAGAACCGCGGCGTCAAGATCGTCATGTCCGGGCTCGATCTGGAACGGGCGATGATCGCGCCGATCTGCCTCGGCATCGCCGAACGGGCGCTGGAACTGGCGATCGATTACGCCAGGCAGCGCCAGCAGTTCGGCAAGCGGATCGCCGACTTCCAGATGGTGCAATCGATGATTGCCCAGATGTACACCTGGGTCGAAGCGATGCGCCTGTTCACCTACCAGGTGCTGCGCGCCTGCAACAGCGTCGATGAAAGCCAGGGTGGCCGCGGCGACATCCACAAGCTGACCGCGGCCGGCGTCATGTTTGCCGCCGACACCATGAACAAGGTGCTCGACTACGGCGTGCAGGTGCACGGCGGCATCGGCTACATCTGGGAGTCCGAGATCAACCGCCTGTATCGCTCGATCAAGCTGCTCGAGATCGGCGCCGGTACTACCGAAGTGCGCAAGATGATCATTGCCGGCGAACTGCTGAAGCCCTGAAGCGCAGCGACAAAAAAGGCCGGTCACCCGCGCAGGTGACCGGCCTTTTTGTTGCGCTGAAGCTTAGCCAGCCGGCAGGTAGATCGACTTGATCTGCTGGTAGGCGGCGAGCGACTCCGGACCCATTTCACGGCCGAGGCCGCTGGCCTTGATGCCGCCGAACGGCGACGCGATGTCGATCATGTAGCCGTTGACGCCGATGGTGCCCGTATGCACGCGGCGGGCGATGGCCTGGGCGCGTTTCGAGTCCGACGACCAGACGGTGCCACCGAGGCCGAACTCGGAGTCGTTGGCGATCTTCACCGCCTCTTCCTCGTCCTGATACTTGATGACCGACAGGACCGGCCCGAAGATTTCTTCCTGTGCGATACGGGCCTTGTTCGAGACATCGGCGAACACGGTCGGCTCGACGAACCAGCCATCACCCGCATCCTTCGGACGACCGCCACCGGCGACCAGACGGGCTTCGGTCTTGCCGATCGCGATGAAGCCTTCGACACGGGCGCGATGCTCTTCCGAAGCGAGCGGGCCGATCTGGGTGTCCTTCTCCATCGAGCTGCCGACCTTCAGGCCCTTGGCCAGACCGGCGATCGCGTCGACGATCTCGTCGTAGCGGCTGGCCGGCGCCAGGATGCGCGACGACAGCGCGCAGATCTGGCCGTTGTTGCCGAACGAGGCGAAGTGCAGGCCCGGCAGCAGGTGTTCGATCTTGACGTCGTCGAGGATGATCGCCGCCGACTTGCCGCCCAGCTCGAGGCTGACCGGACGCAGCAGACGACCGCAGACTTCGGCGACCTTGCGGCCAGCGCCGGTCGAACCGGTGAAGGCAACCTTGTCGACGCCCGGATGCGACACCAGGTAGGCGCCCAGTTCACGGCCGCCCGGCACCCAGTTGATGACACCGGCCGGGATGCCCGCTTCGGCAGCGGCTTCGGCAACGATGTAGCAGTCGAGCACGGTGCCCGGCGACGGCTTCAGGACGATGGTGCAACCGGTGGCCAGGGCCGGACCGATCTTCATCATCGACAGCACGACCGGGAAATTCCACGGCACGATGCCGCCGACCACGCCCACCGGACCCTTGCGGATCAGGGTGTCGAAGCCCAGCGGCGACGGACGACGCTCTTCGACGACCATGTTGGTGGTCAGCGCGGCGTAGTAACGAATCAGGCCACAGACGTAGCTGCCTTCCAGCTGTTCCGACAGCGCCAGCGGCATGCCGTTCTGGATGCTGACCGCGCGGCTGAGGCGCTCGGCACGCTTTTCCAGCGCGTCGGCGAACTTGTTCATGTACTCGGCGCGCTGGGCCGGGGTGGTGTCGCCCCAAGGGCCATCCAGTGCCTTGCGGGCAGCGGCGACAGCCTTGTCGATGTCGGCATTACTGCCTTCCGGCACGCTGCCGATGCTCAGGCCGGTGTTGGCACCGATGACGTCGATGCGGGCGCTGGTGGCGGGTTTAACCCAGTCACCATCGATGTAGAAACTGTCGTGATCGATATTTTTGTCAAGCGACATAGTGAGGCTCCTCTCCAGTAACTGGCATTCGAAGTGATGCTGAGTGTCGACGGGCATGCGGCAAGGTGCCGAAATGCAACCGTTAATTTAGTATGGCAGATTACTATTTTTCCACCCTCCTACAATAGAGCAGAAACCCGATGGCCGAAGCCCCGAACGTCGTTTTCCACGCCTACGCTGACAGCGGCGTCCTGATCACCGGCGGAACTTCGGGTGTTGGCCTGGCCAGCGCCATCCAGTTCGCCCATGCCGGCGTGCGCCGGATCGGCCTCGTCGGCCGCAATGCCGAGCGCGGCGAACAGGCACGCCAGGCGGTGCTCGCGGCCTGCCCGGAAGCTTCGGTGTACTTCATCCAGGGTGATGCCAACGTGCTCGAGCAGGCGCAGCGCGCCGTCGCCGAAGCCTATGAGAAACTCGGCAGCATCGACGTGCTGCTGAACTCGACCATCGACATGAGCCGCTACACGCCGGAGCCGCTGATCAATCTCTCGGCCGCCGATATCGGCCCGACGATGATGTCCGTGGTGCTGGCGCCGATGCATATGAGCTGCCTGGTGCTGCCGTACATGAAGCAGCGCCGCGGCGGCGTGATCCTGAACGTGGCGTCCGACGCCGCCAAGGTGCCGACGCCGGGCGAAACCATCCTCGGTGCGGCGATGGCGGCGATCACCGTGTTCTCGCGGACCTTGGCGATGGAAGCGAAGCGCTTCGGCGTTCGCGTCAACTGCCTGACGCCGTCGCTGATCGGCGGCACGACGACCGCCGCGCACGTCCAGAAAGGCGGCTTCAGCGCCAAGCTCTTCGCGCAGGTGGAAAGCATGGCCAGCCTCGGCGTCTGCTCGCCGGACGATTTGGCAGCGATGATCGTCTTCCTGGGCGGTCCGCAGGCCGGCAAGATCACCGGTCAGGTGATCAGCGTCAACGGCGGCATCTCGGCCGGTTGATCGCGCGTATAGGCTTCGGGCTACACCGGATTCGGGCTTGACGATGACAACACGGAAAAAGGCTGGCGACGCCGCATCGGCGAGCCTTGGATCAGGCTTGGGCACGCGCTTCAGACTGCGCGTGGGCGTGCCGGCCTGGCTGCTGCTGGCAGCGGCGGCCGTGCCGATGACGTTGCTGCCTGGGCTTGTCCAGGCCGATGAGCCGCCGGCAAAAGCCGAGGCGCCGCAACTCGCGGTGACGCCATCGGCACCGGTCACGCCGGTGCCGCCGGAATATGACCTGCCGCTGGCCGAGAAAAGCGGCAAGGCGACGCTGATCCTTGCCGGCGGCTGCTACTGGGGCATGCAGGCGCTCTTCCAGCATGTGAAGGGTGTCAGCAACGTCACGGCCGGCTACGCAGGCGGTCTGAAATCGACGGCGGAATACGCGAAAGTCATCGGTGGCGGCACCGGCCATGCGGAATCGGTGCTGATCGAATACGACCCGTCGCGCTTGAGCATCGGCACCCTGCTGCAGATCTATTTCTTCGTCGCGCACGATCCGACCCAGCTGAACCGTCAGGGGCCGGACATCGGCAGCCAGTACCGTTCGACGATCTTCACCGACAGCAAGGACGAGGCGCGAGTCGCCGTGGCCTACATGAATCAGATCGACGCCTTGAAGCTGCTGCCCCACCCGATCGTCACCAAGATGCGGCCCTTGTTTCCGTTCTACCGGGCCGAGGGCTATCACCAGAACTTCGTGCAGAACCATCCGAAGCAACGCTACGTGCTGGTCAACGATCTGCCGAAGCTTGCACGCCTGAAGGAAGCATTCCCGAAGCTGTGGCGCGAACAGCCGCTGCGCTACGAGCCGGAGGAAAACAAGCGCACGAAGCTGCTGCCACCGCCAACGCTCAGCCAGTAAACAAGGTCAGCGGCTGTCGGCAGTCAACAAAAAGGCGGCGGCGCGTTGATCACGCGCCGCCGCCTTTTTTGTGCCGCAACGATCAGCAGATCGTTACGCAGTCTGCGGCAGATGCGACGGTACGGGACGGCGGGCAACGGCCGCGGCCTGCTCGGCCGGCAGCAGCTTCGAAGCGCCGAAGATCAGCACCAGCGCAACGCCGATGCTGATCGCCGAGCAGATTGTGCTCATCAGCATCGACGGATTTTCCAGGTGCAGCGCGATGATCATCGGTGCGCCGGCGCCGAAGTTGCCGAGATAGAAGGTGCACGGGAACATCACGATCAGGCCGAGCAGCGGCCAGTGGCTGGTCGAGCGACGGCGAAGCTCGGCCGCCGCCACCGCAAGGCAGACCACCTGCGCGGTTTCCAGCATGCCGATCGCCAGCGGGTAGTTCAGGATCCGGAACGCATGCGGACCCCAGTACTCGTACAAGCCGCCGTTGATGCCGATCATCTCGAACACGCAGGAGCAGGCCAGTTCGATGGCGGCCCACTGGTACAGGCCGGTCGCCGTCAGGCCCTTGGCGATGCGATCGCAGATGAACATCGCCGGACCGGCGTAAAGCACCACGTAGCCGCTATGCGCCCAGACCGGCTGCGGAATGCCATAGGCGGTAAACGTCGTCCACAAGCCCGGCGTGTAGAACCACAAGGTCATGCCGACGTCGTACAGCGCCTCGGCGAACGCGCCGACGAAGGCGGCAACGATCAGCAGCACATAGAAAGGCGTCTTCTGGCGAATGCCCATGACGATCGCGATCACCAGCAGCACGGCGGTGACCAGATAGCTGCCGTAGGTGAGTACGGACTGGGTGGCGAGATTCAGCGGATGATCGATCGGCGCGGTCAGCATGGTGCTGGCTCCTCAGGCGGATGGCCGTCGCTGACGGCCGGGAAAATGGAAATTGGCTGAACGCGATGGTGATCGGCAGACGACGAAAACGAGCGCGCCGACAGCTGGCGTGATTCGCGTTCATCAACATCCTCCCCACTCCATTTTTCGCTGTTCTTCGTGTCTGCGCACGATTTCGACTTGCCAGGCGGCATGTCGGCCTACGTTTATAGTACGTTAGCATACGAACAAATGAACTGGCTTCAGCCAGCGATCGGCCAGCAGCGCCGAGCCATCGCCGCCCGGCCAGACAAAAATCAACAGGAGAGGAGATTCGGATGACTGCAAACATTGCGGCGCGTGCCGCCATCGTTCGTGAAGTGGGCGCCCCGTGGACGATCGAGAACGTCGAGATCAGCGCCCCGCGCGCCGATGAAGTGCTGATCAAGATGGTCGGCACCGGCATCTGCCATACCGATACCGCCTGCCGCACGGGTTTCCCGGTGCCGATGCCGATCGTGCTCGGCCATGAAGGCTCGGGCATCGTCGAAGCGATTGGCAGCGGCGTGACCAAGGTCAAGGTCGGCGATCACGTCGTCCTCAGCTTCGATTCCTGCGGTGAATGCCTGAACTGCAACAAGGATCAGCCGGCGTACTGCTACACGTTCTACCCGCGCAACCTCGCCGGCGTCCGTGCCAGCGACGGCTCGGCGCAGATCACCCAGGATGGCAAGCCGATCAACGGCCTGTTCTTCTGCCAGTCCTCGTTCGCGACCTACGCTTTGGCGCGTGAGCTGAACACCGTGGTGATGGACAAGTCGCTGCCGCTGGACATCCTCGGCCCGCTCGGCTGCGGTATCCAGACCGGCGCCGGTGCAGCGGTCAACGCGCTCGGCATTCTCCCCGGTGAATCGCTGGCGATCTTCGGTGGCGGTGCAGTCGGCCTGAGCGCGCTGCTCGGCGCTCGCGCGGTCGATGCCGGCGCAGTGATCGTCGTCGAACCGCAAGCCGGCCGCCGCGCGCTGGCGCTGGAACTCGGCGCCACTCACGTGATCGATCCGAAGGAAACGCCGGACACGCTTGCGAAGATCAAGGAACTGGTCGGCGGCGTGAACTACGCGCTCGATACCACCGGCATTCCGGCGGTGATGGCGGCGGCCGTGGAAGCGCTGCTGCCGAAGGGCGTGCTCGGCCTGCTCGGCGTGCCGCCTCCGGAAGCGACGGTGCCGGCGAACATGATGAGCATGCTGATCCGCGGCATCACTGTGCGCTACATCGTCGAAGGCGATGCCGATCCGCAGGAATTCATTCCGCGCATGGCCGGCTGGTACAAGGCCGGCAAGTTCCCGTTCGACAAGCTGATCGGCAAGTTCCCGTTCGATCAGATCAACGAAGCCGCGCATGCGGCCGAGAAGGGCGGCGTGATCAAGCCGGTGCTGATCTTCTGATGCCTTGAAGCCGGCCGAGCATTGCGCCCGGCCGGTGTAGGGCGAGCCGTGCTCGCCGTTTGGGCGAGGGCAGTGGCGGCCGCGGGCCGCCCTACGTCAGCGCATTGCGGCGGAAGTGCCCCGGCGTGGTGCCGGTCGCGGCACGAAATACCTGGGTGAAGTGCGACTGATCGCCGAAGCCCAGGTCGAGTGCGATCCGATTGATTTCCAGCTGCGGATTGCGCAGCAGCTCGCGCGCCTTGTCGATGCGGCGCAAGGTGATGTAGCGGTGTGGGGCCAGGCCGGTCACGGCCCGGAAGCGCCGCGCGAAATGAGCGCGGCTGACTTTCGCCCGCTCGGCCAGGCCATCGAGCGTCAGATGGCTGGCCAGATGGGCGTCGATGTAATCCAGCATCGCATCGAGCTTCAGGCTCGAATCATTCTTCAGCACCAGCGCTTCGTCCGTGCCCGCGGCTTCGTCATTGCGGAACGAGGCCATCAGATGCAGCACCAGCGCGCGGATCACCGAATTCACGTACGGGATGTTGCAGCGGCTGAGGTCATGCGCCTGCTTCAGCAACACGTCCATGCAGGCGCTGGCGAACGCATCGCGGAACGCGAAACGAAAATTAGGCTGCGCCGCGAACATCGATTTTTCCAGCCCGTCGAGCAGACGGTGCGGCACGTGCAGCGATGAAAAGCTGACTGCGCCATCGATCACGTACTCCACTCGGCGACCCGGCGGAATGACGCTGATCAGACCCGGCATCGACGTGGTTTCGCTCCACGGCCCGTTGCAGGAAGCGCGCACCTTGCGCGAGCCGCCGCTGTGCACGGCGACGATGAAATCATCGTTCTCGGCCAGTTCGAAGCCATCGGTCCACGGCAGCTTCCACTCGCAGACCGAAGGGCCGCCCCAGGCTTCGGCGTCGTTGCTGAACACCGGTGGCCGACGCACGCCGGCGCTGAAGGCATCAACCGCTCGCAGTGTTGCCAGTCCTGCCATCTCGCTCTCCTCGCAGCCGGGCCGTGATCGTGGTCACTGCCGCTCTTGTTCAGCGCCGTTTTCCAAACATTCGGGCTGAGCACTTTTTCGATACTGCGGCGATACGAATCACAAAGAAGCACGAAATCGCCGCGCCTAAGCTTACTCCACGGCCCGCGCCCCGATCAGGTCCGCGCGCGAGTCCAGAAAATCTCAGAAACACTTGCCGACAAGGCCGAATCGAACTCCGGAGCTGCTGTGGTCACCGATCAAGACACCGAATTCCACAATCCGCCAGACGCGGATCATCGCTACGCGGAAACCAACTGGTTCTGTTTCTACATCCCCCAGGAAAAGATCATGGGGATCATCTACACGGTGTCGCGCCGCGGCGTCGGTGTGCAGTCCTGCGATGTGTCGCTGTACGGCGCGCTGGTCGACAACCGGGTGGAGACACTCTACCTCGACGCCCAGATGGCGCTGCCCTGCCCGCCAAGCCTGCGTGAGTACAAGACCGCCAATGGCCTGCATGTGAAAGCGCACAGCATCCGCGACTACACGGTCAGCTATCGCGGCTACGACGACACCGAGATCGACTTCGATTTCAAGGGTCTGATGGAGCCCTTCGACATCCACGACAAGAATCACAGCCCGATGGCCAAGGACACGGTCGACGCGCAGCACGCCGGCGCTGGCATGGGTTCGGGCTACGGCGGCCATTTCGATCTCACTGGCCACTTCAAGGGCCGGCTCAAGTTCCGCGGCGTCGAGTACCCGATCGACTGCGTCGAAACCATGGATCACAGCTGGGGCATCCGCGCCGAAATCTTCGTGCCGACCATGGGCTGGTCGCACTGCCATTTCGGGCCGGACTTCGCGATCAAGTGGATCAACCACTGGGACCCGACCAAGCCGGTCGATCAGCAGCAAAGCCTTGCCCACGGTTATGTGATGGACAAGGGCGAGGTCTACGGCCTCACCGATCTGAAGCTGGTCACCCATCGTCTCGGCAGCGTTATCCACGCGGTGGAAGTCACCGCCACCGACAAGCGCGGCAAGGTCTGGACTGCACACGGCGCCGCCGAATGCGGCGGGCCCTGGGTCTGCTACGTCGCCTCGAACCTGTACGTCGCGCAATGCCGCTGGACCTTGAACGACGGAAGAGTCGGCTACGGCTTGGCGAGCGAAATCAATTCGATGCAGGCGCTGACGCGCCAGCACGGCCGGCGCTGGACGAAGTCATCCGGGCATCTGACGGTTTAGTTCGCGCCGCAGCTCCAACAAAAAAGCCGCTCTACAAATCAATTAAACGAGGAGACCGCCCATGCAGATGGTCGACAAGGACAAACCATCGCCGCAGCTGATCGCGACGATGCGCAAGCAGTTCGTGGTCGAGCGCGAGGTGGATCGCGCGCTGACCTGGAAGATGGAAAAGCGCGCCGGCGCGCCGTTCACCAAGCTGCCGCTGGAAGCGCTGGTGCAAGGCGTCACCGCGCTGATCGCCGCGAACGTCAAGACGCCGTTCGAAGTACGCAATGCTCATTGGCTCGCCGGTGGCGCCTCGAAGCTGCAGATGGGTTTCGAGCTGGCCTGGGATCGTCCCGGTGTCGGCCAGACGACGACCAGGATGGTGCTGCGCACCGACCTCGCCGAATCGCTGCACGCCACCAGCCGCCTGCGTGAATTCCAGATTGTCAACGCGATGAAGGGCACGCTGCCGGTGCCGGAAGCGTTCTGGGTCGACGTGCTTGGCGAACACCTGCCCTACCCGGGCATTGTCTACGGCTTCGCTGCCGGCGTGACCAAGCCGTCCACCGCCAAGAGCGGCGTCTCGGGCCTCGGCACCTGGATGCCGCCGGACGTGCGCAATGCACTGGCGCCGCAGTTCGTGCGCGACATGGCCAAGCTGCATACCTTCGACTTCACCACGGCCGAGCTGTCCTCATTCGACGTACCCAAGACCGGCACCGAGAACGCTCATTGGGCGGTCAGCTGGTGGGATCGGGTCTGGGCAGAAGACGCGGCGGAGGAAGTGCCGCTGATGGCGCTGGCTTCGAGCTGGCTGCACAAGCACGCGCCAGCGGTGGATCAGCTGTCGATCGTCCATGGCGATTTCCGTACCGGCAACTACCTGTTCGACGAACCGACGCTGACGATCAGCACCTGGCTGGACTGGGAGCTGGCGCGCATTGGCGATCGTCATCAGGACCTTGCCTGGAGCACCAGCAAGGCGTTCTCGACGATGACCGAGGACGGCAAGACCGTGCTGATTTCCGGCCTGATGCCGGAGCACGAGTTCCTGGAAGCCTACGAGAAGGCTTCGGGCCTGAAGGTCGATGCCAAGGCCCTGCATTACTACCAGGTGTTCAACGCCTACTCGATGATCGCGATGACCCTGGGCACCAGCTATCGCGTCGCCAAGAACGGCAAATCGCATCAGGACATCCTGCTCGCCTGGCTGCTCGGCGTGGGCTACATGCTGATGGACGAGATGCGCGGCCTGATTGAAAAAGGAGCCTGAAACATGGAAATGCGCCCACAGCTGCAGATTCAGACCGTCATCAAGGCGATGATGGAAGACGTGATTCCGGCGATGGATCAGACCAATCAGCTGGCCATGCAATCGGCCCAGCTGACCATCGGCACCTTGATGCTGATCTCCCAGCATTTGCCGCTGGAATACCGCTACGACTGCGACGAACTGGCCCGCCTGCTGGCGACTGCGAAGACGCTCGCCACCCAGGCCGGCGGCCTCGCTGCCGCGGGCGAACTGGCCGTTGCCAGCCGCGCCGGTGCCGACGTGCTCGATCGTGCCCGCGCCGAACCTTCGGAAATCCTCGATGCCATTCGCAGCCTGCGTGCCGCGACGGCTGACACCGTGCGCGCGGTCTACGCCGAAGGTTCGGACAGCGTGCAGGCCTCGGTCGAAAAGACCGTGCTGGCGATGTCCAGGGAACAGCTGCTGCGCGACCGTTCGTGGCTGCTGATGCAGGGCTGGGAACCGAATCCGGCACTGGTGCCGGCGATCGACACCCTGCTGGCACCGATCCCAAAAGGCTGAACACGGTGACTGCCATGGAACCCGGCCTGCGTCGTCTGCCGCTCAGTGGCGCGGTGAACTTCCGCGATCTCGGCGGCTACGAGACCGTGGACGGTCGCCGGTTGCGCTGGGGCCGGGTGTTCCGATCGGACTCTCTGGCCGAACTCGGCGACGCGGATCTGGCGCTGCTGCAAAGCCTGGGTCTGCGCACCGTCTGCGATCTTCGCGGCGAGCCGGAACGCGAGCACAAGCCGAACCGTCCGCTCGGCGCTACCGTCACCACGCACGCGATCGGCTTCATGCCCCATGGCGGCGAGGAACTGCTGGCCGGCGCGCGCGACGGCAGCATCGACCCGTCCGAGATCGAAATCCGCGTGCAGGACATCTATCGCCGCTTCGTCATCGAGCAGTCGGCGAGCTTCGCAAGGCTGCTGCGCCTGATCGCCGATGCAGATTCCCTGCCGCTGGTCTTCCACTGCACCAGCGGTCGCGATCGCACCGGCTTCGCCACCGCGATGCTGCTGAGCGCGCTCGGCGTGCCGCGAACGACGATCGAAGCCGATTACCGCTTGAGCAACGACTATCGCCGTGACCTGACGTTCCAGCTCGGCGGCATCGTGGCGCCGGAAGTGATGGCGGCGCTGACCCAGGCGCATCCGTCCTATCTCACTGCGGCATTGACCACGATCGACCAACACCATGGCTCGGCCGAGCGCTACCTGCGCGAAGCCCTGGGCCTGGACGACACGACAAGGGCGCGGCTCGAAGCGCTGTTGCTGGAATGAGCCTGCCCGCAACCCACAACAAGACCAGAACACGCTGAGGAGCGACACACGCAATGAGCAAGGCAAACGAACTGTTTTCACTGAAGGGCCGCACCGCGCTGGTCACCGGCGCCAGCAGCGGCATGGGCCGTCACTTCGTCAAGACGCTGGCCGATGCCGGCGCGCGCGTGGTCTGCGCGGCACGGCGCAAGGACGAGATCGAGGTGGTCGCGGCGGAGATTCGCGCTGCCGGTGGCGACGCGGTCGCGGTCGCCGTCGACATCGGCAGCACGGCCAGCGTCACCGCTGCGTTCGATGAAGCCGAGAAGGTTTATGGATCGATCGATCTGCTGGTCAACAACGCCGGCCAGATCGTCTTCGTGCCGTTTCCGGACATCAGCGACGATCAGTGGGAGAACCTGATGAACGTCAATCTGACCGGCTGCATGCGCATGTCTCGCGAGTTCTCGAAGCGCCTGATCGCCAAGGGCAAACCGGGCAGCATCGTCAACATCACTTCGATCACCGGTCAGCAGACCAAGCCTTATCTGTCGATCTACGGCACGGCGAAAGCGGCGCTGATCCAGTTCACCAAGCAGCTGGCGATCGATCTGCTGCCGCACGGCATTCGCGCCAACTCCATTGCACCGGGCTACTTCCGCACGGCAATGGTCGACTGGTACTTCGACAGCCCGGAAGGAAAGCTCGAAGTCGACAACCTGCCGGCGAAGCGCGTCGGCAAGCTGGAAGAACTCGATGGCCCGCTGCTGCTGCTGGCGAGCGACGCCGGCTCCTATCTGAACGGCGTGATCCTGCCGGTCGACTACGGCCACGTGGTGCGCATCTCGTTCACCTGATTCACCGCTGCAAGCGGAGCGGGAGACGCGACGAGAACGCGCTCCCGTGCCACGGTTCTTCGACTACCCACCAGACCGCGTTCGAACGCGGCATCCCCGCAATCGATTGATGGAGGAGTCATACGATGGGCGACAATCCTGGTCTCGAGCAGTTCAAGTTTCCCCTCGACCTCGGCGCGCCGGCAGGCTCGCTGGAAGGCCGTTCGCCACCGATCGACAATGGCAGCGATGTCATCGATCCCTCGCGCTACTACTCGCGCGAATTCATGGCCAAGGAATGGCAGACGTTGTGGCCGAAGGTCTGGCTGCTGGCCGCGGTGACCTCCGACATCCGCGAAGCCGGCGACTACACGCTGTACCAGCACGGCCACGAGGAATTCCTGCTGGTTCGCCAGGATGATCTGTCGATCAAGGCGTTCTACAACAGCTGCCCGCATCGCGGAAACCGCGTCTGCCAGGTCGATCGCGGTGTCGCCGACAGCTTCACCTGCCCGTTCCACGGCTGGCGTTTCGGTGGCAACGGCAAGCTGCAGGAGATTGTCGACGAGGAAACCTTCAATCCCAAGCTGATCGCCCATCGCCCCGGCCTGACCGAAGTGCGCTGCGATCACCTGGCCGGCCTGGTGTTCATCAACATGGACGGCAAGGCACCGCCGCTGAAGGAATGGATGGGCCTGCCGGAAGGCTATGTCGAAGCCTACGGCCTGGAAACGATGAACCTGGTCCGCCATACGCGCAGCGACTGGAGCAGCAACTGGAAGACCGGCGTCGATACCTTCTACGAGTCCTACCATCTGCCGCATATCCATCCGCAGACGCAGGGCTCGATCGAGGAATTCAGCCAGGTCGATCTCTACAAGAACGGCTTCAGCCGGATGATCATGTGGTTCGGCATCAAGTCGCATCGCCATGAAGTGGAGCATTCACGCGATCTCGATGAAGGCACCAAGATCTTCCTGCGCGATGCCGGCATCGATCCCGACACGTACACCGGCACCGTTGCCGATACCCGCCGCGATATCCAGATCGCCAAGCGCGAACGCGCTGCGCGTCTCGGCCTCAAGGACTGGAATCAATTGACCGACGGCCAGCTCAGCGATGGCTGGATCACCGGCATGTTCCCGAACGTGCAGATGGGCATGCATGCCGAAGGCGTGTTCATCATGCGCTTCGTGCCAAACCCGACCGATCCCGAGAAATTCACCTACGACAACATGCTGCTTTATCGCCATGTCGACACGCCGAACTACGACGTGCCGACCTGGATGGCGATGCCGAAGGACATCGACGTGACCGGTGCGGTGCGGCCGGAGATCGAGCGCTGGGCTGCCAACGAAGTGCCGGGCATCGGGCCGGTGCTGCTGCAGGATTTCGAGCTGGTGCCGCATGTGCAATCGGGACTGAAATCGCGCGGCTTCAAGGGCCCGCTGTGGGGCGAGCAGGAAGCGCGGATTCGCCACTTCCACAAGGAAGTGGACCGCTACGTCTCCGGCGAGAAGTAACAACGATGAGTGAAGCCCGCTGGCTGCCGGTGGCGATGCTCGCCGAGTTGGCCGTCGACACCAACAGGGCGTTCAAGGTCGAAGGCAAGTCGATCCTGCTATGCCGCACGGCAGCTGGCGTCTACGCGCTGGCCAATCGCTGCACACATCAACTGGCCGCGCTCGAAGGCGGGCGCATGCGCGGACATCAGCTGTATTGCCCGAAGCATGGCGCCTGCTTCGACATGCGTACCGGCACCGGCATCGGCCCGCTTGGAAAAGTGCCGGTGCCGAGCTACGCCGTGAAGGTCGCCGACGACGGCCAGATCTCGGTCGCATTGCCGGAAACGGTCTCTACCTGAATCAAGGACAACAACCAACGATGAGCGCAGAAGCCAACAAGCAGACCGTCGCCCGCTTTCTCGAACTGTTCTCTTCGGGCGCAGTGAAAGAGACGATGGCGATGATGACCGACGATGCCACCTGGTGGGTCGCCGGCACGATGCCGATTTCCGGAACTTATACCAGGGCGCAGTTCGAGAAGCTGCTGTCCGGCGTGCTCGATGTCTGTACCGGCCCGATCCGCATCGAACCTCGCGACTGGACGGCCGAAGGCGATCGCGTCGCCCTCGAAGCAGAGTCCTTCGTCGATACCCGCAACGGCCGCACTTACAACAACCTCTATCACTTCCTGTTCAAGGTGCGCGACGGCAAGATCGCCGCGGTCAAGGAATACCTGGACACGATGCACACCAATGCCATCCTGTGCACGCCCTGAGCCCCGCCATGTCCAAGGAAGCCGCCAGCCTGGTTCATGAGTTCACCTTCACGTCACAGGTGCAGCCACCGGTCGATACCGGCCCGAACCCGATGGGCGCTCGCATGTGTTTCACGATGGGCGAAGGCACGGTCACCGGCGAGCGTCTGAAGGGTCGCTTTCTGGGCGGTGGTGACTGGCTGCTGGTCGGCGGCGACGGCTATGGCCGGGTCGATGTCCGCGGCCAGATCGCGACCGAAGACGGCGCCTTCATCTACATGAACTATCACGGCTATCTGGAGATGAACGCGGCGATCGGCGGCGCACTGACCACCGGTGCCGGCACCGACTTCGGCGACGCCTATCTGCGCACCTCGCCAAGGCTGGAATGCGGAGACCCGCGCTATGCCTGGGTCAATCACACGCTGTTCGTCGGCGCCGGTCGCCTGCTCGCAGGCGGCACGGTCGAGTACAAGGTTTATCGCGTCGACTGAATCGAGGAAGTCCGTACATGAGCCAGAACCCTGAAAGCGTCGTACGTGCCTTCTTTGCGGAAATGGGCAGCGGCGGCGGCCTGATTGCAGCCATTGATCGGCATTGCGCCGACGACTGCAAGTGGGAGAACACCGGCCTGCCGACCGCGCCTGACAAGGCGACGATGAAAGCGATGATGCAGGCCTTCATCGATGGCTACGCAATGCACGCGCTGGTCGTCGACCTGATCACGATCGCGGTGTCCGGTGACACGGTTTTGACCGAGCGGATCGATCACATGGACAAGGTGGATGGCACGCGGATGATGTCGTTCCCTCTGGCCGGCATGTTCACCGTCAAGGCCGGCAAGATCGTTCGCTGGTCCGACTATTTCGATCCGCGACCACTGTTGCCAGAATAGGACCGACCGTCGGAAGCAATACCGGCATTTCCCGACGAGGTCTCTGGAGGGCTACCGGTTGAAACCGATCATGAATCTCGACGAGGTCGAGTTTGACGACGTCGAGGAGAACGGCCTGTATACCTCTCGTCGCGGACAGATCAGCGACCACATAGGGGCCAGGAAGCTGGGCTACAACCTGACGGTTCTGCCGCCCGGCAAGGCGCAATGTCCCTTCCATTGCCATCATGGCGAAGAGGAAATGTTCCTGATCCTGGAAGGCGAAGGCGAGTTGCGGTTCGGCAACCAGCGTTACCCGATCCGCCAGCACGACGTGATTGCCTGCCCGCCAGGAGGGCCCGAGGGCGCGCACCAGATCATCAACACCGGCACGACGACCATGCGCTACCTGGCCTTGTCGACACTGGTCGACGTCGAGACCTGCGAATACCCGGACTCGCAGAAGATAATGATCGTGGCCGGGCAGCGCGGCGAAAGAAACATCCGGAAGATGTTCCGCGCCGAGAACACGGTCGACTACTACGATCGCGAGAAGACCGACAAGGATCGGTAGCGGCCGAACTTCATTCAACGAAAAAGGCGGAGGCCGCAAACGCGACCTCCGCCTTTTCCGTGGACCGGATCATTCCGAGGAACGATCCCGTCTTTGATGCTTGGATCAGCAGCCCACCGTCTGCTGCGACGGCCAGTTCTGCTCGGTCTCGAACCAGTCTTCCCAACCCGCTGCAAGGTTCTGCTCGCGGGCCAGCTTGCGCTCGCCCGGGGTTGCGAATTCCATGTCCCAGCGCTTCAGCGCCGGCTTGATGATCGTCGCTTCCCACAGCGGCGGAATCAGCGCGGCGAGAAAGCAGACGAACACGCTCGGCAGCTCGATGCCTTCGCGGTGCGGAATCAGCTTGTAGTACGGCGCATAGGAGTTCATGTGGTGATCGGCGTGGTTGGTCAGCTCGAAACCGAGCACGCGCGTGGCAACACCGAGATGATTCCAGACATGGCGACGACCGACCGGCGTACCCGGCACGCGGGTCTGGCCGTAGTGCTGGAAATAGCTGAACGATTCGGTCCAGGTCTTGGCGATGAACATCGCCGCCAGCACGCAGAGCACGCCGGTGAGGCCCGCCATCGCGAAGATGATGCTCTGGAAGACGATCTGGATGGCGACGATCTTCCATACGCGGTGGCGCCAGTTCCAGCCCGACAGGCCGCGCTTGCGCAGGGCCATGCTCTCGGCCTTCAGCGCGTAGGCGATCGTGCCCCAGACCGCCTTCGGCGTGAACTTGTAGATCGAGGTGCCGCGCGGCGCGGTGCTCAGATCGTGAGGCGTCGACACATCGATGTGGTGGTAGATCACGTGCTCGATGTCGCGCATGCCGTCGAACAGGGTGAACTGCGCATAGCGGCCGACGGTGCGGGCCAGCGGATCGCGTGAATGAAACAGCTCATGCTGGGCCGCGATGCCCGGCACCAGTGCCAGCCAGGCGGAAGACATGACACCACCGAACAACTGCCAGCCGGTCAGCGCTTCGACGTGCATGCGCCAGCCGAATGCCAGGAACAGCACCACCGGACCGAGGCCACCAAGCCAGACTGGAATCGACGCCCAGAATGCGGAAGTCATCTTGCGCACGCTGTAGTCGCGAGGGAAGACGAAGTCGATGAAGGTCACCAGCGGGAACGTCGCGAAGCCCAGCCAGACCCAATCGCCACCCAGATAGAAACCGGCGAGCCCTGCCCCGATCAGCAGGGTTGCAGCGTAGTACTTCAGATAATCTTTCATGACGAACTCTCGACAGAAATGGAAAGGGTGGTAATGGCTTGAATGGTGGAATTCGGTTCAGCAGGCGGCGTGCAAACGTCGCGGGCCGAAGTGACCGGCGTGTACGACTCGGACTGCCAGCAACTGCCTTCGCTCGGAACAAGCACGCTTGATCGCGCTCATGGGCCAGACGCCTCGGCAGTGGAGTCGACACGAGAACGACTGCGAGCCCTCGCCGGACGTTCGCCCTCTTCCGCGCTGAGCGCCGCGCGGGCAGCCGCATCGGCGGGATTGCCTGGCTCCAGTGCAACCTGAGTCAGCAGGTTGTTCTTCATTCTCGACAGCAGATTGTTGAGCAACAACTGATCTTCGACCGAGATGCCATCCATGATTGCTTCGTTGCTGGCACGCGCAACCAGGCGCATGTGCTCCAGCACTTCCAGACCGCGTTCGGCAATAACCACATGCTTCGAGCGACGATCACCGGGCACCGCCTGACGCTCGATGAAACCGGATTTCTCGAGGCGCAGCAGCAGTTCGCCCATCGAGGCACTGCCCATTTCGAGCATCTGCGCAAGCTCGTTCTGGTTCAGCGGCCGACCATCGCCACGGGAAAGATTGAACAACACCCACCATTGCGAGCGCGTGATACCGAGATGACGCGAGCGCTGGTCATAGAGCATGCGTCGCAGACGCGAGACGTCATGAATCAGATAGCCGGTCCGCAGGAAGCCCTCGAGGCTGTTTCTGGACTTGGGGGTTTTCTCGACGCCTGACATGTGCGAACTCAGTGTCTCAGCGGGCCGTGAATGACTTGTACACCGGCCTTGGCTTTCGGCGCCGTGCACGTCGGAGTGCCACAGCGGGCAGCATCGATCTGGGAGTCGACCTTGTCGTCTTCATCCGCGGCATCGGCGAGGTCCGAACGTGCCTCATCGAGCGCAATCAAGGCCGCGCCGAGCGCGCCAGCGATCTGCGGATTTTCCGGGATGATCAGCTTCAGGCCGAGTGCTTTCTCAAGGTGATAGACCGCAGCCGGATTCTGGGCAACACCACCGGTCATCACCAGCGGCTCGCGCTTGCCGACCCGGGCGACGAGGCCGACGATGCGGCTGGCAATCGCTGCATGCACGGCACCGAGCACTTCCGGCTTGCTCTTGCCTTCGGCAAGCAGCGCCACGACTTCGGTTTCAGCGAAGGTCGCGCACATGCTGGAGATGATGATGTTCTCGCGCGCTTCGAGCGCCATCGGGCCCATCTCTTCCAGCGGCACGGCCACGGCGCGGGCCAGGGCTTCGAGAAACTTGCCGGTCCCGGCCGCACAGCGATCGTTCATCGCGAACTGCGAAACCAGACCTTGCGGATCGACGGCGATGACCTTGGAGTCCTGACCGCCGATGTCGATCACCAGTTTGGCGCTCGGGACCATCGCGATCGCGCCGCGCGCGTGGCAGGTGATCTCGGTGTAGGACTTGTCGGAAACTTCGAGCATGCGCCGGCCATAGCCGGTGCTGACTGCACGGATCACGTCGCGCTGGGCGATACCCGCGATCGCCAGTGCTTCGGCAATCGAAGCCTTCGCACCTTCATCGCTGACCGAACCCTTGTGCGACACGGCCGACGCCACGATCACGCCTTCCATGTCCAGGATCACGGTCTTGGACGTGGTCGATCCGAAGTCGATGCCCATCACGTACTGCTTCATGGCGATCTCCGGTTCAAAGGGTGAGCGACTGCGTCGATGATCGATCAGGCTGCGTGCGGAATGATCATGCGCTTCTTGCCTTCGATCGCTTCCATCATCGCTTCGAGGCGGGCATTGACCAATTCGTCCTTGTAGAACGATTCATCGACCATGTCGCCTTCGATCATCGCGACCGGAATGCCGAGGCGCTTCTGCACTGCATCGGCAATCAGATACTGCGGATTCGAGAAGGCGCGGCAGGTACGCGCAGCGTGCAGCACCATGCCGTCGATTTCGAATTTCTTGCACAGCTTGATAATCTCTTCAATCATCAACGGCGCCGACAGATTGATCGGGCAGACGAGGTAGTTGATCGCCATGCCTTCGAGCGGATCGTTGACGTCGATGCACTCGTGCTCGTGCCAGAAACCCATGTGCGTGTAGCGACCGGCGACCATGGTCGCGTTGTAGCCGGCGAACTTGTTCGCCAGCCAGCCGATCTTGTTCCAGTTCATGATGCCGTCCCAGAACAGACGGTACTTCTCGTTCGGAATCGCACCCTCGCCGACCCGCACACGCTCGGCGATTTCCGCCTTCACGGTTTCAAAGTAGCTGACGATCTGCGGGCCGCCTGGCACGAAGTTCACCGGTGCCAGGCTGGTGGTCCAGTCGAAGAAGCTGGCAGGTGCCGGCTTCACCGCGCACATGTCGATGGCTTCCATGCGCAGCTCACCGGCCTTCTTGGTGTAGGCCATGATTTCCGACAACTTGTCGTAGTCGTACTTCTTGCCGGTCTGCACTTCGATCCACTTGATGCACTCCTTCAACTGGCGAACCATGTAGGCGGTCGCTTCCTTGAATTCGGCACCGGTCAGGTAACCAGCGTCCTTCTTGTTGCCCCAGACCCACGGCACCGAGATGTTGAAGATCGGAATCTTCTTGCCGAACAGGCGGAACAGCATCTCGTCCCACTGCTGGCCGGTGCTGCAATACGGATAGGCGCTGATGAACATGTCCGGCGCCGGCACCCGCTCGCCGAGCAGGCCGGCACCGAGGGCGTCGCTGAAGCTCGAACCCGAGGCTTCGACGCCACGGTTCTGGGCCAGCACGCCGCAGCCGATGTGCGTGCGCGCGTAGGAGCACAGTTCCTTCATGTAGCCACGGCTTTCGGCGGCTTCCTGCGCCGGGCCTTCGTTGTTGCGTGCCGCGAGCAGCGCAGACCAGGCTTCGCCGTGCACCCAGCGGATGTCCGCGGCCTGCATCAGCGGATTGATCGCCACGCCCTCGTACCAGCAGACCAGCTTGCCTTCAGCCTTCGCATTGAAGACTTCGGTCCAGTAGTCGTTGACCATGCGGTTGTTCAGCGACGAGGACTGCAGGCGGTTGGCCTTCACGACCGGCACTTCGGCTGCATTGAAGAAGTTGCTCATCAGACGGCTCCGGTTTCGACGCTGCGTGTTGCGGACTTTGCGCGGGCTTGGCGCTTGACGATTTCGAGAAAGGTTTCGACGCGAGTGCGAATGCCCTCAAGCGCTGTGGTCTCGTGCTCGGTCTCGATCAGCAGATGCGGCACGCCCTTCGCTTCGAAGGCTTCCTTGATCTCGGGGTAGTAGTACATGTGCGGTTCGCAGAACTTGGCCATCAGCACGATCATGCCGTCAGCCTTGCTCTTGGCCATCGCATCGAGCAGATAAGTTTCCCAGTCGGCGTTCTGGTCGACGCGCGTCGGGCACGGCACTTTCAGATTGCGCTCCAGATACCACTTGGCGAGCGCATCGAGCGGGTCACCGGTCTCGTCGACATCGGTCGAGATATAGCGCTGGCCGTGATAGAGATCGTCGTCGACGACGATGCCACCGCAAGACTCGATCAGATCGAGAATGCCGAGCTTCGGTGCCTGGCAGAAATGGCCGGACAGATAAACGCGAACGCCGCGCTGACGCTCCGCCGAACCGGCCTCAAGCTCGGCAACCAGATCTTCGAGCAGCGCGTTGTGCGTGGCCTTGTCCATGACCATGCTCGACTTCACGGCGAGCTGCATCTGCTTGGCGGTCAGGTTCGCCGTGCCGGCACGGCGCATCTCGTAGAGGCGGCGCAGCAACTGCCGGTTCCTGTTGAACAGGCGAATGCTGGCGCGCGTGGCTTCATCGTCGATCGGATGGCCGATCATTTCCTCGAGCCCCTCCTTGAGTCCGGCGAAAGTTTCGCGCGCGCGGCTCAGGCTCCAGGGATCGCTCATCGACGAGATGAGCTGATAGAAGTGCACGCGGGTGTTCGGCAACTTGGCGCGAACCACGTCGGCAGCGCCGAGCACCTGCACGCAGTGATCGCCGAACATGATCGCGTCGAGAAAATCGTAGTCACCCTTGCAGGCCTGATCGACGACACTGCGTGTGTAACCGCAGTAGAACGGATAGATCATGCCGTGACCGACAGTGATCGGTTCGTGGTTTTCCTGCAGGATTACCGGTAGCGCGCCAGCAGCATGAGCCAGCTCGCCCGGAAAATGCATCGGAAACGAACCTACGACCGGCGTGCCATGCGCAGCCTTCCAAGCTTTGGAACTGGCCAGCGGATTTTCCGCCGCTGCTTCGAAAGCGGAGAAAATCGACGCCACTGTGAGGTCAACAGCCATGATCGGCAATGCTCGTCCTGTGATGATATGGAACCATACTATGCGCCGCTTTGAACTTGTGTCAACAAAATTTCATTAAATCAACTTTATTTAATAAAATAATCAATAAAATCAATAAAATGAAAGCGATAAAATTAAGTGAATTGAATTCATTAACAACCCCGGAAATGCTCTAGATGGCCAAGCCAGCAACCCGCAAGACCGCGACCCGTCTATCGATCGACGATCGCACTGCCGACATCCTCAACGCGGCCAGACAAATCATCTCGGAAAAGGGTTACGAAAAAATCCTGCTTGCCGATATCGCCCGCCAGGCCGGCATCGTCGAAGGCACGATCTACCGCTACTTCCAGAACAAGCGCGACCTGCTGGTGAAAGTCGCCGAACTCTGGTTTGGCGAGCAACTCACCGCCGATTCCCACCTGGATGGGATCAGCGGCACCCAGAACAAGCTGCGGCACGTCGCCTGGCGAACGCTGTCGATCATCAAGCGCGAACCGGTGTTGAGCCGCTTCATGCTGATGGAACTGCGCCCCGATCCGAACTACCGCAGCACTCCATTCTTCGAACTGAACCGTCACTTCACCCGTGAAACCCTGCAGATCTGCAAGGACGCGATCGCCAGCGGCGAATTTCACGCCGATGTCTCGCCCACTCTGATGCGAGACATGCTGCACGGCTGCATCGAACATCGAACCTGGGCCTTCTTGCGCGGCGAAGGCGATTTCTCGCCGGACGAAGTAGCCGAAGGCATTGCTACCGTCGTCTACCGCGGCATGCTGGCCCATCCGGTTCCAAGCCAACCCGCAGCGGCGCTGGAAACGCTGGTCTCCCGCCTCGAAAAAGTCGCCGAACGACTTGAGCAGAAGCCCCCGCGAGCTGGCCGCGGAAACCAGCTGCGCTAGCTACCAATCACTCGCAAATACTTTCCGACGATGGAGACGCTCCGTTCAGGAGCACTCCATTTCGTTCATTTCATCGACAACAGACGATCGGGTGCGAAAGCCATGGTCAATCGCAGCGGATCGACCTGCTTGCCATTGGCCAGCACCTCGAAATGCAGATGCGGGCCGGTTGAGCGCCCGGTCGAGCCGACGAATCCGATGATGTCGCCACGGCGCACTATCGAATCGCGCTTCAGGCCGGGCATGAATTTCAGCATGTGGCCATAAACCGTTTCGACCCCGTAGCTGTGGCTGATGCGAGCCACGAAGCCAAAGCCCTTGCGGCCCTGCATTTCCTTGATCTGGCCATCCTGTGCGGCGCGGATCGGCGTGCCCAGAGGCGAGGCGTAATCGATGCCCTGATGAAACAGCTCGCGCTTGGCCAAGGGATGCATGCGCATCCCATAGGACGAGCTGACCCGCAGCAGACCCAGCGGCGCTCTCAGGGTCGAGGCGTACTCGAGGGTGGTCATCGGCCGATCTCTGGCGACGTCCGGCACCAGCGACTGCTCCGGCTTCGGCACTGACGGCATTGCGTAATTGACGGGCGGCGCAAGCCGCACGATCGCACCGGACGCCAGAACCCTGGTGCGCGCGCCAATCACCGTTGACGATGGCAGCACTGCGCGAGCAGGCGCAGCCGCCGTCTTCGCGATCTTCCTGCTCTCGGGTTTGCGATCGGCCGCCAGACTGGCCAGCGGCGAGCACGCCAGCAGCGCAAGGCTGGCCAGCATGCCTGTGAGCGCGGTTCTAGCCGACCGGTCCAGGATTTTCTTGATGATTGCCTGCACCCGGCCGTCTCCTCAGCACAGTGGTGCAATCCAGCTTGTCTGGCGCCAATAACTATCCGGCGCGAGCTCTGAGGGCCTGATTGCGTTCGATTTCGGTGTTGATGAATTTGACCCAGTTGGCAGCGGCTTCGGTCTGGGACTCGGATCCGGAAGCTTGCGAGAACGCCTGTTTGGCTTCTGCGAGCTTGCCGCTGTTGTAGAGCACGGTGCCGAGCTGCATGTTCAGGCTGCCGGGATTCGAGACGTTGGCACCCTTGAGGGCTGCGGCATAGGCGTCGGCGGCTTTCGACCACTCGCCAGTCTGCGAGTAGGCCTGGCCCAGGAAGTTGTAGTGCTTCGACTCCCCGGTCAGCGACGACAGCTTGACCAGCACCGGGATCGAGCGCTCGGTTTCCTTGGCAATCGCCAGCGCCTGGGCGAGCAGCTGCAGGTTCTCGGCGTTGAGCGGAATGAGCTTGTCCTTCATCCGCGCAGTGATCAGGTTGACCGCCTGCTGCGGCGCTTCTTCGGCCAGGTACAGACGGGCCAGATTCAGCACGTCGCCGGCATTGGTGATGAAGCCACCCTTGTAGGCTGCATGCATGACGTTCAGCTGCTTGCGCTGATTGCCCTGCAGACCGTAGAGGCCCGAGAGCTGGATGAAGTAGGTGTCTTTCGGATAGGTGCTGGCGAGAATCTCCATCACCCGGATCGCGCTCGGGTAGTCCTTCAGTTCGAAGAAGACGGCACGCAGCAGGCCGAGCCAGTTTTCCTTCGGCTCCTGGTTGCGCGCCTTGGCCACCGTCAGCGCCTTCAGGATCGGCGCCTTGGCTTCGGCGTACTTCTGCTGCTGGTAGTAAGCCTGGGCGTAGAGGATGTAGGCATCCGGCTGCACGTCGGACACCACCGAAAACCACTTGTCGAGGATCCGGATCGCTTTCGGATAGTCCTCGAGCAGGAAGTAGGTCTGAGCCAGTGCAAACAGCGAGTTGTCACGCAGACCGTCCGGCAGGTTGGCCTGCTTGAGGACGTTGGTGTACGCCTCGATGGCTTTCTTGTTGTCTTCCGTGGTGCGGTAGATCGCCGCGTACTGCACCCACAGCGTGGCCTTTTCGTAGTCGTTGAGCTTTTCGTACTTGGCCTTGAGGACGTTGAGCGCGGCTTCCGCACCCTTGTAGTCCTTGGCTTCGAACGCTTTCTGAGCGACTTCCATCTGCTTGTAGGTGGCCTGACTCAGGGTCTGGGTGACCTTGGTCTGCGGCTTGACGCTGGCCTTCTTGTCGTCGGCCGCTTGCACCGTCATCGCACAGGCCGACAGGCCCAGCGCAATGGCCAGGGCCATCGCTCGGGTTCGCTTGGTCATCGAGAGGCTGCTGCCAGTGCTCATCGTTTCTTGTCCAGCTTGAAGGTGATGACGTGACGCACGCCGGGGACGCGAATCGGCAGGCCGTTCTCGACGCGCGGCTTGTACTTGAATTTCAGCACTGCTTTCGCCGCCGCCTGATCGAAGATGCCCTGCGGCTTCGATTCGATGATCACCGGATCGGCCGTGGCACCGGTCTCGGTCACCGTGAATTCGAGCAGTACATAGCCTTCGATGCCACGGCTCAGTGCGCTGCTCGGATAGAGCGGCGCGACCTTGACGATCGGCAGGTATTCACCGTCGGAAGCCGACAGCGCGAAGCCGGTGTTCTTGGCCACGTCCTTGTCGACCTTGATCTGGCCGATGTTGACGCCAGCCGCACTCGGGCCTTCCACGGTCATCCGCTGGGTCGGCACTTCCGGCGCCACTTCCTTCTGCGGCAGTTCCGGTGGCGGCTTGCGCTCGCGGGTCTCCACTTCGAAGCTCTTCTTCAGGCGCACGAAGTCGATGGTCGGCAGTACTTCCAGCGCACCGACCGCGACACTGCTGTGGGTGATCAGCGTGTGCAGCAGCCAGAACATGCCGACGATGACGCTCAGGCCGACACAGAGCGCCGGAATGAAGCGGATGGGGTTCTGCGTGGTGGTGCCACGCGGCATTGGAGTGCTTGCCATGTGCTTACACCTTGCCCTTGGTGCCGACCGATACGGTCAGAATGCCGCCCGCCTGTACCTGCTCCATGACTTTGCTCATGATCCCGCTCTCCGACATCTTGTCGGCCTGGATCACCACCGTGTCGTCCGGACGTTCGGCATGCATGCGCTCGACCATGGCCCGCACTTCCGGCAAGGACACTTTCTTGCGATCCATCCAGATCTCGCCATTGGCACGGACCGCAATCAGGATGTTGCCGGAGTCACGATGCTCGGCCGTCTTGGCGTCGGTCGGAACGACCTTGACGCCCGACTGCTTGACGAAGGACGTGATGATGATGAAAAAGATCAGCAGGTTGAAAACGAAGTCCAGCATCGGCGCCAAGTCGATGCCGTGGTGCTCTTCGTCGTGATCGTGTCTTTGAGGCAGCATGGCTTTCGCTCGTCCTTACTCAGTGCTACTGCACAGGGCTACTGGGTTCTGTTGGTCGTCGTCGGCGCAATCGAAACGTTGGTGATGCCACCCTGACGGACTTCATCCATGACGCCGACGACGATGCCGGTCGGTGCCTTGGTGTTCGCCACGATGATCACCGAGCCTTCCGGCTTTTCGCCCTTGAAGCGCTCGACGTTCGGGCGCACCGAGCCTTTGTCGATCAGACGCTGGTCGACCACGATGTCGCCATTGGCGCGCACCGCGATATACATCGTCGTATCGTCGTTGTCGGTCTTCTTCGCCTTGTTGTTCGGCGGCGGCGTCGACAGGGTCAGGCCGACCTCTTTGACGAAGATCGCGGTGATGATGAAAAAGATCAGCAGGTTGAGGACGAAATCCAGCATCGGCGCCAGGTCGATGCCATGGTCTTCGTCATCACCGTCGTCTACCGCGTGGTTGGACATCCGACGCATGGGGTGTCTTCCTAGAACTTGAAGCGGTCAGCCAGCAATTCGGTTTCATACCGGATCGATGCCTGAAACTTGAATACCGGGTACATGCCGGAGACGCTTACCGCGAGGCCGGTCATGGTGCAGTTCATCGCCTTCGACACGCCGGCGGCCATGGTCCGGGCGTCGGCAGAGCCTAAGATCGCCATCGAATCGAAGACCTCCAGCATGCCGATGACGGTGCCGACCAGACCCAGCAGCGGGCATAGCGGCACCAGCACCTTGACCATCGGCAGGTTGGCACTCATGCCGCTCGAGAGACGCGACACCAAGGCCTTGCGGACCTGGTGAGCGGCCCAGGAGTGGCGCTCCGATCGGGCTTCCCAGATCGCCAGCGAGTCCTTGGTGAGCTTCGGCAGCGTGACCTGAAAGAACCAGATCCGCTCGAAGATCAGCGCCCACATCACTACGCCGGCAATGAAGATCCACGCCACCAGCTGGCCACCGGCGTGCATCAAGCCGGCGACGGCTTCATACGGGGCCAGCAGGAGCTCAAGCATGGGCCGCACCCGATCCATGACCCTGGCGAGCTTCCAGCGTTTCGGCCAGAAGGCCGGTGCTCTGCTGATCGAGGATCTGCACCAGACGCTTGGAGCGCGAGGCCAGGGCCGAGTTGATGAACAGCAGCGGAATGGCGATACCGAGGCCGAGCACCGTGGCGATCATCGCCTTGCCGATACCGGCGGCCATCAGCTTCGGATCGCCGGAGCCGGATTCGGTGATCGACTGGAAGGTTTCGATCATGCCGATGACGGTACCGACCAGGCCGAGCAGCGGGCCGGCCGCGACCACCAGCTTCACGAACGGCTGGATGCGCTGGATGGCGGGCAGCTCCTTCAGCACGGCTTCGGAAATACGCAGTTCGACGACTTCGGCATCTTCGTCCTTCGGCATCGCCGAGCCCTTGAACGAGGCCAGCACGCGGCCGACCGGGTTGCCCTTGTCGAGGTTGTTGAGGTTGGTCAGCTGCTTGTTGACCTTGGCGGTGACGATCGTCAGATAGAAGAACTGGTAGATCGCCAGGCCTGCGCCGATGGCACCGACCAGCAGGATCAGATAAGCCACCCAACCACCGACGTGGATGCGCTCGATGACTTCCGGACGCTGCGAGTACAAGCCGATCAGCACGCCTCTGGACGGATCGAGAATCATCGGGTGATAGCCGGTCTCCTGGCTTTCAAACGACTTGGCCGTGCTCAGGAAGTGGCTGGGCGGCTGCTTCGGCGGCACCGAGAAGCTGTCCGAGCCGGTTTCGTAGGACAGGAACTTGCCGTCCGAAATCGCCACGAACGGGCCAACGCGCAGCACGTTCTTCTTGGTGCGCTCGCCGCTCGGCTGGGTGACGCTGGCGTCGAAGCGGGCGACCTTGCCGCCTTCGGTCATTTCCCGCTGCATCTCGAACCAGAAGCCCTGCAGATCTTCGATCGGCGGCATGGTCTTGGTCTGGGCCAGGCGATCGAGCTGGGCGATGCGCTCCGGGAACTGCACGGTCAGCATCGAATTGCGGGCCGCCGAGGCGAAGTCGCCAGCGCTCTGGCGCATCACGCCGAACAGCTCGCCGAGGTTGCCGGCCGAGGCGTCGCGTGACGCCATCAGATCGGCGATTTCCTTGTCGTTGACTTCAAACTGGCGCTGCAGCGCTGCGGATTCCGCTTCCAGTGCTTCCTTGGCACGCTTGGCTTCGCCGAGCAGGCTGGCCTGCTGGTCCCGTGAAGCGGCGAAGCGCGCTTCGCGCTCCTTGTTCAGGGCGGCATCTTTCTGATCGGCTTTCTTCACCTGCATCAGCAGGTCGTCCAGCGTCTTGGCACCGGCTGCTGCGTCCTGGGCCTGAGCCGGGATCGACGCGCAACCGAAAGCAATAAGGAACGCCGCCGAAACCTTGGAGGCGAAGGTGGTTACAGCACAGAGGTCTTTGATTCGGATGGACATGGGATGTGGTCTCAGTTGGCGGCGGCAGCAGCAGGCGCAGCAGCGGCAGCCGCGGCCTGGAGGGGCACCATCAGCAGGTCAGGCGAGGATTGCTTGCGGGCAATCTTCAAACCTTCCTTGACGCCTTCAGCGGCGCTGTTGTCGATGACCCAGCCCTTCTTGTCGCGATCCCAGTAGCCGGTCTCCTTGGTATCGGGCGTCTGGTACAGCAGGCCGACGCGGCCGATCCGCAGGAAGTCGACATCCTTACCGTCCAGATTGCCGCGATAGCCTTCGATGGTGCGGCCATAGTCGATCTCGACCTGGTAGCCCTCGAGGATGCGGCGGAATTTCTCGGAGACCGTGACGTCGGCGCGCGGCATCATGTCGTTGAGCGCCTTGACCCGCTCCTTGCGCTCGTCGATCAGGAACGGCGTATCCAGCTCCACGAACTGGCCGAACACCGCCAGCATGTCCTGCATCAGCGGCAGGATCGCGATGTTGGTGCGGGCGATCTCGCGGATCTCCACGCGTACCGAATCCTTTTCCGCTTCCTGCGAACGCAGCTGCGATTTCAGCTGCTGGATGTACAGCTTCAGGCTGTCCGCTTCGCGAAGCGAGTTGCGGTATTCATCCGCAAGCGTCAGGCGCTCTTCGGCGAGGCCATCGACTTTCTTCTGCGAGTCGACCTGTGCCACCAGCCACTGGTCACTGGTGGCCACCACGTCACCCAGCTTGGCGGCCGAGGCGGCGGTGATGAGCAATGACAGCGTGATCCCAACGAGTACTGCTGGCCGTGATGCCATGACGCCCTTCCTCCGTAATGCTGGTCGACTAATTCCGTACCCGCTGCGTCGAACGACTGGCTGACGTGGCGAGATGGACTGGACTGCGTTGTTTGTCTGGGTCACCGATCCGCGATGAATGGAGTCATCGCGGATCGGTGCTGTTGCACTTGACCTATGGGGTCGGAGCGGCCGGTGCGTCTTCCGCAGGAGCTGCTTCGACTGCTGCTTCCGGGGCCGCTTCGGCAGGTGCCGACTCCGCAGCCGCCGGTGCTGCTGCCGCTGCAGGAACTTCCCGCACGCCGGAGCCGGAGACGATCTTCAGCTCGACGCGACGGTTCAGGTCCTGGCCTTCGGTGGTGCCGTTGTCGGCGATCGGCTGCGAGGCTCCGAAGCCGGCACTGGTCATCCGATCCTTGGCGATACCCTTGTCACCGAGGTACTTGACCACCGAAGCGGCACGACGCTGCGACAAGCCTTCGTTGAGCTTCGCCGAGCCGCGGCTGTCGGTATGACCACCGACCTGCACGTGGATCGTCGGGTACTCGGTCAGCTCGCCGACCACGCCATCCAGCAGCGACTTCGCGTTGAGCGTCAGCGTCGCCTTGTTGGTGTCGAAATTGACGCCCTTCAGCACGATGTTGTCACCCGTTCCGCAGCCCGCCAGCGAGATCTTTTCGCCAGGGCCCGGGGTCTTGCACACCGGCGCCGGTGGCGGCGGCGGGCAACCCGTTTCGTCGACCACGCTGCCCGGCGGTGAATCAGGGCACTGATCCACTCCGTCAACCACACCGTCGCCGTCCGTGTCCACCGGGGCTGCGACCGGGACCACGGCTGGCTCCGGCTCGGCCACAGGCGGCGCAGGCGGCGGTGGCGGCTGAACGAAGTAGTACTTGACGGAGAACGTCAGCGATTCCGTCTTGTAGCGTCCCCGCAGATAAGTCTGCGGCTGGTCCACATAGGGATAGAAATCAGCCTTCGCCGAACGCATGTTGCGGTAGTCGATACCAAGGGTCATGCCCTTGAACACGTCGACCTGAATACCGCCACCGAACTGATAGCCGAACCGGGCATCGTCGGCTTTGCGCGATTCGGGGTTTGCACCGAGGTCGCCGTTGTTGTTGGCCAGCAACACCTGAAGCGCGTTGGTCTGTGCGTTATTCAGAATGAAACGATTGATGCCGCCACCGCCACCGATGTAAGGATGAATCCGCCACGACGGAAAGAAGTCGTACCAGAGATTGGCAAAGCCCGACACCGTCGTCAGACGCGTTCCCTTCGGGTCCGGCTGGCTGCCATCCGGGTTGGTGATCGAATTGGCGCGTTCGCGACGCAGCGACAGTTCCAACTCTGGCCGGATGCCGATCGGGAACTTGTAGCCGACCACGAACTGGCCCAGCACGTTCTTCTCGAATCCGTAGTCACCGGCAGGGCCGCTGTTCTGGATCTGCGGCAACTCCACGATGACTGGAGGCTGAGTAAGCGCAGTCCGGGTACCGGCCAGATCGAAGCTGATGTCATCAGCCTTGTTGATGCCGAACTGCAGACCTACATACGGGCCGTCATAAGCAGAAGCTGCTGCTGAAACGATCGATGTTCCGATTACCGCAACGATCTTCAAGAGACCGGTTCCTGGGCGATTCATTTTAATTCTCCCCAACTTGATTATTGGCAGTTAAGCAAACTGTTCTTGAAGTTCAGTCGTGCTTAGTTGCCGTATTCCCACGACACGGTCACGCCGTACGTACGCGGATTGGCCCAGATCACTGTGTCGCCGAAATCCTGGCGATAGGCGTTGGTGTAATACGTGTCGTCGTTCAGGTTCTTGCCGTACAAGGTCACACGAACGCGCGAGCGAGGGTCATAGACACCGAAGCGCGCATTCAGCAGGTAGTACGACGGCTGCTCGAGAGAATTGTTGGCGGTGTAGTAGAAGCCCGAGGTGTAGTACACGTCACCAGCCAGTTCAGCATCCAGCCCGAAGAAGAACGGGAAGGTGTAGTTGGCAGAGGCAGTACCGGTGAACTTCGGCGTACGGACCGTGGTCTTGCCGCTGAAGTCGATGTTGTTCTGATTCAGGTACAGGTCGTTGAAGCCCTGACCGGTGAAGTTGTTGTAGGTGCCTTTCAGATACACGCCGGTCAGGCCGAGCACCAGGGCATCGGTGACGAACCAGTTGACTTCACCTTCAGCACCGTAGACCGAGTACGAACCGGCGTTCTGCAGCTTGGTCACACCACCGCTGGTCAGCGACAGGGTCTGCAGCTGAGCGTTGCTGATGGTGGTGAGGAACGCGGCACCATTGAGCTTCAGCGAACGATCTTCCAGCAGCGACGACTTGAAGCCGAGTTCGTTGCTTGACGCCAGTTCCGGCTCGACGCGGGTCGGCGGGTTGTTGATGTTCAGGCCGTTGTAGTTACCCGACTTGAAAGCTTCCGAATACTTGTAATAGAGCAGGATGTCGTCGGTCAGCTTGTAATTCAGACCCACCGTCGGCGTGAAGCTCTGGAACGTCTTCTGCTGCGGGGCGTACTGGATCGCGTTCAGCTGCGGCGTGGTCAGGACACCACCACCCAACTGTGGAATGACCAGCTTGACGCCGACACCGGCAAACAGCAGCTTGGTGTCTTCACGGGAAGCGCGACCGCCGGCCACCACCGAGAACTTCTCGGTGATATGGAACGTCAGCTGGCCGTAGAACGACTTGGCCTTATTGGCAACACCGCCGTAGATCGGAACGTTGACCAGGATGTTCTTGTTGGTATCCGCATTGGCACTGCAATCGCCGCCGATGTTGGCGTAGATCTGGCAAAGCACTGGCGGACTGCCCAGTACCGCCGAACCGGCGATGTTCAAGCCATAGGCCAGCGGATCGATCGTTGCCGGGTAACGGCCAGTCTTCTTGGTGCTTTCATAGTAGAAACCGCCGACGTATTCCAGCCAATCCGGCGTCGCTTCCGCGCTCGACGTGAAGATCAGCTCGAACGATTCGGAGTTGGCGCGGTTCGGAACGGCGCTGATGTCGAGCACCGGTTCCGGTGCCGAGTCATAGTCGAACAGGATCGTGCTGTTTGCAGCAGTCTTGCCGTAGATCAGCTTGGCGTCGAAGTAGTCCGACATCTTGTTTTCGGCATAGGCCGAGAAGATGCGGGTACGGGCGAACACGCCGATGCTGCTGACGTTGCCGCTCTTGTTCTTTTCCGTGTTCGGCGTCAGCACTGCCTTGAACAGCGGGGCGACGGTCAACAGATTGGTGGCAACCGAATCCGGATCCTGGGACTTCAGATCGTAGAACGCGACGCCGAACTGCATGTCGTCGATCGGATCCCACTGCAGCGCGCCGCGATAGCCGCGGTTGCGATATGAGTGGTAGTCCGGCTCGTTCGGATCGAAGAAGTTCGTGGTGTAGGAATCGCGATTCTGGTACACGAACGAAGCGCTGTAGAGCAGCGACTGATCGGTGAACGGGACCGGACCGGAGACCGAAATCTTGGTCTTCGCATCGTTGTAGTTGCCGTACTGCGCCAGCACGCTGGCTGCGAAATCCTTGGTCGGTTCTTTCAGCTTGATCGTGATCGCACCGGCGATGGCGTTGCGGCCATACAAGGAACCCTGCGGGCCCTTCAGCACTTCGATCTGCTTGACGTCGCCGAGCGCCTGGGCGGCCGAGAACGTGAACGGCAGATAGAGACCGTCGATATAAGTGGCGACCGAGGAATCGACGCCAGCCTGGAAGGCGTCGCCACCGATTCCGCGAATGAAGATGATCGAGTAGCTGGCCATGGAGTCGTACTGCAGACCCGGCGTGATCAACTGAAGATCCTTGATGTCGGCAACGCCCTTGGCGTCGAGTGCCGCACCACTGAAGGCCGAGACGCTGGTCGGCACTTCCTGAAGATTCTCTTCACGCTTTTCAGCCGTGACGACGATTTCTTCGGTCAGACGATTCTTGACGGTGCGCGGGCCCGACGCTGCGGCCTCGGGAGCAGCGGCTTCGCCGGCTGCAGGCTCGGCGGCGGCGGCTTGCGGAGCCGTTGCGGCGGGAGCCGGCTCGCTGGCGGCAGGCGCTGGCGCGGCTTCGGCCGTGGCCGGTGCACTGGCAGGAGGTGTTGACTCCGTCGGCGACTCGGACGGACCGAGAATCGCATCGAGATCACTGTCGCCCTGAGCAGCGGCCTGTCCCATGAGCGCGGAATTGACCAGCACCGCCCATCCCAGACGCCGAAGCATACTTTCGTTCACTTGCACCCCCCTCCGCACTTGACTGACTTTTGTTATTGAGCGGCGCGATCTCTTCCGAGTCGCTGCCTGCGTACCGCCTGGTCTGCCTCGCCGGCTTCCGCCGGCTCCCTACAAACCACTCGGTCTGGCATGCGCTTTGGAGCGCCTTCTCAAACTCGTATGGCATCGTACTTTATTAAAATTGGCCGTGCAACAACCGAATCCGAAATTCAGCGTTTTATCGTCGTCGATCCTTTTTCAGTAAATGCCGTTCATTACTTTAACTCGACCTGTACGCTCGCCGATATCGTCTGGATTCAACGTTTGAAGCATATTTTTAAGCGCTTTCAGTAATCGGGAGCTTCGACCTGAGCCACTGAGCGCGCCCCACTACGTTGCCGTACGCCGTTCAGGATGAATCATGTTTAGTCGCGCTGTAAGATAGTAAGCAACCATAATTAATTGCTGCTTTGCACAAAAAATCCGCGTTGCCGATCGCAGTCCTTCCGGACAACTGGCAGCCTTGGAAAAACAAGGTTTTGCGCCGCGCGCGGACCAACATGAACAAGGAGAGAGAGATGACCACGCTTGAATCGACGACCGCTGCCGGTCAGCCGCTATGGATCGAAGGCTGCACGCCGAAAGCCGGCCACCTGGCCCGCGTGCATCTGCGCAGCACGGCGGATATCGCCGCCGTCGAAGCGATTGCGCCCGAGCTGCTGCTGCCGGGTGTCTCGATCTATGACTGCATTCGCGCGTCGGCCACTCGCACGCCGGACAAGGCGGCGATCATCCATCTGGCTTCGGCCGAGGCCGCCGACGCGCCTCGCGTGATCAGCTACCGCGAACTGATCGACTCGATCGAGAAGGCCGCTCGCCTGTTCCGCGCCATCTCCGGCGGCGAACGCGCCAGCGTGTCGATCATCCTGCCGATGCTTCCCGAAGCACTGATCGCAGCCTGGGGCGGCGCCACGGCCGGCATCTCCAATCCGATCAATCCTTATCTGGAGACGCGCCAGATCGCATCGATCATGAATGCGGCGAAGACCACGGTGCTGGTCACCACCACGCGCCAGTACGGCGCTGGGGCCTGGGATCGTCTCGACGAGATCAAGAGCCTGGTGCCGACGCTGAAGCGCGTGCTGATCGTCAATGGCGACGATGCCGCCGATGATTTCTCGGCCACCGTCGCCGCGCAGGAATCAGGTCTGGGCTTCACGCCGCCGAGCGATCCGCATGTCGAAGCGGTCTATCTGCCAACCGGTGGCACCACGGCGGCACCGAAACTGGTTCGCATGACGCACCGTGGTCAGTTGCTCGCCGCCTGGATCATGGGCGCGCTGGCCGATCCAAGTCCGGAAGGCGTGGTCGGCCATGCGATGCCGAACTTCCATGTCGGCGGCGGCGTGATCCTGTCGCTGCGCGCGATTCTCTACGGCCAGACGCTGCTGACCTTGACCACCGACGGCTTCCGCAGCCAGGCCGTGGTTCGCAACTTCTGGGACATCGCCCGCCGTCATCGCGTGTCCAGCCTGATCGCCACGCCGGCCACTGCGGCCGCGATCCTGGCGCTGCCGGACAGTTCTTCCGAAGGTCATTGCATCAAGAGCTTCAACGCCGGTGGCAGCACCATTCCGGTGGAACTGCTGCGCGCCTTCCACGCCCGCTTCGGCATCTGGCTGCGCGAGCTGTGGGGCATGTCGGAAATCCAGGGCGCCGTCTCCGGCCATCTCGACGATGGGACCGAACCGGTCGCCGGCTCGGTCGGCCGCTGCCTGCCCTGGCACCCGGTGATGGCGATCGAAGTCGATGCCGACAACAACCTGGTCCGCATCTGCGAACCCGGCGAACGCGGCGTGCTGGTGATCGGCGGACCGAACGTCACGCCGGGCTACGCCGACCCTAGCCTCGATGACGAGTTCTTCGTCAAGCGCATGCCCGGCACCTTGCGCTGGGCCAATACCGGCGATCTCGGCACCGTCGACGCCAACGGCTTCATCTGGCTGTTCGGCCGCGCCAAGGACGTGATCATCCGTGGCGGTCACAACATCGATCCGAAGATGATCGAGGAAGTGCTGGTCTGCCATCCAGCGGTGCAGATCGCCGCCGCTGTCGGCCGTCCCGATTCGTCCAAGGGCGAGATGCCGATCGCCTACGTGCAGTTCAAGGAAGGCCACAGCGCCTCGCGCGAAGAACTGCTGGCGCTGTGCAAGGACAAGGTGCAGGAACGCGCCGCCGTGCCGATCGACATCATCGCGCTGGCGCAGATTCCGATGACCGCAGTCGGCAAGATCAACAAGCCCGCCCTGCGGCTGCTGACCATGCGCCAGATCGCCAGCGAGGAATCGACCAAGATCATCGATGGCTGCGGTCACTGCGAAGTCAGCATCGACGAAACCGGCAAGCGTCCGGCCGTGCAGATCAAGGTCCAGGTCGCCGCCGATCGCCTGGGCGATATCGAAAGCAAGCTCAAGCACCGCTTCCGCGACTACGAGTTCCTGACCGTCATCGAGATGAGCGCTGCGGCATGAGCAGTCCGTTCATCCGGACGCCATCCCTGCCCTGCCGAGCAGCAGTGTCGGCAGCGCAGGTCAGTCCGATGAACAACGGGCATTCCGGCAGACGGCCGGAATGCCCGGCGATTGGGTTAATATCTCGCCGCTGTTTGACTTGGCCGGTGTAGCTCAGTTGGTAGAGCACTCGATTTGTAATCGAGCGGTCGCGAGTTCGAATCCCGCCGCCGGCACCAATTCAACAGATCCCGCGTTGCAAATCTCGAGCCTGGCAATCGCCGGCATCAGCGTGCTTTCAGCGCGTCCAGAAAAGCCTGCAGCGAAGGGCCCGGCGTCGCCGTGCGCAAGCGCACCTGATACAGCGGCCGCCGGATGCGCAAGGCCTTGACCGCCACCACGACCAGACGCCCGGCATTCAGCTCGGTCTGGATCGACAGCGCCGACAGGAATGCCAGGCCGCCACCGGCCGCCACCGTCTGCTTGATCGCTTCGGTGCTGTCCAGCGTCATCGCCGGGCGAATGCGGATCTTGCGGTTGGCGAGCGCGATTTCGGTGACCTCGCGAGTGCCGGAGCCGATCTCGTGCATCAGCATCGGAAAGCTTTCGAGATCGCCGACCGACAGCGGCGCCTGCAGCACGGCGGCATGTGCCGGATGGGCGATCAGCACCAGTTCGTCCTGAGCAAAGATCGCGTAATCGAGCTGTGCATCGTTGACCACGCCTTCGGTGAAGCCGAGATCGATTTCACCGCCCACCAGACGCCGCTCGATGGTGTTGGTGTTGTCCACCTGCAACTCCAGTTCGACACCCGGATGCTGCCGGCGAAACGCTGCCAGTCGCTCGGGCAGCAGGTAGCTGCCGATGGTGCGGCTGGCGCCGATGATGATCCGGCCACGCACCAATTGGCGCAGATCGACCAGCGCCCGCTCGGCCTCTGCCTCGATCGCGAACAGGCGGTTGGCGTAGCCGAGCAGCAGGCGCCCGGGTTCGGTCAGACGCACGCCGCGCGGCAGGCGATCGAACAGCTTCAGGCCCAGCGCCTGCTCGAAGTCGGCCAGTTGCTTGGAGACGGCCGACTGGCTGATGTGCAGCTGTTCGGCACCACGGCTGATGCTGTCGGCCACGGCCACCGCTTGAAAGATCGACAGGTGATTCAGATTCATCCGGCTCCCGGTGCGCGGCGCGCGCTGACATGAACGATAGAGATCGATCACATGCGTATTTTCCATTATCTATATGTGGACGTCATCCCTACACTCGCGTTTCCCCATCCCTCAGTGATCCGAGCATGACCGAGCAGAAAGCAACCAACGTGACCTGGCATGAAGGCGAGGTGACGCGTGCCGAACGCGGCCAGCTGCTCGGCCAGAAAGGCGCCACGATCTGGTTCACCGGCCTGTCCGGCTCGGGCAAGAGCACGATCGCTGTCGCGCTCGAGAAGGTGCTGCACGAACGCGGTCATCTGGCTTATCGCCTTGATGGCGACAACATCCGCCTCGGCATCAACAAGAACCTCGGCTTCACTGCCGAAGATCGCGCCGAGAACATCCGCCGCATCGGCGAGATCGCCAAGCTGTACGTCGATACCGGCGTGATCGTGCTGTCGAGCTTCGTCTCGCCGTACTGCGCCGATCGCGACGTGGTGCGTGCGCTGCACGCTGAAGCCGGCATGGACTTCATCGAGGTCTATGTCGAAGTGCCTCTCGAAGAAGCCGAGAAGCGCGATCCCAAGGGCCTGTACAAAAAGGCCCGCGCGGGCCTGATCAAGAACTTCACCGGCATCAGCGATCCCTACGAAGCGCCGGAAGCCCCCGAGCTGGTGCTGCACACCGCCGAGATGAGCCTGCAGCAGGAAGTGGAAGCCGTCCTCGCTCTGCTCGCCGCGCGCGGCATCATCAAATCCTGAATTTCTTTTCGAGACTGAATCCCATGATCAAGCCACACGGTTCCACCGAACTGAACCCGCTGTATGTCGCTGACGATGCCAAGCGCGCCGCGCTCGCCAAGGAAGCCGAAACCCTGCCTTCGCTGCTGCTGAACTCGGCTGCCGCCGCCAACGCGGTGATGATGGGCGCCGGCTACTTCAACCCGCTGAGCGGCTACATGAATCTGGCCGATGCCCTCAGCGTCGCCAAGGACATGAAGACCACCGCCGGTCTGTTCTGGCCGGTGCCGATCGTCAACCTGACCAGCGACACCTCGATCAAGGCCGGCAGCCGCATCGCGCTGCGCGATCCGAATGTCGACGGTCATCCGGTGCTGGCGGTGATGGATGTCGCCGCCGTCGAAACGGTGACGGCCGAGCAGATCACGCTGATGGCCGAGAAGATCTTCGGCACGCTCGATCCCAAGCATCCAGGTGTCGGCACCTTCACGACGCTGGGCAACACGCTGCTGTCCGGCAACATCCAGGTGCTGAACTACAGCTACTTCCCGGCCGAGTTCCCGGACACCTTCCGCACCGCCGTCGAGATCCGCGCCGAGATCACCAAGCGTGGCTGGAAGAAGGTCGTCGCGTTCCAGACCCGCAACCCGATGCACCGCGCGCACGAAGAACTGTGCCGCATGGCCAAGGATCGCCTGAACGCCGACGGCATCGTCATTCACATGCTGCTCGGCAAGCTGAAGGCTGGCGACATTCCGGCCGATGTCCGTGACGCGGCGATCCGCAAGATGGTCGAGCTGTACTTCGAGCCGAACACGGTGATGGTCTGCGGCTACGGCTTCGACATGCTCTACGCCGGCCCGCGCGAAGCCGTGCTGCACGCGATCTTCCGCCAGAACATGGGCACCAACTACCTGATCGTCGGCCGCGACCACGCCGGCGTCGGCAGCTACTACGGCCCGTTCGATGCGCAGACGATCTTCGAAAGCGTGCCCAAGGGCGCACTGGAAATCGAGATCTTCGGCGCCGACAACACCGCCTGGAGCAAGAAGCTCAACCAGGTGGTGATGATGCGCGAAGCGCCGGAACACACGCCGGACGATTTCATCAACCTGTCCGGCACCAAGGTCCGCGAAATGCTCGGCAAGGGCATTGCGCCGCCGCCGGAGTTCTCGCGTCCGGAAGTGGCGAAGATCCTGTCCGACTACTACCAGGACCTCGATCGGGCTGCGGCCAAGGGCTGAACCCGGACAGCCGGAGGGTGCGCACGCACCCTCCGGCATCCTGATCGGCAGCGCGCTGCCGCCGCCAATCGGCGCGCGGCACCGCGTTGTCATCGCGGCGTTGATAATCGAGCCTGGTCTTCCACCAGCGCGCCCGATGTCCGCCAGCGAACTGCAACCCCAACTCGTCGAATGGCTGGAGATGCTCGGCAAGCCTTTGCTGCGCGCCGGGCTGTTCATGTTCGATCAGCAGTCGCCGCTGTATCTGCCGTATCTGGTCACCAGCCTGCTGTTCGGCTGGCTCGGCTGGCGCTACTTCGAGCGTGCGGCACCGGGCGCGATCCAGGATTTCTTCGCCAAACACTTCAGCCGCGCCCAGTGGTGGCATGACTCGGCCCGCGCGGATTACCGCTACTACTTCGTCAATGCCGTGGTCTTCACGGTCCTGATCGGGCCGCTACTGCTGTCAGCCGCGTGGTGCGCGGATCGGGCCCGCGATCTGTTCCAGTTCGGTCTCGGTACCGGCCCGGCCTGGACGGCAGGTCTCGGCTCGCGCATTGCCTACACGGTGCTGTTCTTCATCGCCTACGACCTCGGCCGCTGGATCGCCCACAGCCTGCTGCACGAATCGAAGCTGCTCTGGGAATTCCACAAGGTGCATCACTCGGCCGAAGTGTTGACACCAGTGACGGCGTTCCGCGTCCATCCGGTCGATCTGCTGGTGACCTTGTCGGTGCCGGCGCTGACGACCGCACCGATCACCGGCCTGTTCCTGTATCTGTACGCCGACGCAGTCACCGCGTTCAGCTTCCTGGGTCTCAATTTCGTCATCGGCCTGTCCGGCCTGATCGCCAATCTGAAGCACTGGCAGGTCTGGTTCCGCTACGGACCGCTCGACGGCTGGTGGATCAGCCCGGCCCATCACCAGATCCACCACTCAGCCGACCCGCGCCACTGGGGCAAGAATCGCGGCTTCGAACTCGGCTGCTGGGATCGCTGGTATGGCTCGCTGCATATCCCGGCCAAGCACAATGAAGTGACAGCGATGGGCTTCGGCGACGGCACAGAGCCGCAATGGCATTCGGTGCGGCAGATGATGTTGCAGCCCTTCGTTGCTGCCTGGAAGCTGCTGAGCAGGCCGGCCCGCGCGGCAACGGCTGCACTGCTGGTCACCAGCCTGCTGATGCTGGCGATCCCGCGCGCGAATGCTGCCGAGCCTGCCGGCGTTCGCATCGAAGACATGACTTGGCCGGAGCTGGCCGCGCGGATCAAGGCCGGGGCGACGACGGTGCTGCTGCCGATCGGCGGCATCGAGCAGAACGGTCCGGCGATGGCGTTCGCCAAGCACAACCGCATTGTCGTTGCGGCGGCCGATGCGATCGCCATCGAAGCCGGCAACACCCTGGTCGCGCCGCTGGTGCCGTTCTCGCCAGCCGGCGGGATCGCGCCGCGCAGTGCCCACATGCAATGGCCGGGGACGATCAGCCTGCGCGAATCGACTCTGAACGCGCTCCTCGAAGATGAGGTGAGCAGCCTCGCCGTCGCCGGCTTCACCCGCATCGCGCTGTTTGGCGATCACGGTGGCAGCCAGCCGGTGCAGGACGCGCTGGTCAAGCGACTGAACGCGACACTCGCCTCGCGCGGCGTGAAGCTGATCAGCCTGAACCGCTATTACGAACCTGCGCCGCTCGCCGACCGTCTGAAGGCGCTCGGTGCCGATCCTGCCGATGCCGGCGATCACGCCGGGCTGGTCGATACCTCGGAGCTGCTGTCGGTGGCGCCGGACCTGATCCGCAGCAAGCTGCTGTCGCCTGAAAGCTGGGCGCCTTACCAGACCCCGCCAGGACCAGGCTCATCCGGCCGGCCGGACAAGGCGAGTGCCGAGCTGGGGCGCGGCTTGCTCAAGCAGCGGATCGATGCAGCTGTCCAGCAACTGCAGGCCACGACGAAGTAAACGCTACAGCAGCATCGACGCCAGCGGCAGCGTGATCAGCGACAGCACCGTGCCGATGCCGATCACCAGATTCGCCAGGCTCGGATTGAGCTTGTACTGCTCGGCAAGGATGCCGGCGGTGACCATCGGCGGCATCGCGCACTGCAGGATGCCGGCAACTGCATTCGGTGCATTGATGTCGAGGCCGAGCAGCAGCGCCGCCCCGAAGACGAACAGCGGCGCGAACAGCATTTTCCAACCCAGGCCGCCGAGCAGGGTCAGACGCTGCTCGCCGATGCCGCGGAACTTCAGCTGCAGACCGACCGAGAACAGCGCCAGCGGCGTCAGGGTCTGACCGATACGGGTCAGCACTGTCTGCAGGATATCCGGCAGCCCCCCGAGCGGCCACAGCACCAGCGCCACCACCAGTGCCAGGAACGGCGTGAAGCCGAACACACGGCGGACGATCTGTGCCGCCGTCGGCTGAGCGCCGGAAAAATACGCGGCGACGATCACGCCGCCGATCGACAGCATCGTGAACGAGCCGAACTGATCGGCGATCACCGCCGCACCGACCAGCTCCGGCCCGCGCAGCGCCTCGATCATCGCCAGACCCATGTAGGCGGTATTGCCGAGGCCGCAGGTCAGGATCATCGCGCCGGTGGTGCCACGGCTCCAGTTGCGGCGGCGGCCGGTATAGCTGAACAACGCGATCGCGCCGAAGAACACGAACCAGGGGGCTATCGCCGGGAACAGCAGCTCGCGGCTGAAATGCAGCTTGGGAATCTCGACCAGGATCAGCGCCGGCAGCGCGACATTGACGATCCAGAAATTCAGCGCCTGAGGCGCACCCGGCGGCAGGCGCTGATCGCGCGCCATGGCGAGACCAATGCCCAGACAAAGGGCCAACAGCAGGATTGCGCTCATCAGCAGCTCAGTTTGATTTCGACGGGCAGCCGATCAGGTGATCGTCGACCACGCCCACCGCTTGCAGATAGGCGTAGATGATCGTCGTGCCGACAAACTTGAAGCCGCGCTTGAGCAGCGCCTTGCTGATCGTGTCGCTCAGCTCGGTACGCGCCGGCACCTGCTTCATGTCGGTCCAGCGATTGACGATGGGCTTGCCATCGACATGCTTCCACAGCCAGGCATCGAGGCTGCCGTGTTCCTCGCAGAGCTCGAGATAAGCCTGGGCGTTGCCGATGGTGGCGTTGATCTTGAGCTTGTTGCGGACGATGCCGGCATCGGCCATCAAGCGCTCGCGATCGGCATCGGTGTAGGCGGCAATCTTCTTCGCATCGAAGCCATCGAAGGCACGGCGATAACTGTCGCGCTTGGCGAGGATCGTCGACCAGCTCAAGCCGGCCTGTGCGCCTTCGAGGATCAGGAACTCGAACAGCACACGATCATCGTGGACCGGCTTGCCCCATTCGCTATCGTGATAGGCGCGTTCGCCCGCGGTCTTCATCGCCCACGCGCAAGGCGTGGGCGGCAACGCTGCACTCACGCGAACTGCAGCCGTTGACCGAAGGCCTGCGGACGCAGCACACCATCGCGGTAGACCAGCTTGCCGTTGACCCAGGTCGCGTCGATGCGCGCCTTGAAGCGATGGCCGTCGAACGGCGACCAGCCGCACTTGTAGCGCAGGCTTTCCGGGGTCACCTCGGTAACGCCGTTCGGATCGACGACCACCAGATCGGCATAACCGCCTTCGCGCAGATAGCCGCGATCGACGACGCCGAAGCGCTCGGCCGGCGTGTGGCAGGCGCGCTGCACGACTGTCTCCAGCGGCAGTTCGCCGCGCTCGACCAGTTCCATCAGCGCCAGCAGCGAGTGCTGCACCAGCGGCAGGCCGCTCGGCGCCTTGAAGTAGCTGTTGGCCTTCTCGGCAGCGGTGTGCGGCGCATGGTCGGTGGCGATGATGTCGATGACGCCATCGCGCACGGCGGCGATCAAGGCTTCGCGATCGGACGCCGATTTCACCGCCGGATTGCACTTCAGCTTCGAACCCAAGGTCGCGTACCAGGACTCGTCGAAATACAGGTGATGCACGCAGGCCTCGACGCTGATCCGCTTGGTCCGCGCATCACCCTTGGCAAAGAAATGCAGCTCGCTCGCCGACGTCATGTGCAGCACATGCAGCCGGGTACCGTGCTTGTCCGACAGGCCGACAGCCAGCTCGGTGGACTTGTAGCAGGCGGCGGCCGAACGGATGTACGGATGTTCGGAGAACGGCACGTCCTCGCCGTACTTCTCGCGCGCCGCGTCCTCGGCGATCTTGATCATCGGCGTGTCTTCGCAATGGGTGACGATCATCACCGGCGCGCGCTGGAAGATCTTGTCGAGCGTGTCCGGGTTGTCGACCAGCATGTTGCCGGTGGACGCACCCATGAAGATCTTGATCGCGCAGGCCTCGCCTTTCTGCAGCGCTTCCAGCTCGCTGAGATTGTCGTTGGTGGTGCCCATGTAGAACGCGTGATTCGCGAACGTGCGGCCGGCGGCGATGCGGTACTTGTCGGCCAGCGCCGCACGCGTGATCGTCTGCGGATTGACGTTCGGCATGTCCATGAAGCTGGTCACGCCACCGGCGACGGCAGCCGCTGATTCGCTCGCCAGATCGCCCTTGGCGGTCAGGCCCGGCTCGCGGAAATGGACCTGATCGTCGATCAGGCCCGGCAGCAGCAGGCGACCTTTGGCATCGAACACTTCGACGCCGGCCGGGGCCGTGATCTTCGGCGCGATCTTCTCGATGCGCTCGCCGCGAATCAGCAGATCCGCCTCGAAGCGGCGGCCTTCGTTGATGAGGGTGGCGTTGGTGATCAGCATGGCGGTTCAGATTCGGGACTTGAGCGGGAAGCGCTCGGGATGGCGGATCGACGCGACGGAAAGGTCGACGTCCAGTACCGGCCAGTAAAGGTGTTCGGGCGACGGCCACTCCACCTCGGTAATCGCGGCGACGCTCGCAGCCTTGAACCACGGAAATTCATCGAACGGCAGGAACAGTTCCTCATCGCCGAGCAGCATCCAGAAGCCGTGGCGCGAGATGTTGGTGACTTCAGCCGCCGAAGTGCTGATGCCAAGCATTGCTGATTTCATCGCTGCGCTCCTCGATCATGCGCTGCACTTCGCGCAAAGCCTGCGCCGACAAGCCGTGGTTCTGGGCCAGCTCGATGCGCGGCTGCAACCAGAATTTCGCTTCGCCCTCATCAGCCTGCACATGGACATGCAGGCGCGATTCCTCACGGGAGAAGAAGTAGAAACGGAAGCCTTTCTGCCTGAACAGCGTTGGACTCATGCAATCAGTTTATCCGAGGTCTCCCCATAGCAGCTGCAAGGCCGCAAGCGCCGCAACACCCGCCGTCTCGGTCCGCAACACCCGCGGCCCGAGACCGATGCCGACGCAGCCGGCTCGGCGTGCGGCGGCGATCTCGTTGTCCGATAGCCCACCTTCAGGGCCGATCAGCAGCGCGATGTTCGAAGCTGCGGCCAAGCTGCGCAGCGATACCGATTCGGTCGGCGCCAGCACCAGGCGCAGTGCTCGATCGCTGCTCGCCAGCCAGCCATCGAGCTTCTGCACCGGCAGCACTGCCGGCAGCGAGGTGCGGCCGCTCTGCTCGCAGGCCGAAACGGCGATGCCGCGCCAGTGCTCCAGCTTCTTGTCCCAGCGCTCGGCATCGAGCTTGACCACGCTGCGCTCGGACAGCAGCGGCAGGATGCGAGTCACGCCCAGCTCGACCGCCTTCTGCACCGTGTAGTCCATGCGCTCGCCTTTCGACACGCACTGCGCCAGGGTGATGTCGAGCCGCGATTCGCGATCGACCGGATCGAAGCTCTCGACATTGACCGAGACATCGCGCCGGCCGGTCGCCGTGATCGTTGCCGCGTACTCGCCGCCATTGCCGTTGAACAGGGTCAGCGGCTCGCCGATCTTCATGCGCAGCACCTGGGCGACGTGGCGCGCGGCCTCATCGGGCAGATCGAGGCTGGCGCCGACGGTCAGCGGCACGGGAATGTGGATGCGGGTCATGGCGTTGCGGAGATTTCAGGAACTTCGAGTGTGGCGGCTCGCTGCGCCGGCTCGCCATCGGCCAGTTTTTTCGCCGCCGCGTAGAAGCGTGGCCAGTCGCCACCCGCTTCGTCGAACAGCTTCGCGAAGCCCGGCAGCCACTGATGATAGAGCCCGAACGGCAACAGCTTGGCGTTGTTCAATTCACCGTCGATCCAGCCGTCGTAACCGGCATAGCCCTGCCAGGGACCATCGCGCAGCTGGCGGTAGTCAGCGCGCAGCCGCTCGAACTCGGCCTGCTTCGCGCTGCGCATCTCGGCTTCGGCGATACCGCTGGCATAGAGCTTCTGAAGGCGCTCGCGAGTCACGAGGATCAGGGCTGCGAACTGGTCGGCCCGCTCGCTGCGAATGCTGCTTTCAGCGGCTTGATGACGCGCCGCACGCCATTGCTTGAGCCCTTGCTGCTCGACGAAGCTGGCGAAGGATTCGTTGAAGCGGGTATCACCCTGCAGATACAGCTTCTGGTGCGCCAGCTCGTGAAAGACAGTGCCGGCGAGATCGTCGTCGTCCCAGCGCAGCATGGTGTTGAGCACCGGATCGTCGAACCAGCCAAGCGTGGAGTACGCCGGCACCTGGCCGATGTAGACCTCGTTGCCCTGCGCCTTCAGCCGCTCGGCTTCGGCTTTGAGACGAACCTCGTCGTAATAGCCGCGATAGGCGACGCAGCCGGCAATCGGGAAGCAGTGCTCGACGGCGTCCAGCGAAAACTCCGGCGTCGCGAACAGGTTCTGCAGCACCCAGGGACGGCCGAGATCGGCGTAGCTCGTGTAGCTGCCGTTGCGCGGCAGGCCGAGCGTGTCGGAGGCAAAGGCGCGTGCTTCCAGCGCCAGCTTGAGCTTGGCCTTGAGCTTGTCGTCGGTCGCCGGATCGGCGATCAGCTTGGCGATCGGCTGCCGGCTGCACAGCAGCTCGAACTGGCCTTTGGCCATGTGGGCGTAGTAGTCCAGCGTCGAGCAGCCGGACAGCAGCACGGTGGCGATCAGCAGCAGGCAATGCCTCATGCGCGCGCCAGCTCGAAATAGGAACCCTCGATCAGCTCGGCGCGTGAAACGCCCAGCGCCGCCAGCGTGGCGTCGACGAACGCGCGCTCGGCTTCCGGATCAGCGCCTTCCGGCACCACGGCTTCGATCTCGCCATAAGTGCCGAGACCGTCGACCTCATCGAGATGCAGGCGCACGTTGCGGCATAGCAACAGCGTGCGCCGCTTGGCGACAGTGGCCAGCACGCCAAGCGTGCCGGCGAGCAGGCTGCGCATCGCTTCCGGATCAGGCGCCGGCACCATCTGGTATTCGCTGAGCTGCAGGCCCTCGCGCTCGACCCGGCCGTAGCCGATCAAGTAGGCATGTTGGAAGCCATCCCGCGCTTCCTCGCGCAGCTTGAGCTTGCCGCTGGCGACGACGAAAAAGGTATCGCGCTGCGTGAGCACGGCTTCCGGCTGGTAGCCGATCGCGATCGCTGCAGCTTGCGCGGCGGCGTGATCAGGCAGCCGGAATTTCGCTTCGAGATTGAACATGCAGGCTTCAAGGTTTCAGGCGGCGATCACCGTCACCGGCACGCCATTGAGGGCAGCGTTGCCGCAGACCGTATCGAGCCGCAGCTCATCGGTCAGATCGTTCGGGCTGACGCCGGCATGGGCTTCGGCGATGCCGATGCGCGTGCCGCTGCGATCATGGCCCCAGCCATGCGGCAGGCTGACGACACCGGGCAGCATCGTGTCGCTGGCTTCGACAATGACGTCGACGGCACCGACTCTCGACGCCACGCGCACCATCGCGCCATCGGCAAGGCCATGGGCGGCGAGATCGTCCGGGTGCATCAGCAGGTGGTTGCGCACCGGGCCCTTCACCAGCCGCTGCGAGTTGTGCATCCACGAGTTATTGCTGCGCACGTGGCGACGGCCGATCAGCGACAACGCGGCGGGCTGGGCATCGTCCAGCTCGGAGGCGAACACCGCGAGTGCCGCGATCATTTCCGGCGGCGCGCACAAGATGAACTTGCCTGGATTGGCCAGCCGCTCCGGCAGGCAAGGTTCCAGCGCGCCGAGATCGACGCCGTGCGGCGCGGCTTTCAATGCCGCCAGCGACAGGTTCAGCGGATGCTTCTTCATACCGCCGTATGGGCCGATGCGCAGGCCCATGTCGATGACCTGATCGGGCCGCGGATGTGGCGCTCGCTTGGTTCCCAGCCGCTGGGCGATGCGATCACCCAGCGCTTCGAAGATCTCCCAATCGTGCCGCGCATCGGCCGGCCGCTCGAACAACGCTTCGCTATAGCGCGCGGTGTTGCGCACGGCGAACGTATGGAAGATCAGGTCGTAGTGATCGTGCTCCAGGGTGCAGGTCGGCGGCAGGATCACGTCGGCGTGACGCGTGGTTTCGTTCAGATAGAAATCGACGGCGACCATGAACGCCAGCGAGTCCAGCGCGCGATCCAGCTGGGTGCCGTTCGGCGTCGACAGCACCGGGTTGCCGGCCACCGTGATCAGGGCGCGGACTTGTCCCTCACCTTCCGTGAGGATTTCTTCCGCCAGCGCCGCGACCGGCAACTCGCCACCGAACTCCGGCAGGCCGCGCACGCGACTTTTCCAGCGGCCGAAGCTGCCGGGCCGCGAGGTCGGGTTGTCGACCAGATCGACCGCCGGACGCGTGAACATCGCCCCGCCCTCGCGGTCGAGATTGCCGGTGACAATGTTCAGCAACTGGATCAGCCATTGGCACAGGGTGCCGTGCTGCTGCGTCGACACGCCCATGCGGCCATAGGCAGCCGCGCGGGGTGCGGTGGCGAATTCACGGGCGATGCGCTGGATGGTTTCGGTGCTGATCCCGCAGTGGGCAGCAAGCTTGTCGAGATCGAGCGCGCCGATATCGGCCAGCGCCACTTCCAGCCCATCTTCCATCGCCGCCAGCTTGCCGGGATGGCCGAGGTTGTCGTTGTCGATGACTTTCAGAAGGCCGGCGAGGAACGCGGCATCGGTACCCGGGCGAATGAACAGATGCTCGTCGGCGACCTCGGCGGTTTCCGAGCGGCGTGGATCGAGCACCACCATGCGGCCGCCGCGCGCCTGCAGCGCTTTCAGGCGTTTCGGGAATGCCGGCACCGTCATCAGGCTGCCGTTGGACGCCATCGGATTGGCGCCAAGCACCAGCAGATAGTCGGTGCGATCGATGTCGGCGATCGGTACCAGCAGCTGATGGCCGTACATCCAGTAGGCGAGCAGCTGATGCGGCAGTTGATCGACTGAAGTCGCGGAGAAGCGGTTCCTGGTCTTGATCGTGCCGAGGAAGCGCGGGCCGTGAGTCAGGCCGCCGTAGTTGTGCACGGTCGGGTTGCCGAGATAGTTGGCGACCGCATCGCCACCATGCTGCTCGACGATGCTGCACAGGCGGTCGGCAACCAGATCGAAAGCCTCGTCCCAGGTCATTTCCTGCCAGCCGGATTCGGTACGGCGGAGTGGCTTGCGCAGACGATCACCGTCCTCGTACAGGTCTTTCAGCGCCACCGCTTTCGGGCAGATGTGGCCCAGCGACAGCGGATCGGCATCGTCGGGGCGGATCGACAGGATCTCGCCGCCGGCAACCCGGATCTCCAGGCCGCAGATCGCTTCGCAGAGATTGCAGGCGCGGTGGTGAACGCGGACGTCGTTGGCTGCATCGGCTGGCATCTTGGCTGTGCTCATAGCGTTTGGCTGGGACTAACTTAGCGCAATCCGCTCGATATACTTCGGCCCCGATTTCAACGGCTGAATCCCGATGTCGTTCAAGGCCCTGACGCTCGATCTCGACGACACGCTATGGCCGATCGCGCCGACCATCCAGGCCGCCGAAGCAGCCGCCAATGCCTGGTTCGCCGAGCACGCGCCGGTGGTGCTCGAAGCCTGGAACGAAGGCGGCCGGCTGCTGCTGCGCAACCGCGTTGTCGCCGCGTTTCCGAATCAGCGTCACGACCTCGGTTTCCTGCGTCGCGAGATGTTCCGGCAGATGCTCGCCGACTGCGGCCTCGACGACCGCCGCGCGGCCGAGGTCTACGAGGTGTTCATCGCCGAACGCCAGCGCGTGACGCTGTATCCAGGCGCCCTCGCCGCGCTGGAAAAGCTGGCCGCGCGCTATCCGCTGGCTGCGGTTTCCAATGGCAATGCCGATCTGGCCCGGATCGGCCTGGACCAGCATTTCCGCTTCTCGCTGTCGGCCGGCGAGCACGGCGCCGCCAAGCCGGATCCGGGCATCTATCTCGCCGCCTGCAAGCGCCTGGGCATCGATGCCGGCGAGGTATTGCATGTCGGGGACGATCCGCACACCGATGTGCTCGGTGCCCGCCGTGCCGGGCTGCGCGCCGCCTGGATCAATGCTGAGGGCACGCCTTGGGAGCATGACGAGCACGCACCCGAGATCGAAGCGGCATCGTTTGCCGAGTTGGTCGAGCGCCTGCTGCTGCGTTGACGACTCAGGCCGCCGGCTTGGGCTTCTGCTTGTCGAGCCAGACTTCCAGGCCCTGGGTGTTCAGCTCGATGTCGAAGGCCAGCCATTCGCGGGCCACGTCGTCGGTCACTGGCGAGGCGTTCGCCGCCAGTTCTTCGAGCGAATAGAGCATCAGCGCTTCGTAGATGCGCGCATGACGATCCGGCGCATCGGCCAGATGCAGGGCGATGCTCTGATACATGGCGATACCGCCGCCGAGGTCTGCCGCCAATTGCGCGACGTTGTCGACGCGCCCATAGTGCGTCAGGAACATGTACGCCGGATCGGCCGCGAGATAGCGGCTGATGGTCTTCAGCCAGGCCTCCGGCTCGAACTGCACCGGCGTCGTCGTCGGCATCAGATACGGGCCGTTCGGGCCATCGAACAGGCGATACGACAGGCCGAAGGTATCGCCGGTGAACCAGCCCCGGCTCTGGGCATCCCAGATCGAGAAGTGGTGGCGGGCATGACCAGGCGAATCGATGAAGGTCAGCTTGCGGCCGTTGAAATCGAGCACGTAGTTGTCGTCGGCAACAATCACGCGCTCCTCCGCCACCGGCAGGATTTCGCCATACATCGCCGCCATGTTCTCGGGACCGTAGACCGCCGTCGCCCCGGCGATCAGCGCCGACGGATCGATCAGATGCCGGGCACCGCGCGGATGCACCACCAGCTTCGCGTTCGGGCAGTCCTTCATCAACAGGCCGACGCCACCGGCGTGATCGAGATGGACATGGGTCGGGATCACATAGGCGATTTGATCAAGCCCGATGCCACGCTCGGCAAGCACCGCCTTCAAACCGGGCACCGACAGCGAAGTGCCACATTCGATGAATGCGTACTGGTTGCCTGCCTGCACCAAGTAGCAGCAAGCAAGACCGGTGCGCTGCTGCTCGGTGTCGATGCAGCTGATGCTGTCGGGGTAATCGATGACAGCCGGAAGCTTGGCGGGGAACATGGCGGTCCGGAGAGTGGGACGAATATCGGAATTATAGGGATGCCATGCGAACAGCAACTCGGTGCTGCGAGATTTCCAGACGACAACCGCGACGGAATCCACGGAGGAGCAAGAAGCTGGTGCGGCTTGATCCGGCGGCGACTATGACCGGATTCACACCAAGTTTCGATTTAGACATTTTTTAGACAGTTTCTTGCTTTTCGATGCCCATAGAATCGACCGATCCTCGTCAATGAAGCCAGCAATCTCCATGCGCCACAAAACAGCGGCAACGGCCGCAACGCTGCTCTTGCTCGCTGCCTGCGGTGGTGGCGGTAGTACTGGCGGTGGCGACGATGGCGGTGGTCTTGGCCCGGACGCCTCGCTGTGGCAGCAGCGCACCGCTGCCTCGGACCGCTACACAGGGTTCTGCGCGGCACCGCGCAGTGGCAACGATCCCTATAACGACAACCTGCCCTATCCCGATCGCCAAGGCTCGATCGACGACGAGAAGCTCTGGCTCAGGACCTACATGCACGAGGTCTACCTGTGGAACGACGAGATCCCGGACGCCAGAGCCTCGCGTTACACAGCTGCCGCCTACGGCAGCGTGCCGGCCGCGCTCGATGCCTACCTGTATGCCCTGACGACTCCCAAGGTCACGGCCTCCGGCAAATTCAAGGACGCCTACAGCTTCACCTACCCCACCGACCAGTGGAACGCGTTGTCGCAGTTGGGCGTGGGAATCGGCTACGGCATGGAAGTGGCACTGCTGGCGAGCACCCCACCGCGCAGCGCCATCGTGGTCTACACCGACGTCGGCACGCCGGCTTTCTCTCAGGGGATCGCGCGCGGTGCCGAAGTGCTGGCGGTCGACGGCGTCGACTGGGTCAACGACAACACCCGCGCTGGCGTCGACACCCTCTACGCCGGCCTGTTTCCAGCCACGGCGGGTGAAGTCCACAGGTTTACCCTGCGCGACCGCAACGGCGGGATCCGCGATGTCTTCCTGCAGTCCTTGGCGCTGAACAGTGTGCCGGTGGAGCGGGTTCAGACCTTTGACACGCCGGCAGGACGCGTCGGCTACCTGGTCTTCAAGGAGCATTACGCCACCGCCGAGGGCGAGCTGGCGGCCGCGCTCACGCGGTTTCGCGACGCCGGCATCACCGACCTGGTGCTGGACATGCGCTACAACGGCGGCGGCTACCTCGACATCGCCAGCGAACTCGCCTTCATGGTCGCCGGCCAGACGCGCAGCAATGGTCGCGTCTTCGAGCAGCTGCGCTTCAACACCACCAACCCGCTGGCCAGATCACCCGATTCCACCGTCGCCTTCCATGCCACCTCGCAGGGTTTCGACCCAAGCCTGGATTCGGGCAAGGCCCTGCCGGAACTGAGCCTCTCACGCGTCTTCGTGCTTGCGGGGCGCGGCACCTGCTCGGCCAGCGAAGCGCTGATCAACGGCCTGCGCGGCATCGGCGTACAGGCAGTGCTGATCGGCGGCACCACCTGCGGCAAACCTTATGGCTTCTACGCGCAGGAAAACTGCGGACTGTCGTACTTCGCCATCGAGTTCTCCGGCGCCAACGACCAAGGCTTCAGCGACTTCGCCGATGGTTTCGCGCCGGACTGCAGAGTGAGCGATGACTACGGGCACGAACTCGGCGATCCCAACGAGGCCCTGCTTGCCACCGCACTGAACTGGCAGCAGACCGGTACTTGCGGGACGAGCAGCGCGACGAGGGCCGCGGCGGTGCAGCGTCCCGCATCCGAGGTCTCGCAACTGCTGCGCAGTCCGCTGCACGAGAACGCCTGGAGACGCTCGCCGCGTTGAGGCCGGCGACTTGGAGTCCGAAACTTCTCCGGAATCCTGAGGGGGCCGGATTGAATACCTTTATTTGGCCATCCATGGCCGGGCATTGACGTCCAGCGAGCAATGTTCGCTGGACGTCAATCCTGCCGCCACTTGAACAGCACGGCGCCCAAGCCGAGAAACACCGCACTCATCAGCGCCATCATCCCGAGCGGATAGCCGAGTTGCGCCAGCCCGGTGCCATCGAGCATGATCGACCGCGCGGCGTTGAGCAGATGGGTCAGCGGGAAGAAATCGGCGGCGATCTGCAGCGCGCGTGGGGCGCCGTCCATCGAGAAGAACACGCCGCAGACGACCATCATCGGCGTCGAGATCACGTTGAGGATGCCGCCGGCCAGTTCCTCGCTGGCGAGCCTTGCCGAAACCACCAGGCCCATCGCGATCATCGAGAAGGCGCCGAGGGTGACGACCACCAGCAGGTCCAGATACGAGCCTTCCATGCGCAGGCCGAGCAGCAGGCGGCAGGCGCCGAAGACCAGTATGTTGACGATCAGGATCAGCGCCAGACGCGACAGCAGCTGTGCCAGCAGGAACTCGAAGGCGCGCAGCGGCGTGGCGTTGAGCCGCTTCAGATAGCCGTTCTTGCGATAGCGGACGATCACATAGCCGATGCCGAACAGGCAGGCGAACATCATGTTCATGCCGAGCACGCCCGGCGCCACCCAGTCGACATAGCGGATCGACTTGCCGGTGGTCACTTCACGTTGCAATGCCGCGCCGCCGCTGCCGGCGATCAGGCGTTCCAGCAGGGCGCCTTTCGGTGACTGCTCGTTGACCCAGTAGGCCGGTGGCGTGGCGGTGAAATCGATCAGCAGATCGATGCGATGTCGCTGCACCTTCGGCAGTGCCAAGTCACGGCTGTCCTCGCGATAGAACTGCACCTGCGGCGTGTCGAGGAAGGGATGCAGGCTGGCATCGAGCTTGGCCTCGGCAGGAGCAATCACCGCGACCTTGAACAGCGGCTGGCCGGGTCCGGAGAACACGAAGGCCAGGCCGATCACCATCAGGATCGGGAACACCAGGTTCCAGCCGAGCGAGGAACGATCGCGGACGAATTCGAGGCTGCGCGCCCAGGCGGCGGCGGCGATACGGCGCAGAGAGTCTTTCATTATCGGGCCTTCATTCCCGCAGCCCCCGGCCAGTGAGTTCGATGAACAGGTCTTCCAGGGTTCGCGGCCGGATACGCAGTTGCGCCAGCGATACGCCAGCGGCAAGCAACGTGGCGACAGCAGCGTTGACGTCCGGCGTCTGGATTTCCAGGGTGTCGCCTTTCGGCGTGCCGGCCAGCGTGCTGCCAGCCAGTTTCGAGGCTTCGGCGGCCGGGACTTCGAGGACTGAATCGTTGAAGTGTTCGGCGAGCAGCTGGCTCGGCACGCCGCGGGCGATGATCTGGCCGGCGTCGACGATGACGATCTCGTCGCAGAGCAGATAGGCCTCTTCCATGTAGTGGGTGGTCAGCACGATGGTGCGGCCGGCGGCCTTGATGTCGCGGACCAGATCCCAGAAATTGCGCCGTGCCTGCGGATCGAGGCCGGTGGTCGGTTCGTCGAGAAACAGCAGCTCCGGATCGTTGACCAGGGCGATTGCCAGTAACAATCGTTGCCGCTGGCCGCCGCTGAGCTTGCGGCTGTCGCGATCAAGGAAATCCTCGAGCCGGCACAACGCGATCAGCTCATCGAGCGAGCGGCGTACCGGATACAGCGCGCTGAAGAAGCGCAGGTTCTCGATCACCGTCAGGTGGTCCTGCAGCGCGGTCGACTGGAACTGGATGCCGACCCGCTCGCGATAACGCGGCCCGAGCGGCTCGCCGCGGTAGCGGATGCTGCCGGAAGTCGGCGTCAGCAGGCCTTCGCACATCTCGATCGTCGTGCTCTTGCCGGCCCCGTTCGGGCCGAGCAGACCGAAGCAGGTGCCGGTCTTGACGTCGAAGCTCAGGCCGTTGACCGCCTTCACCTGTTTGAAGTGCTTGACCAGTTCGCGCACTTCGAGCGCTGTTTCGTATTCCATCCTGACGAGTCTGCCGCAAGGTGATGACACTTGCAGCCTCCGGCTAGCGATGCGGCCGGAAAGCCCGGAAACCTCGATTGTCTGGCCTGTATTCCCTATCGGCCCGGCCGGTGAACTGCGCGCAGACTCCGGACACAACAACACCTATAAATCATCGAGGAGACCACCATGCTGACCGTCATCCGCAGCGCAGCCGTTGCGCTTGTCACGCTGTTGCCAACCTTGGCCAGCGCAGTACCCGAAGGTCCGACCTATCCCTCACCCGCCTGGGCAGCGCGTGAAACGGCGAACTACGCGAAGGTGCTCGAAGCACCGACCGAACAGGCCTTCAACCCGGCCTTCCTGCGCCGGCTGAGCACCCAGAGTTTGCTCAACACCACCGATCTGCTGCTGCGCAATACGCTCGATCCGAGCTGGGTGCTGGCCTACACGCCAACGCTCGCGGCGGCGATCCAGGCGCTGGGCGATGGCACGCCGGTGCAGCGGACACTCGACAACGTCTACGCCCTGCTGCGCAACGATCCCTCGGCCTCGCTGCGCCTGCCGCTGAATGTGCCGATAGCGCTGCCGGTGTGCGCCAGCTATGCCCTGCAATGCGCCGGCGACCCCTACCGCTGGCCGTCGGCCGATCCGTTCTACACGCTGGAAGCGAACGTCGAGCCGGTGGTGTTCTACGACTCTGGTTGTGCGCGCTTGTCCGGCCGGGTCTGGAAGCCGCGCGGCGTGCTGCCGGGGCGCCGGCTGCCGGGCATCGTGATCCAGAACGGCTCGGTGCAGGCGCCGGAAACCGCGTACTGGTGGATGGCCCAGGCGCTGGTCCGCGCCGGCTACACGGTGCTGAGCTTCGATCCACGCGGCCAGGGCCGCTCGGACTTCGCCACACCCGATCTGCAGCAGGGCACCAACATCAACCCGAGCGTGTTCTGGACCGGCCTCGTCGATGCGATCGATTTCATGCGCTCGCGGCCGGGCAAGCCGTATCCGAACGCCGCGCGCTGCGGCCGTAGTTATCCGACCCGCACTGCCAGCATCAATCCATTCCATGCCGTGCTCGATCTCGATCGCCTCGGCATCGTCGGCCATTCGCTGGCGCGGTCGGCGTGTCGATCGTTCAAGGCTATGGCGCGGCCGGTGCCGATCCCTGGCCGGGCAAGCTCGATAACCGCAACCCGGTCGACGTCGCAGTCGCCTGGGATGGCCTGATCTCGCCGGCCGACGGCACGCCGGGCGGCGCCGGTGGCGCGCTGTTCGATCGCCTGCCCGAACTGCTGACGCGCAGCGTCATCGACCGGCTGATCACGCGCGACGAACCGCGCTGGCAGCCGCGAGTGCCGACGATGGGCCAGTCCTCCGAGTATGGTCTGGCGCCGCTGCCGTTCACCGCGCCGCCGGAACCGGAATCGCACAAGGTCGGCTTCAAGGCCTGGCAGCTGGCCGGCGTGCCGAGCTACGAGCTGAGCATCCGCGGCAGCACGCACTACGAGTGGTCGCAGATCCCGACCTTCCCGACTACCTCGTGGTGTCCGTCAACCGCCGGGGGCCGCTGCAACGGTGGCTTCGGCCGGCCGATGGCCGAGCACTACACGCTGGCCTGGCTCGATCGCTGGCTGAAACGCAGTGGCGAAACCGGCTACGCGACGGCCGATGCGCGGCTGCTCGACGACAGCAGCTGGCGTGATCGCAGCAGCTTCTACTACCGCTCGGCGCGCAGCTTCAGTACCCGCGGCGGCGTTGCGAAGGTCTGCGAGGACATCCGCGCAGGCTGCTGAAAACCGGGGCCAGCGGTTGACCGCTGGCCCTGCTTCAGGGCTTGCTTGCCTTCAGCCGGATCAGATCGATCAGATCCTCACGGCGATAGATCGCCAGCTTCCGGTAGATGCGGGTCGTGTGATTGGCGACCGTCGACACAGCGATGCCGTACTGGCGGGCAATCGATTTCAAGGTCTTGCCGTTGCCAAGCGCACGGGCGATTTCCTGCTCGCGCGGGGACAGCATGTCCAGCGGCAGCGGCTTGCGGGCGTAGATGAGATACAGCTGGCCGGAACGGCGCACCCGAATGTGCAGCGGCGCGTGGATGAAATCGCCGCCTTCGTCGCCGAGGGTCGATTCCGGCAGTTCGAACGGCAGCTTCAGGATCGGCGCCGCCTGGTCTTCGCCGAGCATTTCGCGGAAGCGTTCGCTGGCCGCGAAGACGCTGCCCTCGGCATCGACCATCGCCGCCGAACCGCGATTGGCGCGGCCCATCGCCTGCAGCCAGTCATCGCGGCGAATGAACTGGCGCAGCGCCAGCGCACCGGCTTCGACCATGTGCGCGAGCACCCGACGGAACGTCTCGGCCGCCGGCAGCTTGCGATCCGCCGTGAACTGCATCAGCACGGTGCTGATCACGCCGGAATCGCGGTGCCGATACTGAATGGCCAGGCCGACCTGACCGCGCATCGGCACTTCGATCGACGCCTCGCTCTGATCACTGGTGAACGGCAGCGCGGCCATCAGCTGCGGCGTGAACTGCGTCTGGCTCTGGCCCGGCGGATGCTGGGTCAACTCGCCGCCGCTGGTACCGACGCCGCGCGACCACCAGGCGGCGCGGCTGGCACCCAGGCGTTCGCAGAGCCTGGCTAGCGCCTTGCCGCGATAGTCCTGACATTCTTCCTCGATGGCCGAGCGGTACAGCGTGTTGATCAGTTCGTCAGTCGGTTCCATCGCAGCTGTCATCTCCTGGGCCGCACGGTGTCCTGCAGCATCGCGGCCGCAGCAATAGTTTGATTACACGTGATTCTTTCCCGAAGCATCGGCGGTAATGGGGCACTCGCGCAACTGTACAGTGGGACCCTCTAGTCAGCGAACGCTACCGGCCATCGGAATCGACGCTGCGGCCCTACAATTCGCGGCCCCTCCGGCTTCCCAATTCTGCGCTTCGGCCCGCTCGCTGGCCGCCCCGCCCACCGGCTTCGATGACCCTGCTCTGTGACGCACTGCTCGCTGCACTCGATCAACTTCCGGCAATGGCAGGCACCCACCATCCCTGGGCGGCAGCCAATGCCGACGATTCCGCCGACAACGGCCCGGCGCGGCGCATCGCCCATCTGCGCGCGCATGCAGCCAGGCCGGGCCTGCGGCTGGTGCTGATCGGCGAAGCGGCGGGCTATCAGGGCTGCCGGATTTCGGGCATTCCGTTCACCTCCGAAGCGCTGCTGATCGATGGCAGCATTCCCGGCATCGCGCCCTGCCCGCGCCTGTCGACTCGCGTCAAACCCTGGAGCGAGCCCTCGGCTCGGGTGGTCTGGCGCACGCTCTACGAGCAGCACCTGGCCGACAGCACCTTCCTGTGGAATGCCTTTCCGCTGCATCCGCATGCGCCGGGCGTTCCGCATTCGAACCGCACGCCGACGCGCGCCGAGCTGAGCGCTGGCGAAGGCGTGCTGCGGGCGCTGCGCCAGGCACTGCCGGATGCCGTGCTGGCGGCGGTCGGCAACAAGTCATCGGAAGCGCTGACCCGACTCGGCTATGCCCATGAAGCGCTGCGTCATCCGGCCTATGGCGGCGTGCCGGAGTTCGTTGCCGGCGTCGCCCAGCTGGCCAGGAAACTGCGCTAGGGCCTGTTCGCGCTAAGCGATCTTCTTCAGGCCGCGCGAGATCGCCAGGTTCAGGATCTGCTTGACCAGGAATGCCGAACCCGGCAGCGCGCCGTTGAACTCGATACGCCAAGTCAACTGCGAACGGCCACCGGTCAAGGGCTTGAACACCAGCCGGCCATGATGGTTCTTCAGCGGCCAGCCGCCGCGAGTGATCTTGTAATCGATCGACTTGCCGGCCACGGCGCCGACCACGGTTTCCTCGATCGCCAGTGGTGCCACGCCGATCCGGCGCACCGAGCCCACCCCGTTGACCGAGCTGTTGCCGTCGCGCACCCGCACCACCGGCACGCCGAACACCTTGCCGAGACGGTTGTGATCGGCCAGTTCTTCATAAACCTCGGCGACGGGGCGGGAGAATTCCTGAACGATTTCGATGGTCTGCATGGTGGGTCTCGCGATAGAGGGAACTCGAGGAAGATAACTTGCGGCAGCGCAACAATGCCGATTTCCAGAAACGGTGGCCGTTGCAGGCGAAATTGAGGGGGTCCTATAGGCAGTCTTGACTGGAGGTCGGTGTACAAGCGTTCAGATAACGTTTCGCCACCGTCAATAATTCTTCCGCCAGAAAAACGACATGCGCAAACTCTATTCAGGCTTCTCCACTCGCGATGCCAGCGTGCAGGTGCAGGTCTGGCTGGAACCGGAAGCGGATGACCGGGGCAGCGGTCGCGTGATCAGCCTGGCGGCGTTCCGCGCCGAAGCCGAGATCGCCAGCCAGCGCCACGTGCTGCCACGCAGCGAAACCCGCGGCCTGTCGGAACTGGTGCCGTCACTGCTGGCCCAGCTGGACAGCCATCTCGTCGAGCGTCTTGGCATCGGCCAGCGCGTTCACTGATTCCTCCGTTACACCGGGTCGGCTGGCGCAAGGCCGCCGATCCTGATCGCAAGCCCGCTTCGCCTATCATCCGCGCGCCGCTACAGGCCGCCGTACGGTTTTCCTCATGCAACTCGCCCTCGCGCCGATGGAAGGGCTCGTCGACGACGGGCTGCGCGCGCTGCTGACCGGCATCGGCGGCATCGACTGGTGCGTCTCGGAATTCATCCGCATCAATGACCGCCTGCTGCCGGCGTCGGCCTTCCTGCGGCTGGCACCGGAACTGGCGCAGGGCTCGGTGACGCCGAGCGGCACGCCGATGCGCGTGCAGCTGCTCGGCTCCGATCCGCATTGCGTGGCCGACAACGCCGCGTTCGCGGCAACGCTCGGTGCGCCGGTGATCGATCTGAACTTCGGCTGCCCGGCGAAGACCGTCAACAAATCGAAGGGCGGCGCCGTGCTGCTCAAGGAGCCGGAGCTGCTGAATGCCATCGTCAGTGCCGTACGCCGCGCGCTGCCGGTACACATCCCGGTCACCGCCAAGATGCGCCTGGGTTTCGATCACGCAGACGATGCCGAAACCTGTGCCCAGGCACTCGCCGACGGCGGCGCCGCGTCGATCGTCGTCCACGCCCGCACCAAGGCCGATGGCTACAAGCCGCCGGCGTACTGGGAGCGGATCGGCAGCATCCGCGACGCGGTCAAGGTGCCGATCTACGCCAACGGCGAGATCTGGACCGTCGACGACTGGCGCCGCTGCCGCGCCTTGAGCGGCGTCGATGACGTGATGCTCGGCCGCGGCCTGATCGCCCGGCCCGATCTGGCCCGGCAGATCGCCGCCGTGCGCGATGGCAGATCCATCGAACCGATGCGCTGGCTCGAACTGCTGCCGCTGGTCGAGGGCTACTGGCAGCGCGTGCGGACCAAGGTATCGCATCCGAAGTACGCGCCAGGCGTGCTCAAGCAATGGCTGGTCTGGCTGGCCCGCAGCTATCCGGAAGCCGAACGCCTGTTCCTCGACATCCGCAGCCTCAGCGATGCCGATGAGGTCGAGCGGCGTCTTGCCGCTTCGGCAAGCGTTCTGTGAAAAGCCCTTAAATCAGGGGCTTTCGGCGACTCGGAAAGCTCCGAGAAGCGCCGCGTTGCAGCGATTCAACGAACTGCAACATTTCGTCAATATTCTGTCGCCCGGGCTGGACAAAACACCGGAATGAAGGCCTCGCGGCCATCCAGGCGCCTTTCGCGTCAGATCGGTCAACAGGGCTTCGTGGCATGCCTGCTGGCGCCGGGACACCAACAACATTCGGGCATTTTCGGGCGTTTTCAGGGGCGGGGTGCGCGGTGCCTGACGGGATGACCCGTGCAGCGCCGGGTACCGCTTCGCATCGCTGCAGTGCCGAAGCGGGAATCTATCAAGAGCGTTCAACATGCGAAGCGTCAGGTTTTCGGGGCTCATCTTCATCGTCGGCGGCAGCTTGCTCGGCGGCTGCACGCAACTGGTTCCAGGTTTGAACGTCCGCAAGGTGGAAGTCGGCGAGCACTCCTTGAGCGCTCCGGTCACGGTCAAGAGCGATCCGGACGAGAAATCCGAATGGCCGCCGTACGGCCCGACCCGCGTTCCGCCGCTGCCCGGTGCCGTAGCTGCGAAACCGGACCCGAATACCGGCGCCGATACCGAAGTGCTGCAGAAGTACCGCGTGGTCAAGGTCACGCCGGATGTGGTCTCGAAGCTGCTCGACGACAGCGGTGATGTCGACGCCCGCGAAACCGCGCAACTGCCGACGGTGACGCCGTCCGACGTGCCGCCGGAATACGTGATCGGTGCCGGCGACGTGCTGTTCATGACCATCTGGGAACACCGCGAGCTGACCGATTCGGTCGCTGGCGTCTCCCGCGATCCGACCGACGAAGGCCGCATCGTCGCCGCCGACGGCACTACCTATTTCCCGTACATCGGCAGCTTCAAGGTGGCCGGCATGACCGTCGCCGAAGTGCGCACGTTCATGGCCGGCAAACTCGGCAGCCTGATCGTCAATCCTAAGATCGACGTTCGCGTCATCGGCTATCGCGCCCATCGCATCCAGGTGACCGGCGAGATCAAGAAGCCGGGCACCTTGACCCTCGACGACACGCCGAAGGGCGTGCTCCAGGCGCTCGACGCCAGTGGCGGCCTCACCGATCTGGCCAGCACCCGTCGCGCGGTGCTGGTGCGCGGCGGCACGCCGTATCGCATCGATCTCGCGGCGCTGCTGTCCGGCGAAGGGCCGGCCCGCAATCCGCGGCTGGAAGCCGGCGATGAACTGCATTTCCCGAGCCGGGATGGCGACCGCGTCTACGTGCTCGGCGAAGTCGCCCGCCAGCGGCCGATCGAGATCAATCGCGATCGTCTGCCGCTGATCGCCGCACTGACCGAAGCCGGTGGCCTCGACAAGCTCAGCGCCGACGATTCCGGCGTGCTGGTGTTCCGCCTCAACGAGCCGGGCGCGGCCATCGCGGCGTCGATCTTCGTGCTCGACATGTCGTCGCCGGAAGGCCTGCTGATGGCCAGCCAATTCCCGCTGCGCGTGCGTGACGTGGTCTATGTCCAGGCCACCGGTCTGTCGCAATACAACAACGTGGTGCAGCAGATCCTGCCGACCGTGCAGACGCTGTTCAACGCTGCGCGGGTGGGCGAAATCGCCTCCGGCCGCCGCGTCATCCGCGAACGCTGATCGGCTCCGCATTCCGCTTCGAATCCCGTTCTTTTCGTGACGCCGCTTCCGGCGTGACGCACACCAGGCAGCTCCAGTGACCCACGATAACGCCAGCGCCCTCCATCAGCCGCGTCGACCGCTGCCGGGCGACGAAGACATCCGTCCCCGCGACATCTACGAACTGCTGGTCGCCGGCCGCTGGACCCTGCTTGGCGTCACCGCCACAGTGTTTCTGCTGGCCCTCGCCTACTGCCTGCTGGTGCCGCCGACCTATCGGGCCAGCGCCCTGATCCAGGTCGTCGAGCCGACCAAGTCCGGCGGCCCGGTCGACAACCGCTTCGGCCGCCTCGGCGCGTTGCTCAGCGGCACGCCATCGCAGGCCTCCGCCGAAATCAGCCTGATGCAGAGCCGTCGGGTGATCGATCCGGTGATCGCCCAGCTGCATCTGGATATCGCCACCGGCCCACGTCATTTCCCGATCATCGGCAGCGGCATCGCCCGCAACATCAACGGCAACGGCGAAGCAGCCAAGCCGGTGGAGGCCTGGTTCGGTTTCCGCCGCTGGGCCTGGGGCGGCGATCGTGTCAGCGTCGAAAAGCTCGAAGTGCCGGCCGAAGACAACGACAACACCTTGATCCTGGTCGCGCTCGAAGGCGGCGCCTATCGCCTGCAGAGCTTCTGGTTCGGCCGCGAACTGCTCACCGGCAAGGTCGGCAGCGAAGCCGCCAGCCGCGATGGCCGCTACAAGATGCTGGTGAAGTCGCTGCAGGCGCTGCCGGGCACCGAGTTCTCGGTGACCAAGCTGACGCCGGACGTCGCGGTCGCCAATCTGATCGAAGGCCTGACGGTGGAAGAAACCGCGGTGTCCTCCGGCGTCATCGAAGTCGCCTACAAGGGCAGCGGCCGGGCCATGGTCGCGCGCATCGTCGATGCGCTGGTCGAATCCCATCACGCTGAACACAGCGCCGCGCTGCGCGAAGACAGCGAGCGGTCGCTGGAATTTCTCAACAAGCAGCTGCCGACCATCGCCGCGCAGCTGCAGGAAGCGCAAGCGGCGCTGTCCAAGTACCAGCAGATCAACGGCGGCCTGTCGGTGGATTTCGACGGCCAGCTGCTGCTCCGCAACGGCGTCGATCTCGAATCGAAGCGGCTGGAACTGCTGACCCAGATCGACAAGGAAAAGACCCGCTACACCGCCGAGCATCCCGTGGTGCAGGCGCTGGCCGCGCAGCTGACGACCGTCGAGCGCGAGCAGCGCAACCTCAAGGGTCGGGTCGATCTGCTGCCGCAGACCAAGCAGGACGTGCTGACCCTGACCCGTGATGTCGAAGCACGCGAGAACCTCTACAAGTCGATCGTCTCGTCGATCCAGAGCTATCAGCTGGCCATGGTCGGCTCGGTCGGCAATGTCCGCACCATCGACAACGCCAGCCTGCCGTACGTGCCGGCAGCGCCGAAAACCCTGCTGATCCTGGTCATCTCCCTGGCGCTCGGTCTGCTGTTCGGCGTCGTCGCGGTGTTCCTGCGCCGCTCGCTGACCCGAGGCCTCGAAAGCCCGGCGGAACTGGCGACCGTGGGCCTGACGACACTGGCGCTGGTGCCGCTGTCGAAAGCCCAGCGGCGGCCGTCGCATGGCTTGCTGGCGCGGCTCAAGAAAGCCAAGCCTGCTTCGAAGCGCACTGCCGAAGTCGCCGATCTGCTGGCCGATCGCCTGCCGGAAGACGCCGCGGTTGAAGCGCTGCGCGCACTGCGCACTTCGCTGCTGAACCGCGCTGCCGGGAAGAGCGGCGTCGTGGTGCTGGTCAGCGGCCCGGTCGCCGGCAGCGGTGCGAGCTTCGTCGCTGCCAATCTGGCGCTGCTGCTCGCGCAGGCCGGACGCAAGGTGGTCGCCGTCGACGCCGATCTGCGCGGCCAGGCCTTGAGCCGCAGCCTCGGCGGCCAGGCCAACGGCAGCCTTGCCGGCGCCGGCATCGTCGAATACGTGCAGAGCGCCATGGCGCCGGAAGCGCTGCTGCGTAGCCGTCCGTCAATGGCCGGCACCGTCGGCAGCCTCGACTGGATCTCCGGCGGCGGCCCGTCCCGCGTGCCGGCGGACACGCTGCTGCAGCCGCGCTTCACCGATCTGATCCGCCTGCTGGCGAACAACTACGACTTCATCGTGCTCGACGCCGCACCGGTGCTGGCGGCAGCCGATGCCGCGATCCTCGGTCGTCTCGCGACGATGACGCTGCTGGTTCTGAAATCAGGCGAACACCGGGCCGATGAGCTGGAAGTGGCGCTCGCCCGCTTCGCCGATGCCGGCGTCACCGTGCAGGGTGCGGTGCTGAATCAGGTCGGCGTACGCGCCGGCGCCTACGGTCAGACCCTGAAAGCCGCCTACGCCTGAACCGCGTAGATCGGCCCCGCCTCCCATGCGCACGCTGCCCAATTTTCTCTACATCGGCACTGGCCGGGCCGGCTCGACCTGGCTGTTCGAAGCGCTGCGCCAGCATCCGGAGGTGTTCGTCACGCCGGTCAAGGAAACCAGTTACTTCGATCTCAACCTGGCGCGCGGGCTCGACTGGTACGGCGATTTCTTCGCCGATGCCGATGGTCATCGCGCGGTCGGCGAGATTGCCCACCGTTACTGGCGGCGGCCGGAACTCGCGGCGCAGATTCGCGCCGCGCTGGGCCCGGTGAAGCTGCTGGTCTGCTTCCGGCGTCCGGAAGACTTCGTGCTCTCGGCCTATCAGTTCGCGCGGCGCAATGGCCGCTTCGAGGGCTCGCCGGCGGACTGGATGAGCAGCCGCTTCGAACCACAGTCGCTGGCCTATCACGGGCTGCTCAAGCCCTGGGTCGACGCCTTCGGCCGTGACGCGATCTTCATCGGCTGCTTCGACGATCTGAAGGCTGATCCTGAAGCCTTCTTCGCCAGCGTCTGCCGCTTTCTCGGCGTTACCGAATGCCGACTGCCGGTGCTGCTGCACGACAAGGTCAACGCCGCTGCCCGGCCGCGCTCGGCCGGTCTGGCGCTGACCGTCAACAAGCTCTCGAAGCGGTTCAAGCGCCATGGCGGCCAGCGGCTGATCGCCTGGGTCAAGCGTCAGTCGCTGGTGCAGCGTCTGCTGTACAGCCCGCTCGAAGCCGGCGCGCGGCCGGTGCTGTCGAACGAAGCACGCAACACGATTCGCGCGATTGCCGAAACCGAACTGCAGCGGCTCGATGCCGAATTCGGCACGCGCTTCGGGCAACGCTGGTATGGCGCTGCCGACCGCGTTCCCACGGCAGCCGCCGCATGAACCGCATGCCAAACACGTTCCTGATCGGCGCGCCGAAAAGCGGCACCACGGCGCTGGCCAGCTGGCTGGCGGCGCATCCGCAGGTCTGCTTCAGCAGCCGCAAGGAACCTGGCTATTTCGCGCGGGACTTCCCGCCGCACGCCGACATCCAGGCGCATTTCGATCCCGATCGTTATCGGGCGCTGTTCACACCTGAGCCGCAGCATCGGGTGATCGCCGAAGGTTCGACCAACTACCTGCTGTCCGCCGACGCGGTGCCGGCGATCCTCGCCCTCAATCCGAACGCGCGTTTCATCGTCAGCCTGCGCAATCCGCTGGAACTGGCGCCGGCGCTGCACATGCAGCAGTGCTACATGCTCAACGAGGATCAGGCCGATTTCGCCGATGCCTGGCGGCTGCAGGTACCGCGCGCACGCGGCGAGCAGATACCGGCCGGCTGCCGGCAGCCGCGCTTCCTGCAGTACGCGGCGTTCGCGCGCACCGGCGAGCAGATCGAACGTCTGCTGCGTTTGGTGCCGCGCAGCTCGGTGCACATCATCCGCTTCGATGCGCTGCGCGCCGATCCCGGCGCGGTGTATCGCCAGACCTTGGCCTTCCTCGGTCTGGACGACGACGGCCGCAACGATTTTCCGGTGGTCAACGGCGCCCATCGCCGCCGCTATCCGGACCTCGCGCGGCTGCTGCTGAATCCGCCCGCACTGCTGCGCGCACCGCTATGGCGGCTGCGCAAGACCTTGCGCAGCGCGCGCCTGCCGCTGGTGGAAGCGCTGCGCGAACGGCAGCGCCAGGACATGGTTCGCGAGCCGTTGTCACCAGCTCTGCGTGCCGAACTGGCCCGCCATTTCGCTGACGACATCCGCTTGCTGGAACGTCTGCTCGGCTGGGATCTGAGCGACTGGCTGCAAGCCGAACCGACTCGCCCATCGACATCGCCGCGACTCATCGACCAGAGGATCGGCGCATGACCCCGATCAACAAACCCACCCCCAATACCTTCATCCTCGGCGCGCCGAAAAGCGGCACCACGGCGATGGCGCAGTACCTGCGCGATCGTCCCGATGTGTTCTTCAGCGATCCGAAAGAACCGGCCTACTTCGCCAGCGATTACCCGGTGCTGGCGCGCCACCATTCGCTGCATACGCTCGACGATTACCTGGCGCTGTTCGCCGGTGCCGACGAGCGTCACCCGATCGTCGCCGAAGGTTCGACCACCTACCTGCATTCGCGCTGCGCGGTCGCCAACATCCTCGCCTTCAACCCGCAGGCGCGTTTCATCGTGATGCTGCGCAACCCGGTGGAGTTCGCGCAGGCCTATCACATGGAACAGTCCTATGTAATGAACGAGGACGAGCCGGACTTCGCGACTGCCTGGCGCGCGCAAGCCGCACGGGCCCGCGGCCAACAACTGCCGCGCCGCTGCCGCGATCCGAACAAGCTGCAGTACGGAATGATCGGCCGCTACGGCGAGCAGGTGCAGCGACTGCTGGCGACGGTGCCGCGCGAGTCCGTGCTGTTCATCCGCTACGAAGATTTCCGCGCCGACGCCGGTGCCTGCTATCGCCGGCTGCTGGCCTTCCTCGATCTGCCGGACGATGGCCGCAGCGAATTCCCGGTGGTCAACAGTTCGCATCGCCAGCGCTCGCAGACCGTCGCCAAGCTGGTGCTGACGCCGCCGAAAGCGATCGAGCCGATCGTGCTCAAGCTGCGCGCCTTCCTGCGCCGCAACCGCTTTCCGATGATCGAAGCGCTGAAGGCGCAATTCCGCACCGGGCATCGGCGCCAGACACTGGCGCCCGAGCTGCGTCAGGAAATGGTTGCCTGGTTCGCGGATGACATCCGGCTGCTGGAATCGCTGCTCGGCTGGGACTTGAGCGACTGGCTCGATGAGGCTCCGGTCAGCCCCAGGCAAGCGGTCGCAGCATGAGCGCAATCGAATTGGACTGTGCCCTGCCTCGCCACGTGCGCGGCCTGCCGCGCTTCGACAGCTGGTCGGCCACCAGCATCGTCTGCTTCTGCCTGGCGCTGATTCCGGTCATCGCCATTCCGGTGCCCGGCAGTTCCTCGGCATTCGCAGCCGGTGCCGACCACATCAGCTTCGTCGACCTGTTCGGCCTGCCACTGCTGTTGCTGCTGCTCTACCGCGCCCGACTGCCGGATTCGATGACGCTGTTGTTCGCGGCCAGCTTTCTGGGTTGCGCGTGGATCTCGATGGTCAATGTCGGCGACCTCGGCCGTGAAACGCTGCGCGTGCTGCGCCTGTGCTTCATCTACGCGCCGTTCCTGCTGGCGCTGAGTCTGCACTGGACGATCGAGAGTGCAGAGCGCGCGCTGCGGGTGTTCTGGTGGGGCGGACTGTTCGGCATCGTCATCGGCTTCTTCATCTACTGGTTCGTCGGCGCGGTGCGCGAACAGCAACAGGCGCTGTTTCTGAAGAACGGCCTCGGCTACGTGTTCCGCGCCGGTGGCCAGCTCGGCAACTCCGGCGGCTTTTCGCACCTGATCACCTCCTGGGCGATGACCGCGCTGGCGCTGTACTGGATCGCGCTGCGCCGCCTGAACGCGGTGCAGATCGCAGTGACCCTGGCGGTGCTGGTCTACGGCATCGTCATCACCGCGTCGCGCAATTCACTGCTGCAGGTCGGCCTGGTGCTGATGTTCACCACCCTGTTCGTGGCCCGCAGCCATCAGCGCAGCGCCGGCCGGGTGATGGTGACCCTGGGTCTGGTCGTCGCGGTGGTGGTGGCGCTGTTGCCGCTGATTGCGCTGATCACCGATTCCGCCGTGCTGAGTGCGACGATGTCGCGCTTCGGCCTTGGCGAGGACGATCGCTCGATCGCCCATTCGGTCCGCTACCAGAACTGGGCCGGGCTGCTCGACCAGCTGGGCTGGAACGCGCTCGGCATCGGCTACAAGCAGACCATGGAGCTGACTGGCCTTCCGGTCGACAACTCCTATCTGCGCATCTTCCTCGAGCTGGGCGTTGCCGGCATCACCTTCTTCCTGCTGTTCTGGGCCTCGATCCAGCTGCGTCTGCTCGGCAGCCGTTCGCCGGATGTCATGGTCCGCCGCTACAAGGCCGCCGCTGCCGGCCTGGTGATGGGCGAGCTGGGCCGCATGTGTTTTTCCGACACCTTCACGATGTACCTGAGCACGCCGAGCGTGATGGTGATCATGGCGATCGCGCTGCGCCTGCGCTCCAGCGACGCCAGCGCGTGAGCTCTGTCGAAGCCCAGCCGCGCGTACTGCTGATCACCGGACGCGCCGACATCGGCGGCGGCCCCGAGCATGTGCTGCAACTGGTCGAGGGTCTCGCCGGGCGTTGCCAGGTGTTCGTCGCCTGCCCGCAGGAAGCGCCGTACTGGGATCGCTACACGGCGCAGGTCGGCAGCGAACGGATGCTGGCGATCCCGCGGCGACGCTTGAGCCTCGGCGCGCTGTGGGCGCTGCGGCGCTTCGTCGGCAGGCAGCACATCGAACTGATCCATTCGCACGGCAGCGCCGCCAGTGCCTATTCGCGGCCGGTCGGCGCGCTGAGCGGCGTACCGATCGTCCATACCCATCACGGCCTGTTCTTCGTGTCCCGGCCCGGCGGCCTGAAGCGGCGCCTGCGTCTGCTGATCGAACAGCTGCTGGAACGGGTCACAAGCTTGAGCATCTTCGTCTCCGACGGCGATCAGGCATTGGCCCGCAGCGCCGGTTTCGGTTTCGGTGCCAGCCGGATGATCCGCAACGGCGTCGCCGTGTCCGGCGAGATCGTCGCGAAGGATCGCGATGGCGCGCCACTCAAGATCGTCACCGTCAACAACTACAGCGAAGCCAAGAATCCGGACCTGCTGCTGGCGATCATCGCCGAGCTGGCGACGCGTGATGAAGCCGCTGCCGAGGTTCATGTCTATGGCGACGGCGACGGCCGTGCAGCCTTCGCAAGCGCGCTACGCGCGGCCGGCCACGATCGTTTCGTCCACGTGCACGGCGCCGTGCCGGGACTGCGTGAACAGCTGCCGGCGCACGACATCTTCCTGTCCTGCTCGCGCTGGGAAGGCCTGCCGTATGCGGTGCTCGAAGCGATGGCGGCCAGCCTGCCGACAGTGCTGAGCCGGGTGCCCGGCCACGACGAAATTCTGGCTCACGGCCTAGACGACTGCGGCTACGCGCTCGGCGACGCTGCCGAAGCTGTCGACCGGCTGCTGGCGTTCCGGACAGCGGCTTCAAGGCAGTCGGCCGGTGCGCGTGCGCAGGCCATGGTGCGCCAGCATTTCGGTGCCGACGAAATGCTCGACCGCACCTGGGCGGCTTACTGCGACGTTCTGGAACATCCCATCGCCGAGTGGCAACCCAATGTCTGATCACGCGCTCTGGGATCGCCGCCAGTTCCTGTTCGCCGCCGGAATGGCCGCGCCGGCGCTGGCGCGCGCCGCCGGCAAGCGCGACCGTGCCGAGGCCGAAGAGCCAGTCGACGAAGGCGACGCTGATGGCAGCGACGACAGCGTCGAAACCAGTAATGCGCTGCCGCAGAAATCGGTCCGCGGCTATGGCCTGTCGCTCGACGATTTCGATGCCGATCCGACTGGAGTCAAGGATTCCACCCGCGCGCTGCAGACCGCCGTCGATCGCGCGGCCGGTGGCTGCCTACTGATTCCGCGTGGCCGCTACCGGATCAGCCGGCCGATCGCCATCGAGAAATCCGGCCTGGCGATCATCGGCGAAAGCCTGCGCAGTGAATCGCTGCTCGGCAGCGTGCTGTTCAAGAGCGACGACTTCAAGGGCGATGCACTGCTGCACGCGATACGCGATGACAAGGTCCGCGTCCACGGCCTGTCGATTTCCGGCATCACCGTCGATGGCCGCCGCCAGCCCGGCTCCGGCTTCAGGTTCGTCAACGTCGGCAATGTCACGCTCGAAAGTGTCGTGGTCAGCGGCTGCAGCGATTGGGGTGTCGAGATCGACGGCGGCTTTCTGTGCTCGCTGCGCGGCGTGATCGCGATCGGCAACGGCAGCTTCGACAAGGGCAAGGCCAGCGGCGGCGGTGTGCTGCTGGCCGCCAACAGCCGCGCCTGCGCCGATGCAAGAATCATCGACAGCTGCTTCAACAAGAACCTCGGCGCCCAGCTGCGCCTGGCCGGCCGGGTCGATGGCACGTCGACCGGTCCGCGCGATCGCCGCCGGGTCGCCGGGCTGACCGTGCTCGGCTGCCAGTTCGAGCGGCCGGCGCATGACGATCTGCGGGTGCCCGTGGTTGCGGTCGATGCTGCCGAGCGCTGCAGCTTCATCAGCTGCAATTTCGTCCAGCCGCGCGGCATGAACCCGCCCTGCCTCGGCCTCGGTGGTGCCGGCGGCTGGCTCAGCGATGTCTCGTTCATCGCCTGCTACTTCCAGTACAACGGCAAGCAGGGCGCGGCGATTCGCGCTGAAGCGGGCACGCGCAACATCTCGTTCATCGATGCTCGCCACGGCGGCCGTGGTCGGCTGTTCGACTTCGCGGCGACGCTCGATCCCGGCAGCATCTTCTTCAATCGCCCGCCGGATCTCGCACGCGGCAGCGGCCGTGCAGCGCTGAGCTTTCCGCTGATGGCGCCCGCCGTCGCTGCCGGTGGCTGAAGCCACCAGCAAGGCCCAACGGCAACTCGACCGCGCGCTCGGCCATGCGGGCCTGGCCAGGGTCGGCAGCGTCATCGCGGTGGCCGGCGCCCATGTGCTTGCGGTGCGGACGCTCGGGCCTGCGGTCTACGGCGATTTCGTGTTCGCCGAATCGCTGGTCTTCGCGCTGAACCTGCTGGCGATCTTCGGCAGCCACATCTCGGTGTTCGCGATCGGCAGCCGCGAACGGCCGGCCACCGTCAGCACGATGCTGAGCGCTGCCGCGAGCCTGATCGGCGGCTGGCTGCTGCTCGAACTGCTGGTAATGGCACTCGCCCAGCAGCTGTTTCCACACAGCCGCTACGCCGATCCGGCCTGGCTATGGCTGATCACGGCGGCGATCGCCGGCATGAGCCTGTATCGGGTGATCGCCGAGCTGATCCGCATCGAGGTCGGCGTGGCGCTGGCCAATTACTTCAGCGGCCGCGGCAATGGCTTCGTCGCCAGCCTCTGGCTGCTGCCGCTGCTGGTGCTGGCGCTATTGCTGGGCCTGAAGCTCGATGCGCGCGACCTGCTCGCCGGCTTCGCGATCGCGCAATGGCTGGGCGTGCTCATCGGCCTCGTCTTCCTGCTGCCGGCCTTGCGCCAGCGAACACCGGCGACCGCGCTGCGTCACAAGGACGTGATCGCCGAGATGCTGCGCCGTGGCCGCAGCATCACCGTCACCCAGATCGCGCAGCTGACTGTGGTCAGCATCGATGTCTGGCTGCTCGCGGCACTGGCACCGGCTTACACGCTCGGCATCTACGGCCTGGCCAAGCGCTTCGCGACCTGGCTGATCGTGCCGGTCGGCCTGGTCGGCCAGTCGGCGTTGAAACATGCCGTGGCCGAGTTCCGCGAGGCAGGGCGGATCAGCGCCGAACTGGAAGCCGCGTTCCGGCGCGCGGTGCGGCGCTCCTGGTGGCTGGTGGCCGCGCTGGTGGCGATTGCGGCGGTGCTACCGGCGTCATGGCTGACGGCAATTGCCGGTCCGACGGCAGCACTGGCGCGGCCGTTCTTCGTCGCGCTCGGACTGGGCCAGCTGCTGCGGCTGGCATTCGGCAACGGCGGCATGATCCTCAGCGCCGCCGGCCTTGAAACCGAGAACCTGCGCGCCTATCTCGTCGGCAATGTCGCCGCACTGGTGGCGGCCCTGGCGATCATTCCGATTGCCGGTGCCTGGGGTGCGGTGGCGGCTTATTCCGCCGGTACCGTGATTGCCGCCGTACTGGTGTCGCGAGCCTGCCAGCGGCGGATGGATTTCCGCTGCGACCTGCTCGGTAAGCGCTAGGCAATCAGCCCTGCCGCTCCCAACGCAGCATCCGGCTGGCCACTCGCTCGGCAGGCTTCGCGTGAGGCTGATCGAGCAGCTTCACGACCGCCGCATAGACCCGGCCAACGCCGATGCGCTGCATGCAATCCGGCGGCTGCGAAGGATGCTCGAAGCCGAGGTTCAGGTAGCCGCAGTCGGTGCCGATCGCATCGATGCTCAGCACCTGTGGGCCGACGCCGCCCCAGCGCAGCGAGGAGCTGGGGCCATGCAGGCCGATCACCGGCACGCCGACCGCGGCGGCCAGATGCAGCACGGCGGTATCGACGCTGACCACGATGGCGGCGCGCTTCAGCAGCGACACCGTCTGCGGCAGCGCGCAGACACCGGCGCGATTGTCGACCGGCACGCCGGCCACGCGGATCGCGGCGGCCAGCTCGGTCGTGTCTTCGACATCGGCATCGCCACCGGTCAGCACGATGCCGTAGCCCAGGGCGTGAACTCGCTGCGCCAGCGCCACCCAGCGGATCGCCGGCCACTGCTTCAGCTCGGCCTTGTAGCCGCCCGGCCAGGCGTGGAACACGGCATAGGGCTGCGGTGCCACCAGCGCCGACACCACTTCATCGAACACCACGGCCGGAGCATGGCCGGATGGCACTGCAAGCGGCTTCAGCAGCGCGCCGTAGTTGGCCAGCTGATGGCAGTCGTAGCGCAACGGCACCACGTGGTCGTAGACGTAGTGACGATGCTGGCCCGGGGTCTTGAAGCCGACCGTCGCCGCGCTGCGCGACAGGCCGGCGAGCAGGGCGTTGATACGCGGCCAGGGGCCAATGTCGATCAGCCAGTCGAGCGGCTGGCTGCGCAGCGTCGCCACCGCTTTCCAGGGACGCAGGATGCGCAGCGGAATGTGCTCGTCGATCGCCGGAATCATGTCGGCGACCGAGGCATTGGAAGCCGTCGTGAAGATCAGGATGCGCGCTTCGGGATGCGCCGCGCGCAGGTCGCGGATCATGCCGCTGGCGATCACCGTGTCGCCGATCGCACCCGTCGCGAGGATGCCGATCAACGGCCGGCGCGGGTCGCGGATCACGGCCCGCTGGCGTCCGAAGCGCCGACCCAGGGCCAGCAGCACGCCGAGCAGCACGACCACGGGAATACCGATGTAACGGTCAAGCAGTTTCAGCCGCCGTCTGCCGCGCTCTTGTTTCATGTCCGCCCGAAGTTCCCGCCCACGTTCCCTTGACTGCAGCCGAAATGGCCGCTGCACCGCGCCGGCACCTTGTCGGTGTCTCGAGCGCGTCATCCCCGTGTTGCAAGCTCTGTGAGCCGCGGAAGTCCGGCATCGACGCCGGCTACCGTGCTGGCTGCAGGCCGGCATCCATCAGTAATTCGTGAAAATTACCAGGCCGATGTGACGCGGCCATTGCGAATAGAAGACTGTCCGGCCACGGCGAGACCTCGACACGCGTGGACGTGCCATGCACGCCGACTTCACGAATCTGCAACGTTGGTCGTTGACACTTGCCGCTCGGAAACCGTGGCCGTACCCGAGTGCCGGATGAGCGCCTTGCGGCGCCCGGATCAAGTCGGGACGGCTGCTCGAGCAATCGCCCCGGTGATTGCAGATGCGGGAGTCAAGACAGCCATCGGCTTCCCATCAAGGTTTCCCGTTGCTCGTTCCGTTTTCGCGCGCTGGCACTTCCGTTGCCGGCTTTCGTTTGTCAGGGGATTTCGTTCGTTGAACCTGAGGCTCGTCAGATTGCTGGGTTCAGCGACGCTGAGCGCGTGGGCGCTGCTGCCCTCGGCGGCCGGTGCACAGGACGCTGCGCCGCCGGCGGCTCCCGTGGCGCCGAAGCCGACCACCCCGCCCGCTGCGCCAGTCACGGCACCGCCGGCACTGGACATCTGGGAGTTCGCGGTCGACGGCAACAGCGTGTTGAGCGATGTCGAGATCATCAAGACCTTGGAGCCGTTTCTCGGTCTTGATCGCACGCCGGACGATGTCGACCATGCCCGCGAGGCGCTGGAACGCCATTACCGCGATCGCGGCTACAAGACCGTGTCGGTGGCGATTCCCAAGCAGACCGTGCGCGATGGCGTGATCGTGCTGGAAGTCACCGAAAGCCGAGTCGGCAGGCTCAATGTCGTCGGCTCGGAATACCACTCGCTGGATCAGATCAAGGCCGAAGCGCCGGCGCTGGCCGAAGGCACGGTGCCGGATTTCAACAAGGTCAGCAGCGATATCGCAGCGCTCAATCAGCAGGCCGATCGCCGGGTCACGCCGTCGCTGAAGGCCGGCGCCACGCCGAACACCGTCGATGTCGATCTGGTCGTCGATGACGATCTGCCGCTGCACGGTTCGCTGGAACTGAACAACCGCCGCAGCCAGGACACCAGCAATCTGCGCGCGGTCGCCAGCCTGTCCTACGACAACCTGTTCCAGCGCGGCCATTCGCTCAGCGCATCGGTACAGACCGCGCCGGAGAATACCGACGACGCCAAGGTTTTCTTCGGCTCGTATCTGGCGCGCTTCGGAGCCAGCCCGTTCAACCTGCTGGTCAACGGCCTGATCTCGGATTCCAACATCGCCACGGTTGGCGGCATCAACGTGCTCGGCCGCGGCCAGACGCTGGGCGTGCGCGGCATCTGGACCTTGCCGGGGACCGAGGAGCTTTATCAGTCGCTGTCGGTCGGCGTCGACTACAAGCACTTCAAGAACACCACGGTGCTCGGCGGCGGCGAGATTCCGACGCCGATCACCTACTACCCGCTGACCGCGGCGTACAGCTCGATCCTGCGTCAGAACGAATACATCGCCCAGCTCGATCTGAGCTTGAGCTTCAACTCCGGTCAGCTCGGCAGCCGCAGCGACGAGTTCGATCTCAACCGCTTCGGCGCCCGCGGCCAGCAGTTCTGGCTGCGTGGCAGCTTCGCCCAGACCTTCGGCCTGCCGGCGTCGCTGCAGGGCTACATCAAGCTCGGCGGCCAGCTGACCGACCAGCCGCTGATCTCCAACGAGCAGTTCTCCGCAGGCGGTGCCGACACCGTGCGCGGCTATCTCGAAGCCTCGGCACTCGGCGATTACGGCATCAGCAGCACGATGGAACTGCGCAGCCCGCCGTTGGCCGACTACCTCGACATCGGCGACAGCTTCCGGCCGGTCGAAACCCTGCGCGCCTATGCCTTCGCCGATAGCGCCGTGCTGCGCGTGCGCCAGCCGATCGCCGATACGCCGTCCGATCTGCGCCTGGCCAGCTTCGGCTTCGGCTTCGATTTCAGGCTGCTCGGCCACCTGAGCGGCAGCGTCGACTGGGCCAATCCGATCAACAGCATCGCCACCACGCGCGCCGGCAACAGCCGCGTGCTGTTCCGCGTGCTCGGCTCGTTCTGATGCCTGCCCTCAACCCTCTTTCTGCTTTCAGTCAGCGTCCATCCGGAAAACCCATGAGCCTGCCGTCGATCCTCCGCACTGCTTCCCCCATGAAAACCATGGCTGCGCTCCTGTGCCTGCTGATGCCGCTCAGCGCGTCCGCCTGGTGGAACAAGGAATGGTCGTTCCGCAAGCCGATCACTGCCGATGCGGCAGCGGCCGGCGTCACCGGCGACGTCGGCGATACCGTGGTGCTGGTGCGCCTGCACGAAGGCGTCATGAAGTTCGGCGATGCCAACGCCGATGGCGGCGATCTGCGCTTCATCGCCGAGGACGATGCAACACCGCTGAAGTTCCACGTCGAGAAGTTCGACCCGGTGTTCAACATGGCCTTCGTCTGGGTCCATCTGCCAGCGGTGAAGGCCGGCGCGCCGGTGAAGTTCTGGCTCTATTACGGCAACGCCAAGGCAGCCAAGGAAGGCGATGCCAGCCTCAGCTATGACGACAGCCAGGCACTGGTCTGGCATTTCTCGTCGGCCGAAGGCCAGGCCGGGCAGCCACCGCTCGACGCCAGCCGTTCGCGCAACAACGCCCTGAATGCCGCGGCGACCGATGACAGCGGCCTGATCGGCGGCTCGGCGAAGTTCGACGGCGCGCAGGCGATCGGCGCAGCACCGTCGACAACACTCAACATCGCGGCCGGCGCGCCGCTGACGGTGTCGGCCTGGATCAATCCGGAAACGGCCGACCAGACCGCCGTGCTGTTCGCCCAGCGTGACGGCGGCAATGCGCTGGTCGTCGGCCTCGATCGCGGCGCGCCGTATGTCGAGATCAGCGACGCCGCCGGCAGCCGCCGCTCGGCACCGGCCGCCGCGATCGCCGCTGCGAGCTGGCATCACCTGGCCGTGGTGTTCGGCGGCAATGGTTCGACCGATGGCGCGGCCCAAGGAAACCTCTTCGTCGATGGTCAATCCGTCGCGACCGTCACCGGCCCGCTGCCGGCCTTGACCACCACGATCAGCCTTGGTGCCGATGCTGCTGCCGGCGGTGGCGCCATCAGTGCCGGCTTCACCGGCGAGATCGACGAACTGCAGATTGCCCACAGCGCGCGCAGCCCCGGCTGGCTGACGCTGGCGGCGAACAACCAGGGCGTCGAAGACAAGCTGCTGCAGTTCGGTGCCGACGAAGGCCTGTCCGGTTTCTCGACCGGCTACGTCGGCATCATCATGCAGTCGGTGACCATCGATGCCTGGGTGATCATCGGCATCCTGGCGCTCATCGCGCTGGCCTCGTACGCGGTGATGTACACCAAGGGTGGCTACTGCGGCCGCACCAACCGCGCCAACGATCTGTTCACCCGCCAGTTCCAGACGCTGCGCAGCGATCTCACCGATCTGGAAAGCGTGCAGAAGCTGAACGAGGACGAGCGCGACCAGCTCGAGGATTCCTCGCTGTACCGGATGTACAAGTCCGGCATTCGCGAAATCCTGCATCGCTTCGAGATCGCGGGCCGCCCCGGCGCGCTGTCGGCGGAATCGATCGAATCGATCCGCGCTTCGGTCGACGCTACCTCGGTGCGCGAGAACCAGCGCTTATCCAAGGGCATGGTGGTACTGACCATTGCCATTTCCGGCGGCCCCTTCATCGGCCTGCTCGGCACCGTGGTCGGCGTGATGATCACCTTCGCCTCGATCGCCGCCGCCGGCGAAGTCAATGTCAACGCCATTGCGCCCGGCATTTCGGCGGCGCTGCTGGCCACCGTCGCCGGCATGGCGGTCGCGATTCCGGCGCTGTTTGCCTACAACTTCCTGCTCGGCCGGATCAAGGACATCCAGGCCAACATGGCCGTGTTCGTCGATGAATTCGTCACCCGCATGGCCGAGATGTATCCGGCCGGCAACGATGGTCACAACATCCGCGCGGCCGTCGGCCACCGCTGATCCGCCCTTCAGAAAAAACGGCGGAGACCAGCCATGCAAGCCTCAAGCGAAGACAAGCCGTACGACGAAATCAACATCACGCCGATGCTCGATCTCGCCTATGTGCTGCTGGTGATCTTCATCATCATGACCACGGCCGCCGTGCAGGGCATCAAGGTCAACCTGCCGCAGGCGTCCAGCCAGCCGTCGCTGGCGAAGTCGAAAACCGTGGCGATCACCATCACCAACGACGGCAAGATCTTCATGGACGCGGTGCCGGTAACCCTGGCCGAGCTGGAAGACAAGCTGCGCCAGAAGAAGGCGCAGATTCCCGATCTGCCGGTGATCGTCCGCGGCGATGGCGAAACCCAATACAAGAACGTCATCGACGTGCTGGCGCTGCTCGGCCAGCTCGACATCACCCAGCTGGGTCTCGTGACCCAGCGGCTGGTGCAGTGATTCGAACATGGCCTTGAGTTCGCGCCAGCAGGCCCAGCGCAAGCGCAAGCAGCGGCTCTATGTCGCCGCCGCGCTGGCCGCTGCCGTGCTGCTCTACGGCCTGGTGACGATGCTCGGCAGTGATGGCGGCAAGGCGCGCAAGCCGGTCAACGAAGTGGTGCAGCTGAAGCTGATCAAGCCGCCACCGCCACCACCACCGCCTCCCCCGCCGCCGAAACCGAAGATCGAGCCGCCGAAGCAGAAAGTGCCGGAATTCAAGCCGGCCACGCCGACACCCGAGCCACCCAAGGAAGCACCACCACCCGGCCCGCCGGCGCTCGACGCCAAGGGCACCGGCGCCGGCGACGCCTTCGGCTTGCAGGGCAAGGAAGGCGGCGCCGATTACCGAGTCGGCGGCGATGGTAGCGGTGGCACCGGCACCGGCAACCGCCTCGGTTGGTACACGACGCTGCTGCAGCAACGCGCCCAGGGCGCCGTGCAGCGCCAGCGCCGGCTGCTGGAAGCGCGCTTCGCGATCACCGTGCAGATCTGGCTGGCGCCGGATGGCAGCACCGAAAGAGTCGAACTGCTGCGCTCCACCGGCCGCCCCGAGCTCGACCGTCTCCTCAAGGACACCTTGAAGAACATGCCGAAGCTCAGCGAGCCGCCGCCGAAAGACTTGCCGCAGCCGGCCGTGATCCGGGTGACGACCACATGAACTCGCAGCACCTCCAACCTGTAGCCCCCGCCATGAAGCCGATCCGGCCCCTGCTGCATTCCCGTCCGCCCGTTCCACGGCCGGTCGCCGTCGCGATGAAGACCGCGATCGCGGCCCTGTTCGTGGCCGGTGCCGGCTTTGCCAGCGCTGCCGACGAAGCGCCTGCCGCTGAGAAGCCGGCAGCCACGGAGACGGTCACCGAAGAACTGATCCGCCTGCTGTCCGATCGCAACGCGCTGAGCAAGACCGACGCCGAGCGACTGATCCGCCGATTGCAGACAGAGAAGCCAGCCCAGCCGACGGTCGAGACCGCGGCACCGGCAAGCCCTGCGACACCGCCCGGCGCAGCAGCGCCTGCGACAGCGACAGCCGCTGGTGACGCGAAGCCGGCCGATCCCAAGGACCCGAAGAACCGCGTCCGCGTGATCTATCTGCCGGACTCGGAAAAGCAGCGCATCCGCGAAGAGCTGAAGGACGAAGTGCTGGCCACCGCCCGCGCCGAGAACTGGGCGCAGCCCTCGGCGCTGCCGGAGTGGATCAAGAACATCAAGCTCGACGGCGATCTGCGCCTGCGCGAAGACGTGATCTTTCTCGATCAGGCCAACGACCCGTTCCAGATCAACTACCAGGCGATCAACAGCGGCAATCCGTTCAACGTCAGTTCGAGCGCGGTCAACCAGCCGCTGCCGCCGCTGCTGAACACCACCGAAGACCGCCAGGCGACGCGCTTCCGCCTGCGCCTCGGGCTGCTGGCCAATGTCTCCGACGACCTGTCGGCGACCGTGCGCCTGACCACGGGCAATACCGTCAACCCGCTGTCGCCGAACCAGACCGTCGGCAATGCCAACAACAAGTTCCAGCTGCTGATCGATCGGGCCTTCCTGAACTACCACCCGCTGGCCGGCCTGAACCTCTACGGCGGGCGCATTCCCAATCCCTGGTTCGGCACCAACCTGGTCTGGGATGAAAACCTCGGCTTCGATGGCCTGGCGACCCGCTACAGCCACGGCGTCGGCGACAGCGTGACCGCCTACGGCACCTTCGGCGCCTTCGTCATCGAGAACACCGCCTTCGATTTCCCATCGACCAGCGCCCTCAAGGCCGGCAGCCGCGATGCCTCGCTGTTCGGCTTCCAGACCGGTGTCGACTGGAAGGTCGACGACGGCCTGACTGCCAAGGGCGCGGTGGCGTTCTACGACTACGAGAATCTCGACGGCGAACTGTCGTCGCCTTGCGTGGCGCCGACCAACGCCTTCTCCTGCGATACCGACGAAAGCCGGCCCACCTTCGTGCAGAAGGGCAACACGCTGTTCGCGCTGCGCAACCTGCAGCTGCAGACGTCCACCGATCCGCAGTTCCAGTACTTCGGCCTGGCGTCGAAGTTCCGCATTCTCGACGTCACCGGCGAACTGGACTACCGGATCGGCGGACCGCTGCACGCGATCTTCAATGCCGATGTCGCCTGGAACACCGCTTACAACGCCGGCAAGGTCCGCGCCCGCAGCCCGGTCAACAACTTCGACGCCGGCGACAACTATCGCGGCGGCGATCTCGCCTATCTGGCGCGCTTCAAGATCGGCTATCCGGACATTGCCGAACGCAACCAGTGGAACCTGCTGGTCGGCTATCGGCGACTGGAAACCGACTCGGTCGTCGATGCACTGACCGATGCCGATTTCCATCTCGGCGGCACCAATTCCAAGGGCTATTACGTGTTCGCCAACTATGGCTTCTCGCATCGCGCCTGGTTCACGATCAAGTGGCTGAGCGCCACCGAAGCCACCGGCGCGCCGTACGCCGCCGACCTGCTGCAGCTCGATATCAATGCGCGCTTCTGAGGCCGGAACGATGCGGCCATCAGCCTCGATACCCATGGGCCTGCGCGCCGCCATCGCGGTGCTGCTGCTGAGCGCTGCGCCGGCAGTGCTGGCACAGGCCACATTGGAATCGAAGCTGCGCGACCAGCTGCGCCAGACGACCCTGGCGCTGCGTGAAGCCCAGGCGCTGAATGCCGAGCTGAAGCAGAAGGCCGATGCGGCAACTGCCGAAGCCGCTGCTGCGAAAGCCGCACCGGCGCCGGTCGAAGCCGATCCCGAACTGACCGCCAGCCGCAGCGCGCTGCGCAGCGAACAGGCGCGCGCCGTTGCCCTGCAAGGCCAGCTCGACGAAGCGAAGAAACAACTCGCTGCCGCCCAGACGCAGACCGTCGCCAGTGCCGCGCTGATCAAGCAGCGCGAAGCCGAACTGCAGCAACGCAGCACCGAACTGAAGGACGCCGCCAGCCGCAACGCGCTGCTCGATGGCCGCAACGCCGCACTCGTCGATATCGGCACCGAACTGGTCGAGCGCTACAAGCACAAGACCGTCTGGGACGCGGTGAAGGACCGTGAACCGCTGACCGGCCTGCATCGCGTGCAGTTCGAGACGCTGGTGCAGGACTACCGCAACCGCGTGCTCGATGCCGCGGCTTCCACCCCTTGTGCTGTCCCTGTTACCCCGCCTGCGCCATGACCGATCTGATCCGTACCAGCGTTTCCCCTGAAGACCTTGCCGAAATACTGCGCAAGACCGGCTACCGCGCTGCCGTCGTCGAGCAGCAGGGCGGCGGCCAAATGGGCGGCCCGCAAGTGCAGAGCGCCGCGCAGGGGCTGGGCTTCTTCATCGGCTTCGGCAATCCGCTGCCGGCCAGCGATGCCGCGCTCGGCGGCTCGCGCCAGTACGTCGATTTCGCCTTCCATTGCTGGCTGAACATCGAAGGCGAGCTGCGCCCCGATCTGGTCGACAGCTGGAATCGCGGCAAGCGCTTCGCACGCCTGTTCCACCAGGCGCCGCTGCTGGTGCTGTCGATGGACGTGGTGGTCGCCGGCGGCGTGGCCGAGGGCTTCCTGATCGCTCATTGCGAGCTGTGGGATCGCATCCTGCAGGACTTCATCGCCCATCTGCGGCTGCCCGCTGCGGCCGCTGGCGCAGCCGTCGCCGGAGCCGCTGCATGAGCCACGCGTTGCGCTTGGCGGAAGGCACGGCTGAGGTGTCACGGCAGTGTCAAATGAATGTCGTGTTGACCGGCTAAAAATGCTGCCGTGAAAAACCGCCTGACTCTTGATCCGTCCGCGTTTCCTACGGACGTGACGCTGCGCCTGTCGACACATGGCTGGCTGCAGCGTTGCGCCTGGGCCAGCGGCATGGGCTTCAGCCTGCTGGCCAGCACCGCCGCGGCGGCGCCGTTCGGCAGTGCCCAGTACTTCCAGAGTCGCGGCGTCACGGCCGCCAATCCCGGCGCACCGGTGCCGACCTCGCGAGTCGATCCGGTCACTGGCGTCACCGTGGCCACGCCGCAGCAGGCGCTGATCCGCGCCAATCGCTCGATCGCCAATCTCAGCCGCGCGGCCGAAGCGCTGGCCAGCGCCCAGGCGGCGCAGACCGCAGCGCGGCAGCTGGCGCTGATCGCGCCGAGCGATGTGCCCAATGGTCTGGCAGCCGGCGGCCTGCAGGTCGCGGTGTCGGCGATGAACCAGCTGTCGACGTGCGCGGCAACCAACAGCTGCGCCTGGCAGAACGCCAATCTGCCGGTGCAGACCAGCACGGGCGCGCAGACCACGGTCACCGTCCAGCAGACCGCGAAGAAAGCGATCCTGAGCTGGGATTCGTTCAACATCGGCCGTGAAACGACGCTGAATTTCGATCAGCGTGCCGGCACCCAGGCCGACGGCAGCAATGACTGGATCGCCCTGAACCGGGTCAGCGCCAATGCTTCGCCGAGCCGCATCCTCGGCCAGATCAAGGCCGATGGCTCGGTCTATCTGATCAACCCGAACGGCGTCATCTTCGGCGGCAGCAGCCAGGTCAACGTGCACTCGCTGCTGGTCTCGAGTCTGCCGTTGTATCTGACCACCCGGCAGACCACGCTGCGGCCGGGCGACGACGATACCGCCTACCTGGCCGAATCGAATCGCCGCTTTCTGGAAACCGGCCTGACCTCGACCAGCACCGGTACTGCCAACGGCAACATCCTGGGCCTGAATTCAGGTCAGAACGTGCAGGCCGGCGCGCTGCCCGGCGACATCACGGTCGAGGCCGGCGCCAGCATCGCCACCAATGCCCTCGGCTACTCGCTGATCGCCGCGCCGAATGTCAGCAATGCCGGCACCATCACCGCCGTCGAAGGCCAGGTGATCGTTGCCGCCGGCGTCGGCGTCGGTCTGCGCAACAGCAATACCGGCGCGTTGCTGCTGAACCCGGTGCTGACCGGTCAGGTCGTCGATGGAAGCCCGACACCCGCTGCAACCGGCAAGCTCGTCAACAGCGGCCTGATCCAGTCCCGACGTGGCGATCTGAGCCTGCTGGGGCACGACATCGACCAGCAGGGCGTGCTGATCGCGACGACCAGCGTTACCCGCGCCGGCAGCATCAGCCTGAACGCGCTCGATCAGCAATCGCTCGACGCCGCCGACATCGTGCGCCCGGGCACGTTGCGGCTGTCCGGCAACTCGGTGACCGCGCTGCTGCCCGACGCCAACGGTGAAACCACCACCTCGAGCGCTGCGGCCGATCGCGTGTTCCAGGTCGGCACCGCCAATCTGCGCGCCGGCTCGATCACCCTGGACCGCGGCTCGCTGATCGAAGCGCCTGGCCAGAACGTGCAGCTGGCGGCGCTGACCGGAGCGCTGGAAGCCGGCGCTGTTTCCGGCCGTGTCTATCTCGAAGACGGTTCGATCATCGATGTCTCCGGCCTCGCCGACGTGCAGCTGGCGATGGCAGTCAACCTGATCAGCATCAATCGCCTCGGCCTCAACGAACTGGCCGACTCGCCGCTGCAGCGCCTCGGCGTGCTGTTCGGTGCGCCGATCACCGTCGACAGCCGGGTTACCGGCACCCGCGACGATGGCACCAGCTATGTCGGCACGCCGGTCGCCAATGTCGGCGGCTTCGTCGATGCCCGGCCGCGCGGCATTTCCGAACTGCTGCAGAACGGCGGCGCGCTGACCCTGGCCGGTGCTGAAGTGGTGACCCGCGCCGGCTCGTCGCAGAATCTCGACGGCGGCTATCTGCACTATCTCGGCGGCATCATCGAGACCACCCGCCTGCTCGCTGCCAACGGCGCGGTGATCGACATCGCCGACGCCGATCCGAGCCTCAAGTACATCGGCATCGCTGGCCGTTTCGATGACGAACATCCGCGCTGGAACGTCACCAACACCTATACCAATCCGCTGATCGCCAGCGTCGGCGCGCGCTACGAGAGCGACTATCTCAAGGGCGGCAACGCCGGCACCCTGAACGTGTTTGCCAGCCAGGCAGCCGTGCTCGATGGCGACATCTCGGCACAGGCCTATGCCGGCCGCCATCAGGTCGCCGATGCGCGGATGCCGAGCGGTGGTCGCTTCAACGCGGGCGCCGGCGCCGGCAATGCGCTGATCGACAGCGTCGACTCCGGGCGCAGTTATCTGATCACCGACAGCGCGGCCGATCTCGGCACGCTGGTTCCCGGTTTCGATGCGAGCACGGCGCTGCCGGTCTCGATGTCTGCCGCCAGCGACACCGGCAACCTGCAGAACTGGATCGCGATACCCGCCGCCGAACTTGCGGCAGCTGGTTTCAGCACCATCAACATCGCTGCCGATACGCCAGCGGGTCAGGGCTTCGGCGGCGAGATTGTGGTCGCCGATGCGCTGCGCGTGCAGCCGGGCGGCAGCATCAGCCTGACCGGTTCGCGGGTCACGGTGCTGGCCGATCTGGTCGCCACTGCCGGCAGCATCAATGTCACCGCGACCGGCAATACCGACATCGCCGGCACCAGCCTGCGACCGGAAGGTACGGCGGTAACGCCGATCAGCGGCGATGTCGTGATCGGCGACGGCGTGCAGCTGTCGACGCGAGGCCAGTGGATCAACGATGCGCTCAAGGGCGAAGACGCCATCGCTGGCGGCGCGTTCGTCAATGGCGGCAGCATCAGCCTCGGCACCCTGCAGGCGTCGCTGCTGCAAGGCGCTGGCAGCGCCACCTGTCCGGACAACGCCTGCTTCGTCGACAACACCGGCTCGATCCTGCTCGGCAGCGGCAGCCTGCTCGACGTCTCCAGCGGCGGCCGGGTACTGCCTTCGGGCGCGCTGGCCAAGAGCAATGGCATCGTCCGCGGCCGCGGCGGCAGCATCGCGCTGGAAACCTATCGGCTGTCCGGCGGCGAAGAGTTCGGCACCACCAACGGCCTGGAGCTGCCAACCACGGCAGCGCTGCCAACCGCCGGCCGCATCGTCTTCGGCGGCGAACTGCTGGCCTATGGCTTCTCCGGTGGCGGCACCTTGAGCCTGCGCGCACTCGGTTTCCACATCGGCAACAACGACACGCCAGCGAACGCCTGGGACACCGTGCTGCCGGCCGACTTCTTCACCGGCCAGGGCTTCGGCAGCTACCGGCTGATCGCCGAGTACGACGCAACGATCACCGCCGGCACGGTGCTCAAGCCGCAGCAGTTCAATTTCATCCCGGACGAAGCAGCACTGCTGGCCGCGCAGACCGGCATCGATCTCTACGATCCGGCCTACACCCGCATCGGCGCGCTCGATGATTTCCATCGCCAGGCAACCAACTTCGAGCTGTATGCCGGCGATTACCTGAACTGGCGCGGTGCGGGCACGCCGGCACCGTTGCCCGACTACTCCGCAGCCGGCGTCACCGGCACCGTGCTGCTCGACCGCGATGCCGCGATCCTTGCCGACGCGCGCGCCGTGGTGACCCTGGGCTCGAATCATCAGGTGACCGTGCTCGGCAACATCGTCGCCCACGGCGGCGCGATCACCCTGACGGCGGACACCGCGCGTGGTGGCTACGCCCAGGTGCCGGGCCGCATCGATTTCCCTTACATCGACGGCAGCAAATCGGTTTTCCTCGGCGCCGGCAGTCTGCTCGACGCTTCCGGCACGACCTTGCTCGATCCGTTCCAGCAGCCGATCGAGGGCGCTGACGGCAGCCCGACGACGCCGCGCACCGGCAGCGTGCTGGCCGGCGGCAGCGTCACCCTGAGCAACGACACCGGCTACGTGATCGCGCTCGGCGCGGACGGCCAGGCTGACGGTTCGGGCGGTGCGCGCGGTGCCCGCATCGACGTCTCCGGCACCGCTGCCGTGCTCGATCTGCGCTCCGATGCCAGCGGCAACGGCTACCTCGCGACCACCGTTGCCAGCGATGCCGGCAGCATCCGCATCGGCGCCGGTGCGGGGCTGTACTTCGATGGCAAGCTGCTGGCACAGGCGGGTGGCGGCGGTGCGCGCGGCGGCAGCTTGAGTCTGGCGACGTTATTGCCGACCGCCCCGGTGACCAATCTGACCGCCGCCGGCCAGGGCTATATCGGTGCCACGCGGCTGGTGCTGCGCGAGAAGCCGATCGCGATGCCGGCCGGCGCGCTGGCGCCGGGCATGACCGTCGAAGCCGATCTGCCGGCACCATCCGGTGTGCTCTATTTCGGCGTCGATCGTCTCGATGGTTCGGGCATCGATTCCTTGCTGCTCGGCGTCGACCCGAGCCTGAACAATGTCAGCACGCCGCGCAGCATCGTCTTCGCCAACAACCTGACCCTGAACCTGGGCCGGTCGATCATCGCCAACGCCTCGAACTTCGTCGGCCAGTCCGGCAGCGATGGCCTGTCTTCGGTGAGCTTGAATGCGCCTTACGTGGCGCTGCACGGCTATGCCAACACCGGCGACTACGGCGATACGACGGCGCTGCCGGCGTCAGCGCCTGGCGTGCAGCTGACCGTCAATGCCGCGAACATCGATCTCGGTGGCCAGTTCAACCTGCGCGGCTTCGGCGAGACCCGCTTCAACGCCAGCGGCGATATCCGCCTGCTGACGCCGGCGCAGTTCGATTTCTACCGCAACGTCATCGCCAACCCCGGTGCCGCGACCGCGGTGCCCGGCGCGCTGTTCAGCGCTGGCAATCTGACGTTCCAGGCCGCCCAGCTTTATCCGGCGACCGGCAACAGCTTCATCATCAGCGCCGTGGGCGCCGAAGGCTTCGTCGACGGCATCTCGACCGGCCGCGCCGACACCACGATCCGCTTCCTCGGCAACGAGGCTTCCAGGACAGTGGCGACGCCGCTGTCGGCTGGCGGCAGCCTGCTGGTCAACGCCACGGTCATCGAGCAGTCCGGCACCCTGCGCGCGCCCGGCGGCCAGATCCAGCTTGGCGTCGCCGATCCCTTCGATCCGGCTGCGCTGACGCTGTTCAGCTTCCCGGCCAGCAACAGCAAGGGCGACCCGATCACCGCCCAGGTGCCGCTGGTTGCAACCCGCTCGGTGCGCCTGGCCAGCGGCAGCATCACCTCGGTATCGCTGGACGGTCTGATCGTCCCTTACGGCCGTACCGTCGATGGCCTGAACTACAGCTACAACGCGGCGGCGAATACCGACTTCGCCAACCAGCTGGTTGCACCGCTACTCGCTGCGCCGCCGGAAAAACGCCTGGCGATCAGCGCGGCGGCAGTGACGCTCGATAGCGGCGCCACGGTCAATCTGGCCGGCGGTGGCGATCTGCAGGCGGCGGAATTCGTCGCCGGCACCGGCGGCTCGCGCGACGTGCTGTCGCGGACCAACACCAGCTACGCGAGCGGCACCGCGCAAGCCGTACCGCTGTACGCCGATGGCCGGGCGATCTACGCGATCATCCCCGGCTATAGCGGCGCAGCGGCCTACGACCCGGCGCTGGTCGCCGGCAATCCGCTGATCGGCCAGCAGGTCTATCTAAGCGGCATCGACGGCCTCGCCGCCGGCATCTACACCTTGTTGCCGGGTCAGTACGCGGCCGTGCCGGGCGCCTTCCGCGTCGTCCAGGACACCCGCGCGCTGGACAGCCTGGCCACCGAGAACACCCGGCTCGCCGACGGCACCCTGCTGGTCGCCGGCCGTTATGTCGACCAGTACAGCGGCGCCCAGGACAGCCGCAGCACGGCGTTCTTCGTGCAATCGATGGACACCTGGCGGCAGTACTCCGAATACAGCTTCACCAGCGCCAACCAGTTCTTCACCGACGCCGCCGCACGCAATGGCAAGGCGACACCGCGCCGGCCGGTCGATGCCGGTCAGCTGGTGCTGGCAGCCACGCAGACGCTGAGCCTCGGCGCGACCTTGAACACCGCCGCCGGCATTGGCGCCGACGGCGTCAGCGGTGCCGGCGGACTGGTCGATATCGCGTCGCAGCGTCTGCAGGTCAGCGCCGCGGGCGGTGTTGCGCTCGAGGGCTATGTGCAACTGGTCGCCGGTGATCTGAGCGCGCTCGGCGCGTCGAGCTTGTTGATCGGCGGCAGCCGCAGCCGCACCGACGAAGGCGATCGCATCGCCGTGCTCGCCGACAGCGTCATCATCGACAACGGCAGCGAAGCATTGAGCGCGCCGGAAATCATCGTCGTTGCAGGTGCCGGCCTGACGGGCGGCAGTGGCGACACCGCGAACGCCGGCATCGTCGTCGCCGATGGCGCCACGATCCGCGCCAACGGCAGCTTGCCGGCCGCCTCCGCCGTCGGCCTGCTGATCGGCTCAGCCGCCGATGGCGATCTGCCAGCCGTCAGCGGCGATGGCGCGCTGCTCCGGCTGTCGAATGCGGGTGCCGTCACAGTCACTCGCAGCAATGTCGGCCGAGTGCCGGTCGGCACGCTGAACATCGGCGCGGGCGCCAGCCTGTCGGCCGATCTCGCGGCGGCCGGAAAGACCGCTACCGGTTCGGTGACCCTGGATTCCTCGGGCCGCACGGAAGTCGATGCCAATGCGCGTTTCAGCGCCGCCGCGATCGACGCCAATGCCGGCTTGGTCAGCTTCCTCGGCGATGGCGCGGCGCTGCCGGAAATCGACAGCGGCTTCGTCGTCGGCAGCGGCACCCTGGCCCAGTTCGCGGCCTCGCGGCAGGTCACCCTGCGCAGCCGCAGCGCGATCAACTTCATCGGCAATGTCAGCGCCGCGCTCGACGGCGGCCTGGCTCTGAGCGCCGGCAGCTTCAGCAGCGATGGCGGCACGGTCGCCCTGAAGGCGGCGAGCTTGAGCTTCTCGAACGATCTCGGCGCAACGGTGCCAGCGGCCGTCGCCGGCTCGGGCTTGCTGAAGCTCAATGCCGAGGAAATCGTCTTCGGCGCCGGCAGCAAATCACTCTCGGGTTTTGCCTCGGTCGATGCTACGGCAAACAAGGGCGTGCGCCTGCAGGGTGTCGGCAACTTCGATTTCGGCAACACGCCAGTGAATCTGGCGACGCCACTGCTGATCGCCGAGACCGGCGCCGACAACCGTCTGGCAACAACGGGCGCGCTGAACCTGGTCGGCATCGCGGGCGCCACGGCGCTGACGGCGGCGCCGGTCGGTGGCTCGGGCAGCCTGGTTGGCGGTTCGGTGAGCATCGATACCGCCTTGCAGGCGCTCGGCGGCAAGCTCGATGTGCAGGCCACCGGCGGCGATCTGCTGATCGGCAGCAATGCGCGGCTGTCAGTGCGCGGCGCGACCAAGACCATTATCGACGTCACCACCTACGCCCAGGCCGGCACGCTGAGCCTGAGTGCCGACACCGGCGGCGTGCAGGTGAGCAGCGGCGCGCAGCTTGATTTCGGCGCAGCCGACGACGGCCGCAATCGCGGTGGCGATGCTGGCGCGCTGAACATCAGCGCCGCGGGCATCCTGCAGCTCGACGGCAGCCTGCGCGGCGGTGCCAGCGCGGGCTTCCTCGGCGGCAGCTTCTCGCTCGACAGCGGCAGTGCCGTGGCGCTCGATGCGCTGGCGAGCGGCCTCGCCAACAGCGGCGTCGATCGCGCGATCACGGTCCGCAGCCGCAGCGGCAATCTCGAACTCGGCGCTGGCAGCACGCTGCGCGCGGCCAGCGTCTCGCTGACTGCCGATGGCGGGACCGGCAGCCTGGACAGCAGCAACGGCAACGTCCGGATCGTCGGCACCATCGACGCCTCCGGCGACAAGGGCGGCGACATCCGCCTGTACGGCCGCAGCGGCGTCGATGTCGAAGGCCGCCTGATCGCCACCGGCAGCCGCAGCGACAAGCGCGGCGGCACGGTCGCGATCGGCACCTCGGGCAGCGGCGACGGCACGTTGAACGCGGCCTACGGCTATCAGAACGTCAGCGCAGCAAGCTCCGGAACGATCACCCTCGGCAGCGGCGCGCTGATCGACCTGCGCGGCGGCACTGCCGGCGGCTTGTCCAATGGCGCTTTGAGCCTGCGCGCACCGCTGCTGTCCGATGGTGATGTCGGCATCAACGTACTGCCGGCTGCGCAGATCCTCGGCGCCCGCGACATTTCGCTGGAAGCCTATGCGACCTGGAGCTCTACCGACGCTGGCACCGACGCCAGCACCGGCACGCACCACTTCGACGGCATCATCGACGCCGCCGGCGACTACAGCCCGACCGGCGCCTTCCTGTTCGCGACCCAGCCGCGCAACACCAATCACAGCGGCTTCTATATCGACACCCTGCAGGGCTACGTGCAGGCGCCGGGCTTCAGCTTCGAACCGCGCTTTGCCGGCCTGAGCAACGTCGTCGTGCGGCCGGGCATCGAACTGGTCAACCCGAACGCGGCGGTCAACGGTGGCGACATCCAGATCGCCAGCAACTGGAACCTCGCGGCCGGCACGGTCGACAACAACGGCAAGCTGAACCTCGCCTATCGCTACAGAGGCCAGGTCGCGCCGGCACTGACCCTGCGCGCGGCCGGCGATCTCGATGTCTTCGCCAGCCTCAGCGACGGCTTCTTCCAGTACAACAATCCGGTCGATATCGACGGCTCGGGGCCAGACAACTCGGCCTCGCCGGACTCGACCTTCGGCAATCCGCTGCCGATGTCGGCGGCAGCGCTGTTCGGTGTACAGACCGCCGCCGATGGCAGCCGCTATTTCGCCGATTCGAGCAGCTATCGCCTGGTCGCCGGTGCCGATGTCGGCAGCGTCGATCCACTGCGGGTGGCGGGCACGGCAGAACGCGCGGCAGCGGGTATCGGCAACCTCGATCCGCGGACGGGCACCAGCCAGGAAGCCGGCAGCCTGAGCCTCGATTTCCACGTCAGCGGCTTCGTGCCGATCCGCAACCGACGCGGCGATATCTCCGGCTTCGCCAACGTCGTCGAAGGCACGATGATCCGCACCGGCACCGGCAGCATCGACATCGGCGCCGCACTCGATGTCGCGATCCGCGACACCACCGCGCCCGGCGTCATCTACACCGCTGGCCGGCGTTCGATCAACGACATCGCAACACCGTCCAGCGCCGTTGCCTATACGCGCGGCAGCGGCCTGCCGGCGGTGCTGGTCAATTCGATGACCAACCCGGAAGCGGCGGGCGACATCAGCATCAATGCCGGACGCGACATCCGCGGCATCCAGCAGGTCGGCGACGACGAAGAGCGCAGCGGCAATTTCCGCAACAACCTGAGCCAGTACTGGTGGCCGTGGCTGCAGCGCGACTGCATCTTCACCGGCATCTGCACGGCACCCGCCGCCGGCTCGTCGCTGAACTACAGCAACTTCGCGCAGGGCGTGCTCAGTGCCGGCGGCGACATCACGGTGAGCGCCGAGCGCGACATCGCCGACCTGTCGGTATCGGCACCGATCACCACACGCATCGACGACAGCGGCGCCAATCGCCGCAGCAGCATGATTGGCGGTGGCGACATCGAGATCACCGCCGGACGCGATCTGCTCAGCGGCGCCTACTACGTTGGCAACGGCAGCGGTCGCCTGCGTGCCGGCCGCGCCATCGCCAGCGATCTGAGCAACGGCGACGGTGCCGCGATCGCCACCTTGCTGGCGGTACAGGACGGAGGCTTCAAGGTCAGCGCGGCCGGCAATGTGGCGATCGGCGGCGTCTTCAATCCGAGCTATCTGTTCGCCAATTTCGACGGCGAGGCCTATGCCACCGATGCCTCGGTGAGCATCGTCAGCAGTGCCGGCGATATCAGCTTCAGCCGCACCCTGGGCCAATTCGGCTATGGCAGCGGCTTGTCCCTGGCCGCCGCCTATCAGTACGTCACGGTACCGACCCTGGAACTGTTCGCGCCGAACGGCGGCATCAGCCTCAGCGCCGGTGACGGCATGGAGCTGTATCCATCGGCCATCGGCTCCTTGAGCCTGATCGCCGAAGGCCGGGTGCAACTATTCAACGCGAGCGGCACGGCAAACGCATTCTTCGGCTTGATCGACGCGCCGGCCAGCCTGCTGCCGACCGCCTTGAATCCCTTGTCGGCCCTGAACAGCAACAACTCGGTGCGGCTGCCGAGCCTGATCGGCAACGATGTCAACGCCGCGTTCCGCTTCCATACGCAGACGCCGCTGCACGCGACGGACGCCGAGCCGGTGCGCATCTACAGCTCCAGCAGCGACATCATCAACGGCAACGACGTCGGCGCCGGCACCTTGCTGATCTCGGTCGACAAGCCGGCACTGATTCTGGCCGGGCGCGACATCGTCGATCTGAGCTTCATCGGCCAGAACCTGTACGCATCCGATGTGACCCTGATCCGTGCCGGCCGCGATCTCTACAACACACCGCTGCGGCCCGGCCGCTCGGTGCCGTTCATCGAACTCGGCGGCCCCGGCACCTTGGCGCTCGAAGGCGGACGCGACATCGGCCCGCTGAGCTCGGCCAATGACGCCGCGACCCTGGGCCTGCTGCCGCCGGGCACGCTGCGCTACCCCGGCGTGCGCACGGTGGGCAACGTCAACAACGCCTATCTCGACCGCGCCGGCGCCAACATCACGGTCAGCTTCGGCATTGCGCCCGGCGTGGCGCTGGACAAGTTCGCGACGACTTATCTCGATCCGGCGATCAGCCATTCCGACAGCGACATCGCCGACCCGATCGGCACCCGCAGCTACAGCGCCGAGCTGATCGCCTTCGTGCAGCAGATCGATGCCGACAATGCCGTTCGCAGCGGCCAGCCGGCACCAGCTGAAAGCCTGACGCCGGAAGCGGCCTACGCCCGTTTCGAAGCACTGCCGGACGTGCAGCGCAGCCAGCTGATCCAGACCGTGCTGCTCGACATCCTCGATCGCACCGGCCTCGACTACAACAAGCTGCCGCGCGGCCTTGCCGATCCGCAGACCGCCAGCAACAGCCTCTATGCCGGCCAGTACGGCCGCGGCTTCGCGGCGGTGGAGATGCTGTTCCCGGGCCAGTCCGGCTACACGCAGAACGATCTTTCCGGCGGCTTCAACGGCTCGCTGAGCCCGATCGCCACCGGCAACTTCGACCTGCGCGGCACCAGCGTGCAGACCCAGCGCGGCGGCGATATCTCGATCCTCGGGCCGGGCGGCAATGTGCTGGTCGGCAGCGTCTCGGCGCCGCCGCTGGTGGCGGCGACCGCGTTCTCGGCCAGCATCGGCCCGAACAATCAGGGCCTGCTGACCTTGCAGAAGGGCTCGATCGACATCTTCACCGATCGCAGCGTGCTGCTGGCGCAGAGCCGCATCTTCACCGAGCAGGGCGGCGACGTGCTGATCTGGAGTTCCAACGGCGACATCAACGCCGGCCGCGGTGCTCGCACGGCGACCGAAATTCCGCCGCCGGAATTCCTTTGCGACGTCGATCACTTCTGTCTGGTCAACGCCGAATCGCAGGTCAGCGGTGCCGGCATCGCAGTGCTGCAGACCCGGCCGGGCGATCCGACCGGCACGGCCAATCTTGTCGCGCCAACCGGTACCGTCGACGCCGGTGACGCTGGCATCCGCGTCTCCGGCTCGCTGAACGTGGCCGCCAACGCGGTGGCCAACGCCGGCAACATCTCGACCGGCGGCGGCTCCACCGGCGTGCCGACCGGTGCAGTGAACGTGTCCGCGGTGGCCGCCGGTTCGGCCGTCAGCGCAGCGGTCAACCAGAGTGCCGATGGCCTCGCCGGCGGCCGTCCACAGCAGACGGCGGCGAATCAGATCACCGTCGAAGTGCTCGGTTTCGGCGGCGGCAGCGGTGATGAAAGCGACGAGGAAGAGCGGCGCAAGCGGCGGCAATAACCGTCGCTCCGCGCCGACGACAGCGGGCACCGGCAAGCGTCGAATCGATAGTTGGCAAATGTCTTAAATCCGTAAAGGAATTGCCAACATCGATCTCTACCCTGATGCGGCTTGAGACCAGATTTCCGGCCTCATTCGTCCGCTTCGCCATTTTCTTTCCTCGCCATTCAAAGCTTCGTCATCCATTCAGGAGAAGGGTATGTCCTTCAAAATTAAGGCCGCCGGTTCTGCCGCGCTCGCCGCGTTGTTCGTGTCATCCGCTGCACTCGCCCAGACCGCTGCCCCGAGCGCCGTGCTGTACGGCGGCGGCGCGACTCTGCCGGCCACCGCCTACAACGGCGGCAACATCTACGACGTGACGCCGACCGCTCGCCTCAGCGCGCCGAACGGTGCACTGAACGCCGGCTTCACCTTCGTGCCGGTCGAATCGACCTCGCTGTTCGGCGCCTACAAGGCCTCGCCGCCAGCCCGTGGCACGACCTCGCGTCCGGACACCTCGTACTGCGCCACCGGCTCCGGCCAGGGTCGTCGTACCTTCATCGGCCAGACCGGCACCGGCACCGCCGGCGGTTCGAGCGGCAACAACTTTGCCGACGGCATCTGCCGTGACTACGGCCCGACCGCTCCGGCCGGCTTCTCGGCTCCGGCCGGTCAGCGCGCGCCGCATTTCGCGGCCACCGATCAGCCGCTGAGCGCTGGCGAACTGTCGACGTTCACCACCAACTACGGCACCAGCCGCACGGCCGCCGTGCAGTTCCCGACGATTGCTGGCGCGATCGCCGTGACCTTCAAGAACAACGACATCCCGCCGGCCCGCGTTGTCGTGTTCACCGAATCGCAGGTCTGCCAGATCTTCTCCGGCGCGATCAGCAACTGGAGCCAGCTCGGCTTCCCGTCGAAGGCGATCAAGGTCGTCTACCGTTCGGATGGCTCGGGCACCTCGTTCGCGATGTCGAACCATCTGTCGGCGGTCTGCCCGACGGCAGTGCCGAACGCGGTCGCTGGCTTCTCGACCCAGGGCACCTTCGTCTCGGCGTTCCCGGGCGGCACGGCTCCGGCCGGTTCGATCGCTTCTTCCGGCAACCCGGGCGTGACCAACTCGATCGCCGCCAACGACGGCGCGATCGGCTACGCCGAACTCTCCGACGGCCTGTCGAAGAACTCGGTCGGTGCCAACGCCGTGGCCTTCGCGACCCTGAAGAAGCAGCCGGATCGCGCCGCCGTCAAGGGCGTGTCGCCGGCCGCGAAGTTCAAGGAGTACAGCCCGCTCACGCTGAAGTCGCCGTACAAGCTGCCGGCCACCGGTGCGCTGTTCGAAGGCGTGGTCGTCGGTCCGAACGACGGCAATGGCCGTCCGACGCTGGTTGCTGCCACCACCCCGGTGCCGGCCTGCCTCAAGATCGTCGATCCGAACGCCTATGCCACCCCGGCACTGAATGCCAAGGGTGACTACGCGGCCTACCCGATCGTCGCCATCACCTACCTGCTCGCCTACAACACGGGCAACGGTGCGGATGCGGCGAACATCGCTGACCTCGTTGCTGCTCCGTTCTACGGCGCGGTGAAGAATGGCACTAGCAGCATCGGCGCCGGCACTGGCTTCGGCTTCCTCGCCGGCATTCCGAACCAGCGCAACTTCATCAAGGGCTGCATCACGCCATAAGCCTGTCGTGATCCAGTCGTGATGATCTCCGGCAGCTGATCGCCGGGACGTGATCGAGGCCCCCGCATCTTCGGATGCGGGGGCTTTTTCGTTTGCGCCCCACAGCGTCACTGCGCTGCGGAGAATCAGGCAATGAACGGGCAGGATCGAGCTACCGGGCTCGGGCGAGCGGCTTCTATCCTGACTGCCTTCAAAGCGTGGAGAACAGGATGAACAAGGTCTGGTTGATCACCGGTGCGGGCAGCGGCATCGGTGCCGAAACGGCGAAGGCAGCGCTGCGGGCGGGTGATCGCGTGGTGGCGACCGGGCGCAAGCTCGACAAGCTGCACAAGGCCCTGCATGACGTGATCAGCGATCGCCTGGCGCTGGTCGAGCTGGACGTGGCCAACGAGGCCCAGGCGCAAGCCGCAGCCGAGCAGGCGGTGCAGCAGTTCGGTCGGATCGATGTGCTGGTCAACAATGCCGGCTACAGCCTGCTCGGCAATTTCGAGGAGCTGAGCCGGGCCGAGATCGAGCAGCAGTTCGCGACCAACTTCTACGGCGCCGCCTTCGTGATGCGCGCCGTGCTGCCGATCATGCGCAAGCAGCGCGCGGGCCGCATCCTCAACATCAGCTCGGTGGCCGGTGTCGCCGGGCTCAAGCACTGCAGCGCCTACAGCGCGACCAAGTTCGCGCTCGAAGGTTTATCGCTGGCCGTGGCTACCGAGGTCGAACCGTTCGGCATCAGGATCACCGTGGTCGAACCCGGCTTCTTCCGCACCGATCTCCTGGCCGAGCAGAACGCCCGCTATCCGATCAAGGCCATCGACGACTACGCCGTCGAAGGCACGGCCAGGGACATGTGGTCGGGCTATGACGGCCAGCAGCAGGGCGATCCCGCCAAGCTCGGTGCAATCTTCGTCGAGCTGGCCGCGATGGCCGATCCGCCGAAGGTTTTCGCCGCCGGCAGCGATGCGCTGGCGATGATCACGCCGGTGCTCGAAGGCAGGCTGCAGGAGTTGCGTGACCACGCAGCCCTTTCCCGGTCGACCGACGGGGCGTTCCAGCAAAACTGAAAGATGAAACCCCGTCATGCCCGCGCAGGCGGGCATCCAGTTTTGGCCGTAGCGCGCCGTATCAGAACTGGATTCCCGCCTGCGCGGGAATGACGGAGTTCGAAGAAAATCCCTGACGATCAGCTTGTAAGGCCGCGACCAGGTGCGGCTTTCTTGGCCCGCGGCTTCGCCGCCGCTTTCCTGGGCGGCTTCGCCAGCGAGCGCTCGGCGAGCCAGTCCGCCGCCGGGCCCCAGACTTCCAGCGGCGCCTTGCTGCCGAGCACCACGCCCATGTGGCCACCGGTGGCGATGCGCCAGGACTTGTCCCGGGTCGGAAGGATGTCGACGATCTTTCTGGCGATCGAAGGCGCGACGATGCTGTCGCGATTGCCGGCGAAGATCAGAGCGGAGGCCTTGATCTTGCCGAGCTCGGCGATGCGCGTGTCGATGCGGATGCTGCCCTTGGCCAGCTCGTTGTCGATCGCCATGCGCAGCACCATGTCGCGCACCACGCCGCCGGGATAGATCAGCATCTTGTTCAGGTAGTTCGAGGTCGTCGAATGCGATTCGACGAATTCGCGATCCCAGAGCCGGGTCAGCAGATCCCAGTAGGTGGTGACGCTGGCGACCGGGCTGGTCATCTTGAAGCCGAGCGCGAGCAGCCAGCCGGGGATCGTCAGCCGCGTCGGGTCAACGCCCATCAGGCGAAAATCGCTGTACTTGCGGACCAGCCGCGCCGGCGCATCGAGCGCGCCGGCAAGACCGGCGACGACACCGCCGCCACGCAGATCGATCGGGCTGGCCACGGTGACCAGATTGCGGATCTTCGGGTCCAGGGTCAGGCCGGCGTGCATCAGGCTGAGCAGGCCGCCCATGCACCAGCCGAACAGCGAAACCTCCTGCGAGCCGGAGTGCTTGCGGATCGCGGCCAGCGCGGTGCTCATCATGGTGTCGACGTAATCGACCAGTCCCAGCGAGGCGTGCGCCGGCGTCGGCCGGCCCCAGTCGATCAGATAGGTGCGGAAGCCGCGCGCCGCCATGTAGCGGGCCAGCGAGCGCTGCGGCATCAGATCGAAAGTGTCTGCGGTAACGCCCAGCGGCGGCACCAGCACCAGCGGTACCGCATAGGGCTGACGCACCACCGGCAGGCGGCTGCCATCGGGCAGCTCGATGCTGTCCTCGTCCGGCGGGCCGTAGTAGCGCACCGACATCAGCTCGCTGTCGTGGATCAGGCTGAACCAGGTCTTGCCGGACTGGATCAGGCGATCGCGGCGGAACAGCCAGTCGAAGCCGTTGGCGACGGTGCCGGCGATCCGGCCATTGAGCTGCAGCACGCCGCGCCGCGGCGCCGCGGGCAGATGTTCGTCGATCTCGATATCGGCCATCGCCGTTCTCCTGCCTCAGACCGCGGTGGCGCGATCCATGAACCGCTTCATCAGACGCAGGTAGATGCCCTGCTGCAAATGCAGCACATGATTGCCCGGAAACCAGTGCAACTGCGAACCGCGCCAGTGCCGGTGCAGCAGATTGACCAGACTCGGCGAAGTGAAGCGATCGCCGGCACCGCCGATGATCAGCAGCCGCTCGCGATCGATCAGCGGCTGCCAGCTCAGCGGGCTGTGCAGCGCCATGCCGTGGCGCATCTCGCCGATGCCGAAGCCATGACGCCGATCGAGGAAACGCAGGATCGGACCGATCGGCTGCCATTGCAGCGCCATGTCGATCGGCACCACCAGCGGCGAGTTCGGAATCGCGAACGCGAGGCGCGGATCGACCGAGGCCAGCAGCGCGCTCAGATAGCCGCCGAGGCTCAGGCCGGAAACGCCGACGCTCGGCACGCCGGACGCGAGCAGATGATCGATGAAGATGCGGATGTCGTGGATCGCCTGCAGCATCGCTTCATTGGCGTGCGCCATGCCGCCGGCGAAGTAGCCGTAGCCGCTGAAGGGATGCCAGCGTTCGGAGCGCGCGCCGTGGAACGGCAGCGTCATCATCAGGATGTCGTAGCCCTTGCGCCACAGCCAGGGCAGCGCGAACGCGGTGCCGTTGATCCGGTAGCTGTCGAGCGTGTAGCCGTGCAGCCAGATCAGCGTCTTGCGCGGCCCATCCGGGTGATGGAGGTGCAGCGCCCGCGCCCGGCGATTGCGGCCGGATTGCGCGTAGGACGCTTGCAGCGCGGGGTTCAAGGTCTGGAACGGGCTGTCGAAGGCCAGATGCCGCACCGGAATGCCGGATGGCCGCCAATCGAAGCGGCCTGCCGGCGTTTCCTCGATCGTCACCGGCGCTGACGGGCGCGCGAAGATCGCGTCGCGATCATCACGATCGGCATACGGCTGATACCAGCGCAGCGCCTCGCGCTGCTGCGCGACACCGGCACTGCGCGCCAGCCCCGGCACCATCGCTGCCGATACCAGGGTGCCGAGGCCGGTGCGCAGCAGGCGATCGAGACCGGCCGAACCACGCACTTTCAGGCGGTGCTCGAGGTCGATCTCGGTCGCTTCTGTCAGACGGTAGTAGTCATGCGGCAGCGACTCCCACCAGCGCCCGGCTTCGCTCATGACGCGCTTACAGCGTGCGCGCGATCAGTTCCTTCATGATCTCGTTGGTGCCGCCGTAGATGCGCTGCGCGCGGGCATCGATCCAGGCGCGGGCAATCGGATACTCGAGCATGTAGCCGTAGCCGCCGTGCAGCTGCAGGCACTGGTCGATGACCTTGCCCATCAGGTCCGAGCACCAGTACTTGGCGGTCGCCGCGTCGTCGACGCCGAGCTTCTTGTTCAGCACCAGCTCGATGCAGCGATCGACATAGACGCGGCCGATTGCCAGCTCGGCCTTCATCTCGGCCAGCTTGAAACGGGTGTTCTGGAAGCTGGCCACGGTCTTGCCGAACACCTTGCGATTGCGGGTGTATTCCAAGGTGTGCTTGAGCGCGGCTTCGGCACCGGCGATCGAGGTGATGGCGATCATCAAGCGTTCCCAGGCCAGCTCCTGCATCAGCATCACGAAGCCCATGCCTTCGCGGCCGAGCACGTTCTTCTTCGGCACCCGCACGTCCTTGAAGAACAGCTCGCAGGTGTCCTGCGCATGCATGCCGATCTTCTTCAGCGGCTTGCCCTTGGTGAAGCCCTCGCGTGAGGCTTCGACCATGATCAGCGAGATGTCCTTCGAGCCTTCGCCGCTGTTGCCGGTCTTGGCGACGACGATCGCCATGTCGCACAGATAGCCGTTGGTGATGAAGATCTTGGAGCCGTTGATGATGTAGTCATCACCATCGGACACCGCCGTGGTCTTGACGCCCTGCAGATCGGAACCGGTGCCCGGCTCGGTCATCGCGATCGCGGTGACCACTTCGCCAGAGGCCATCTTCGGCAGCCATTCGAGCTTCTGCTCCTTGCTGCCGAAGTTGTTGACGTAGTGCGCGACGATGTCCGAATGCAGCGAGTAGCCGGTGCCGGCATCGCCTGCGTAGGACTGCTCTTCCATCAGGATCACGCTGTACAGGCGATCGCCACCGGCGCCACCGAACTCTTCCGGAATCGCCGTGCACAGGAAACCGAGCTCGCCGGCGCGGTTCCAGGCCTTGCGATCGATGTGCTGCTGCGCATCCCACTCTTCGCGATGGGGCACGATTTCTTCGGCGTAGAAGCGACGCACGCTGTTGCGGAAATCTTCGTGTTCAGCGGAAAACAGGGTACGGGGAATCATCGACGGCTCCGGCTCGGCAACGGCATTGAAGGGGCAGGACCAGACGCCTGGACGGGTAATCCAAGTTACATACAGTCTGGACTGTTTTATATGAACTCACAGCGCCCTTGATGCTGTCAATGCTCAAGCCGCGAATCGCCCAAGAATCGGCAAAAAATCGGGGTCAGATACAGATTACAAACGGTCGTTGCCGATCTATCGTGCCGGCACGGCACCGGTCGCCGCCACCGCCCAGACCTGGCCGAGACGATCCTGGACAACCAGCGCCAGTCGCTCGCCGCGTTCGTCCGACTTCAGGGTTTCGCGCAGGTCCAGCGGCTCATTGCGCCAATCACCGAGCTTGCGCAGCGAGCGCACCACGTTCGGATAGACGATGCGTCGGCCGCCGTTCTCGCCCCTGGCGATGTCGGTGCTCCGCTCGGCATCGAAGCTCAGCAGCCAGACCTCGCCGGCGGCGTCATCGGCTTCGGTTTTGCCGACCGTCAGCCGCAAGCCTGCGCCATCCCGAACGATCTGCGCCGGCACCGATCGCTGCGCCTTGCGCGCGGAGTCGATGCCGTCCTCGGCGGCACCACGCCGCGAGCCGACCAGCGCGGTATCGCCATCGATCACCAGTTGCGGCGTGTAGACCTGCCAGCCCTGCCGCCGCGCATAGCCTTGCTGGCGCGCGGTGAACTGCGGGCTGGCGAACGGGTCGGCCCAGCCGAGGTAGTCCCAGTAATCGACGTGAAAACCCAGTGCCAGAACATCGCTGCGGCCGGCAAGTTCGCGCAGCACGGCATCGGCCGGCGGGCAGGACGAGCAGCCCTGCGAGGTGAACAGTTCGACCAGCACCGGCCGCGCCGTGGCGCTTGATTCAGCGGCTTGCAGCCGTGGCAGGGGCGCGAGCGCCAGGGATGAGATCAGCGCCGTGCTGGCGCAACGCAGCCAGGGCCGGGCCGCTGGCTTGTTCGGGGACTCGTTCATGTCGGGATTTCGCTGGCAGCTTCAGGAAGCCCAGCCTGACGCGATGCACGGCGCCGAACGATGCCGCGGCGTCCGGATTTCGGTGTCGATCCGACGGAATCTAAGGCTGCGTGCTGTGCTTCTGCGTTTCCCAGGCACGCGCTTCCGTCAGCACCGCATCGAAGGCCTCGGCCTTGCTCAGCAGGCTGGCCTTGGCGGCCGCTGGCAGCGGCTTCTCGTGGCCGTCCTTGTCTTCCGGCATCTCGCCCTTGCGCACCGCGCGCAGGATCCGCTTGATCTCGCCGGCCGCATGCGCTGGCGTCTGCAGCAGCACCAGGTGCTGCATCTTGTTCGGATTGTTCGGCACGTGGCATTTGTCGCATTCGCCGTTGCGCATCTCCAGCGCCAGTGCCTGATAGGCCGTTTCGATGGTCGCCAGATGCGGGTTGTCGTGGCTGTACAGGCCGTCGAACACGGTGACCTGCGGCTGCGTGCGGCCGTCGGCATCGGTCCACAGCCACTTGCCGTCGAACGCGGCAGCCTCGCTCGTCGCCTCGGCCAGCAGTGCTTCGCTGACGGTGCCGGGGATGAACTGGGCGACCCTGATCTTGCCGGTCGCCGGCTTCAGCCAGAACACCAGCGCCGCGGCGGACTGATACGAACTCCACTTGGTCTTGTCGTGCCAGAACGGATACGGAAACTGCCCCGGCGGCAGGCGATTGCGGAACGCCACCGGAAGCGTCGCCTTGTACGACTGCTCGGCTTCGTCGAACTCGACCACCGCGGTGCCGGCGAACATGAACAGCGGCGCGTACAGGCCGGCGTAGACGTCCGGCGCGAACTGGGTCAGCGGCGTGTCCTTCAGTGGCTTGCCGCGGGCCCGGCCCCAGAGCAGCTCGTCGGGCAGGTCGCGACGCAGCAGCGAATCCCCGAACAGCGCCTGCCGGCAGCGATCGAACGCGGCCTGATCTTCGGGTGCGGCGATCGGGCACAGGTGGCCCAGTTCTTCGGCGAGCGCGCTGTACTGCGTCTGCAGACGGTTCAGCCGCGCCTCGCGGGTTTCCATCGTGGCGACCAGCCCGACGACCAGCCCGGCCACCGCCAGCACCGCGATCAACACAGTTCGTTTCTTGTTCAACGGCGTCACTCGGGAGCAATGTCCGGGGTCGCAGATTATCGACCAAGCCCGCGTCCGCGACGAGAGCGCCGCGCGGCCGCAGCGATGTCCGGCAACTGTGGCAGGCTCATCTCATCTGCAGCCTTGTCGAAGAACCATGAACCGCAACCTCAAGCGAAACCTGCTGCTGGTCACTGCCCTGCTCGCCACCGCCGCGTCGGCGCTGGCCGTGATGACGAATCCGTTCTGGAACGGCGCGCTGGCGGTGTTCTCGGCGTTCTCGATCATCGGCGCGATCGACTTCCTGTACCGCTATCCAACCGTCAATCGCTACCTGCCCTATCTGGCCATCCTGCTGGCGGCCGGCAGCTTCGCCGTGGTCGGCGCGATGGACCATTACTGGGTGCCGCTGTTCGCGACCTTCTCGGTGCTGGCCCTGGTCGGCACGCTCGATCTGTTCCAGCAGCGTCACAGCCTGTGGCGCAATTACCCGCTGATCTCGCGAGTGCGCTGGGCGATCGAAGCGGTGCGCCCGGAACTGCGGCAGTACCTGTTCGAGAGCGACAGCGATGGCCGGCCGTTCTCGCGGGAGGAACGTGCGCTGGTCTACCAGCGGGCCAAGGGCGCAATCGACTCCCATCCGTTCGGCACCGAACTGGATGTCTACAGCGAAGGCTACGAGTGGATCGCCCATTCGATCGCACCACGCCCGAAACCGGCGGGCGATCTGCGCGTGACCATCGGCGGCGATCACTGCACGCAACCGTACTCGGCCTCGGTGTTCAACATCTCGGCGATGAGCTTCGGCTCGCTGTCCTCCAACGCCATTCGCGCGCTGAACCGCGGCGCCAAGGCCGGCAGCTTCTATCACGACACCGGCGAAGGCGGCGTGTCGCGCTACCACCGCGAGTTCGGCGGCGATCTGGTCTGGGAACTCGGTAGCGGCTACTTCGGCTGCCGCGCTGACGACGGCCGTTTCGATCCGGAGAAATTCCGCGAAACCGCCAGCCTCGAACAGATCCGGATGATCGAGATCAAGCTGTCGCAAGGCGCCAAGCCCGGCCACGGCGGCGTGCTGCCCGGCACGAAGGTGACCGAGGAAATCGCCGAAGCGCGTGGCGTGCCGATCGGCCAGGACTGCGTTTCACCCTCGGCGCACAGCGCTTTCGACAGCCCGATCGGCCTGATGAAATTCGTCGCCGAACTGCGCGAGCTTTCCGGTGGCAAACCGGTCGGCTTCAAGCTGTGCATCGGCGATCCGACCGAGTTCATGGCAATCGCCAAGGCGATGCTCGAAACCGGCATCACGCCGGATTTCATCGTCGTCGACGGCGCCGAGGGTGGTACCGGCGCGGCACCGCTGGAGTTGTCGAACCACGTCGGCATGCCGCTGCGCGAAGGCTTGATCCTGGTGCAGAACGTGTTGGTCGGCACCGGCCTGCGCGAGCGTCTGCATCTCGGCGCTGCCGGCAAGGTCACCTCCGGCTACGGACTGGCCGCCAACCTCGCCCTCGGTGCCGACTGGTGCAACGCGGCGCGCGGTTTCATGTTCGCGCTCGGCTGCGTGCAGTCGCTGTCCTGCCATACCGATCGCTGCCCGACCGGCGTCGCCACCCAAGACCCCAAACGCGCCCGTGGCCTGGTGGTGCCGGACAAGGCCGACCGCGTCGCCAGCTTCCATCGGCACACCGTCGATGCACTGGCCGAGATCGTAGCCGCGGCCGGCTTGTCGCATCCCGAAGATCTGGAGCCGGAGCACTTGTGGCAGAGAGTCGGATCGAATCAGGTCTGCAGCGCGGCCGACTGCTACGAATTCCTGGCGCCTGGCGCGCTGCTTGGCACCCCGCCCGAGCGCTGGCAGAAGCGCTGGAACGCCGCTCGCGCTGACCGTTTCGGCTTGACTGCCTGACGCCAGGCCATGGCTTCCGAGCCGATCTCGAACGCCTTCCTTGCTTCGCCGAGATCAGCACGTTCAAGCCTCGTATCACGGCTGCTCGCGGCGGCGTTGCTGACGATCGGCGCGATAGCGCCCGCGCTCGCAGGGGAACTAGTGCCGCTGGCCGACAAGGCGGTGGTGCTCGCCTTCGGCGACAGCCTGACCTCCGGCATCGGTGGGTCCGGCGAGAATTATCCGCAGCGACTCGCGACCTTGATCGGGCACGAAGTCATCAACGCCGGCGTGCCCGGTGAGACGACGGCGCAGGGCCGCGAGCGGCTCGCTGCGGTGCTACGCGACAGCAGGCCGGGCCTGCTGATCCTCTGCCTCGGCGTCAATGACTTCCTGCGCGGCGTGCCGGAAGCACAGATCGCCGCCAACCTCGGCGCGATGCTCGATCTGGCGGCGGACGCTGCTGTGCCAGTGTTGCTGCTCGCGGTGCCGGCGCCGGGCGCGAGTCAGATCGATCCGCTGTTCGCCGCACTGGCGAGGCCGGCGCAGGTGCGCATCGATCTGCATGCCATGGCCGATACCCTGATGCAGCCCGCCTTGAAGGCCGGCCTCGTGCACCCGAACGCCGAGGGCTATCGACAGATTGCGAAAGCCGTCGCGCAGAGCTTGCGCGACGGCGGCGCCCTGATATCGCGGTAGCGACTGGAGCCGCCGAGCCCTAGTTCGCCACCATGCCGCCATCGATGACCAGTTCGGTGCCCATCACGAACTTCGATTCGTCGGATGCGAGGAACAGGCAGCCGTAGGCGATTTCGATCGGATGGCCAAGGTAGCCGGCAGGCTGTCCGTTGATGAACGCTGCTTCGGCCGCCACTGGATCCGGCATGCTGTTGATGGTCTTGCGCAGCAGCGGCGTATCGATCGCGCCGGGGTGGATCGAGTTGGCACGAATGCCCTTGCGGGCGTGGGCGATTGCGGTGCTCTTGGTCAGCAGGCGCACCGCGCCCTTGGAGGCGTGATAGGCCGCGTAGCCCTGCGAGCCGATCAGCCCGTAGACCGACGACAGGTTGATGATCGAGCCGCCACCGTTCTTGATCATTACCGGCACGGCGTATTTGGTCGCGAAGAACACGCCTTTGACATTGACGTTCATGATCGCGTCGTACTCTTCCTCGCTGGTATCGACCTCGGGCTTGCTGCTCTCGATCGCCGCGTTGTTGACCAGCACATCGAGCCGGTCGTACTTCGTTACAGCGAAGTCGATCATGGCCTTGATGTCGGCCATCTTGCCCATGTCGGCACGAAGAAAATGCGCGACACCGCCGGCCTTGGTGATGCGCTCGACAACCTCCGCACCCATCTTTTCGTTGATGTCGGCGACGATCACCTTGCCGCCTTCACGCGCGAACAGTGCCGCGGTTTCCGCACCGATGCCGGAAGCACCGCCGGTGACGATGGCGACCTTGTCCTGAATACGGCCCTTGCTCTTTTCCACGTCTCTCTCCAAGTGGGATACGGCAGTTTTTTGATATCGAATCGATGTGACGCGTGCCGGCTCCGCTCAGTTGGAAGACGCGCGAACCTGCTGGCTTTCCTGCTGCTTGATGGCATCGAGCAGCAGCTTGATCATCACGAAGAACCAGATGGTGAAGTTGATCAGCGGGATGTAGATTCCGAACAGGCCGTTCCAGCCGAAAGGCCCGGATTTGAAATAAACCACCAGGGCCGTCGGCAGAAATCCCATCGGTACCCAGATGTTCAGATAGGCCGCCCAGCGCGGAAATACCGGCTTGTCGCCCTTGTCCAGAAAGATTGCCGCAGCCAGGGCGCAGGACTGGGTCAGGAACGGCGCGAAGGTCATCGACAGGATGATCCAGCCCAGGTCATTGAGCAGCAGCATCAGCTCCGGATCGCGATCAGGGCGGAAGGAAACGGTAGTCCAGATCATCGTCGGGATCAGCACCGCGAGCATCGCGATCGAACCGCCGATGAGTTGTGCCGCCGCCAGGCTGGGATCGCTGCCCTTGATACGCCGCATCTGCGTGGAGATCACACAGACCCAGGGTACGAAGAAGATGCAGGCGGCCTGCGCGATGATCAGGCCCAGGCGCTTCATCCAGACATCGGTCTGGTAGAACGCCGCGATCTGCGCGCCGCTGGCATCCGGACGCGGCGGCGGAATGAACCCGGCCAGGAAGATCCAGCCGAGGCCGAACAGCAACAGGAAGATCAGCCCGCTCCAGACGCACCAGCGCTGAACGCGGACATTCATCGTTTCGGCCATGGGGTTGCTGTTTACATCGGACATGGAAGGTCTCTTGTTGAACTTCAGCGCCTCGGGCCAGCCGGCAGGCTGCGGTGAGACGGAGCAACGGAAATTGAGCCGAACGTGAGACGGAACGCGGGTCCAGAGGCAGCAGCGGTGGCGCTGCGGACTTGATGACGCGTTGGCGGAAGTCCCTACGCAGCGCGAAGGCCCGGGCCGGAACAGTGTGTTGCCCGGCAAGGCGATTTCTTGCGTCTCGGTAGCCCCGAACTCTACGACATGAGCAGTCCGATGTAGCGACGGGCAAACCCTAGGAGGGTTCTGTATCGCTGTTGATTCCGTCGAGCCACGGACAAATCACCACAAGCGGTCGTGGCAACTTGCAAAGGCTCTATTCGGAGTTTTTACTGCCGGCTGACTCTGCTTTTGCAGGCCGCTCTAGTTATTGAAAAATATGGTGGCCGAGGACGGAATCGAACCGCCGACACGGGGATTTTCAATCCCCTGCTCTACCGACTGAGCTACTCGGCCAACGTGCTGCTTGGATGCCCGCGTCTCAACGCGGAGCGCGATTAGACGCGACAGGGGTATCAGGCGTCAAGCACTTTCCGGCCATGGCTGGGGCTGGCCTGCAGCGGTGCTCAGGCCTTTTTCGGCGGGATGTAGCTGGTCTTGGTCAGCTCGCCGCCGCCGAAGAAGAATTTCTCCAGTTCGGTCATCAGCAACTTGCGTGATTCGGCTTCCGCCAGCGACAGGCGCATCTCGTTGATCAGCCTAGTCTGGTGCGCGATCCATTCGGCCCAGGCCTGTTTCGAGACCTGCTCGTAGATGCGCTGGCCGAGGTCGCCGGGGACTGGCGGACGCGGGAGGCCTTCGGCTTCGATGCCGAGCTTGATGCAGTGGACGGTTCGGGACACGGGTCTGGACGGGGTGGGGTCGGAGTCGTTGCGGTGGGGTAGCGGCGAGTCAGGAAGCTGAGCACTGGCGCCGGCAGGCCGGGCAGCGCGTCGCGGTGCATGGTAAGCCAGCGCTGCTCCGGTCGCTCATGCAGGGCGGTGGATGGAGCGTCGATCAGGGCGCAGAGCAGCGGCGTCAGTTCCAGCTCGAAATGGGTGAAGGCGTGGCGGAAGGCCGGCAGGGTTTCCAGCGGTTCGACGCTGATGCCGAAGCGTTCGCGCAGCAGCGTGTCGACGGACTCGCCCTCACCGGCCACCGGCAGCGACCACAGGCCGCCCCAGATGCCGGTCGGCGGACGGCGTTCGATCAGCACCGCGCCTTGCCCGTTCTCGACCAGCAGCAGCGTTGCCCGGCGCAGCGGGCGAGCCTTCGCCGGCTTCGATGACGGGAAATCTTCGGTGCGATCCGCGAGCCGCGCCACACAGTCCCCTGCGACCGGGCAGCGGGTGCAGGCCGGTGCACGCGCGGTGCACAGCGTGGCGCCGAGATCCATGATCGCCTGCGTGTAATCGGCCAGGCGCGTCTGTGGCAGGAAGCGTTCGGAAACCAGCCACAGCCTGGCAGCGACTTTCGGCTCGCCGGGCCAGCCGGGGATCGCCGCGTGGCGCGCCAGCACGCGCTTGACGTTGCCATCGAGGATCGCGTGCCGCGAGCCATAGGCCTGGGCGAGGATCGCGGCAGCGGTGGAGCGGCCGACGCCGGGCAGCGCCTGTGCCGCTTCGAGATCGTCCGGCAATTCGCCGCGATGCAGCGAGGCCACCTGCTTGGCCGCCGCGTGCAGGTTGCGGGCACGGGCGTAGTAGCCAAGGCCGGCCCACAGCGCCAGCACCTCGTCGATATCGGCGGCGGCCAGCGCGTTGAAATCCGGGAAGCGGGCGATGAAGCGCTGGAAGTACGGGATGACCGTCGCGACCTGAGTCTGCTGCAGCATCACTTCGGACAGCCAGACGCGATAGGCCGTGCGCGGTGATTGCCACGGCAGGCCGTGGCGGCCGTGGCTGTCGAACCAAGTGAGCAGGCGGCTGGCGAAGTCTTCGCCAGCCGCCTGTGTTGTGGCTTCGCTCAAGGCGATTGTCGCTGCGCTCAGGGCGCTGGAGCGGGCGCCGGTGCCGGGGCCGGCGCGGGAGCCGGTTCAGCTGGCGGCTTCTTCTTGCCGAACAGCGAGTTCAGGCCGTCCTGCAGCTTGCCCTTCAGCGCCGGATTGCCGTCGAGCTGGTTGCCGAGCTTCTTCTCGATCTGGGTATCGATCTTCTCGCGCAGCTTGTCGCCCTTCTCGCCGACCAGTTTCTCGCGCAGGCCTTCGGTAGCCTTCTGCTGCAGCGCTGCGCGGATATCCAGCGCGTACTTCGGATTTTCGAAGGTGCCAGTCACTCGGATTGGAATGACGATGCCAGCGAGGTCCGGCATCTCCTTGCCGCCCTGGCCGCTGGCGGTGTTCACGATGGTCGGCTTGGCGGTGTAGTCGATGGTTTCGCGGGCGATGTCGACCTTGCCGGCGCCATCGACCCGGAACAGCGGGCTCTTGGCATTCAGCGCGTCGGACTGCAGCACGCCGTTGGTGATCTTCGCTGCGGCGCTCAGCTCGGTGAAGTCGGTCTGCACAGGTGCGCTTTCGTTGAACTGCTGGCCCTTCAGCAGCGCATCACCCTTGCGCAGGATCTGGCCGAGATTGAAGCCCTTGACCGCGCCATTGAGGAAGCTGAACGACAGATCGCCGTTCAAGGCCTGCTTGATCGCGCCCACGGTCTTGCCGCTGGCGGTCACGTCCATCGCGAAATTGCCTTCGCCGGTCATCGATTCCTTGCCGGTGAAATCCTTGAGCAGCGGGCCGGCGGAAATCGAGGTCAGCTTCAGGGCTTCGGCATAGCGCGGCATGGCGCCCGGTGTGATTTTCGTCGTCGACGCGATGCTGCCGCCGTAGAGCTGGGCACCCAGACCAATTTCCTTCGGCAGGCCCTTGGTCGCATTCAGGCGGAACTGCACATTGGCCATGCTGAGGTTCGACACTTTCAGCTTGCCGATGTCGATGGTGCCGTTGGCGGTGAAGCCGTCGAGCGCATCGATGGGCAGTTCGACGGCATTGGCTTTCACTTTTTCTTCCGGCGTCCGCGGCGCTTCCTTGACCGGCACGGCCGGTGTCGGCAGATAACGATCGGCGTCGATCGTATCGAGCTTCAGCGCGAACTCAGCCGCCTTCGAATCGAAGCTGGTCACTGCACCGGAGCCGGTGAAGGTGCTCTGGTCCAGCTTCATGTTCAGATCGCTGATCCGCGCCGCCTTGGTCGTGGCATCGAACTTCAGCCGCAGGGTCAGCGCTTTCAGGGTTTCCGGATCGGCGGTGTCGACCTTGATGTCGAGCAGCTTCATCAGCTCGCGCGGGTTGAAGGTCTTGACCGACAGCGGGCCGACGAAACGCGGCGCATCGGTGTTCAGGCCGATGGCATCGAGGGCGATGGTCGCATCGAGTCCAGCCGCCTTGAGATCGCCGCTGGCCAGCTTCAGCGTGCCCTTTTCGCCGTCGTAGATCGCGTCACCCGCGAACGTCGCGGTCTGCTTGCCGCCGGGCACGGCCGCGCCATCGGCATCGACCTTCACGGTCAACCCCTGCGCGCGAACCAGCGGCTTGTCGTACTCGGCCGAGACCTGCACGGCAAGATCGGCATTGGCGTTGAGATCTTTCAGCGCCGCTTTCAGCTTGACGGTCAGCTTGTCGGTCAGCGCAGTCTTCTTGCCGAGATCGGCCGAAGCATTGCCGGCTACATCGATGTCAGCCGTTCCGTCCTTGGTCGTCGCCTTGACCTTGAGGCTGAGCTTGTCGGCCTTGGCGGTCTGCTTGTTCATGTCGGCGGACAGATTGCCGCTGAGGTCGATATCGGCCTTCTGGTCCGGCATCGTCGCCAGCACCTTCAGGGCCAGCTTGTCGGCGCTGTAGGTCTTCGCCTTCAGATCGTATTCCACGCGCGTCGACAGCTTGATGTCGGCCTTCGCGGCCGGCTGCTTTACCGTGGTCGAGAACGCCAGCTTGATGTCGAAGGGATCGCCGGGGCTGATCGAACCGGTTTCCAGCTCGAGGCCGGACACCGCATAAGCCTGGCCGCTCTGCTTGTCGTCATAGCGGATATCCGCACCCTTGATCGCGATGCCGCTGATGTCGATCGACTTGATGCCGGCGCCGCCGCCGGACTTCTCTTCCTCGGGCTTGGCGGCGGTCTCGTCGGTCTTGCTCAGGTCATCCCAGTTGCTCTTGCCGGTGGCGTCCTTGGCCAGGTTCAGCTTCATGCCGGTGAGGCTGATCTTGCCGATGCGAATCTCGCGGCTCATCAGCAGCGGCAGCAGGCGCACGCCGACATCGGCCTCGGCCACCACCAGCATCGGCGCGTCCCCGAACCCGGCGGCGTTGCTCAGGGAAACGTTCTTCACGTTGGCGCCGAGCACCGGATAGAAGCCGAGCTTGATGTCGCCGAGCGCGAGATCACGGCCGGTCGACTTCTTGGCGGCGGCGGTGATCTGGCTGCGGAAATCGTTCGGATCGAAGAACAGCGCGAAGGCGCCGACCGCAAGCACCACGAGCAGCAGGACGACGCCGATGACACCGAACACGATCTTCAGAACCTTGCCCATGAGGAACTCCGATATGGGGGATGACGATATTGCTGCCCTAGTCTAGCGAGGGCCGCCTGAGCTGCGTGCTCGCCGGTTTGGGACCGCTACCACGGGCCTGGGGTTCGCGACGGAGTAAAATGCCCGCTTCCCGCTTTGTCCCGGTGCTTTCATGCCCGTTGCTGCTGCCCGTCCCCGTCGCAAATCCGCCGCCGTGGTGCCGAAACTGGCTCCCAAGGTCGGCTTCGTGTCGCTGGGCTGCCCGAAAGCGCTGGTCGATTCCGAACGCATCCTGACCCAGCTGCGCGCCGAGGGTTACGAAACCGTCGGCAACTACGATGCGGCCGATGTGGTGATCGTCAATACCTGCGGCTTCATCGATTCGGCGGTCGAGGAATCGCTGGACGCGATCGGCGATGCGATGGCCGAGAATGGCAAGGTCATCGTCACCGGCTGCCTCGGTGCGCGCCGCGGGCTGATCGAAGGCAAGTTCCCAGACCTGCTGTCGATCACCGGCCCGCAGGACTACAAGGGCGTGATGGACGCCGTGCATCTGGCCGTACCGCCGCAGCACGACCCGTTCATGGATCTGCTGCCGCCCCAAGGCATCAAGCTGACGCCGCGCCATTACGCCTATGTGAAGATCGCCGAGGGCTGCAATCACAAGTGCAGCTTCTGCATCATCCCGTCGATGCGCGGCAAGCTGCGTTCGCGGCCGGTCGATGAAGTGCTGATCGAAGCCCAGAAGCTGGCCCGCTCCGGCGTCCAGGAACTGCTGGTGATCTCGCAGGACACCAGCGCCTACGGCCTGGATCTCAAGTACGCGAAGCGCACGTTCCGCGAGCGCGAATACGAAACGCGGATGCTCGATCTGTGCCGCGGCCTCGCCAATCTCGATGCGCCGAGCCAGCCCTGGGTGCGCCTGCACTACGTCTATCCGTACCCGCACGTCGACGCCGTCATCGAGCTGATGGCCGAAGGTCTGGTGCTGCCCTATCTCGACGTGCCGTTCCAGCACGCCGCCACCAGCGTGCTGAAGCGCATGAAGCGGCCGGCCGCCGCCGAAAACACCTTGCGCCGGCTCGAAGCCTGGCGGGCGATTGCGCCGGACATCACCATCCGCTCGACCTTCATCGTCGGCTTCCCCGGCGAGACCGAAGCCGAGTTCCAGACCCTGCTCGACTGGCTCGACGAAGCGCAGCTGGATCGGGTCGGCGCGTTCACCTATTCGCCGGTCGATGGCGCCACCGCCAACGCGCTGCCGGGTGCGGTGCCGCAGGAAGTCATGGACGAGCGCCTCGAACGCTTCATGACCCGCCAGGCCGGCATCAGCGCCGCCAAGCTGCAGAAGAAGATCGGCAGGACCATCGAAGTGCTGATCGACGAAGTCGGCCCCGACGGCGTCATTGCCCGCAGCCAGGCGGACGCGCCGGAAGTCGACGGCCGGGTGATCCTGAACAATGTGCCGAAGCTGCGGCCAGGCCAGCGGGTGATGGCCAAGGTCACCTCGGCCGACACCCACGATCTGTACGCCAGCATCGTCTAGCACCCGGCCTCATGGATCGCTGGCTGAAGCCGCTGACATCCTGGGGCCTGCTGCTGGTCAGCCTGGTGGCATTCGGCTTCGTCAGCGCGATCTACTTCGTGTTCTGCTGGCTGGTGTCCGGCCTGATCGACCGCACGATCACCCGCAAGGAGCGCGAGGAAAGCTATCAGCGCGCCGGCTTGCCGGAAGAAGAGATCGATCAGCTGATGCTGCCGCGCGACCGCGCAGCCCGCCTGCTGCGGGCTGCGTTCTCGTTCGGCGCGGCGGCGGCCATGCACTACGTCGGCTGACCGATGCGTCTGAATCCATGCGGCTGAACCCATGCGTCTGAACAAATTCATCGCCGAAACCGGCATCAGCTCGCGCCGCGAAGCCGATGGCTGGATCGAGGCCGGCCGCGTCTCGGTCAATGGCGTGATCGCGACCCTCGGCACCCAGGTCAACGATGGCGACACGGTGGCAGTCGACGGCAAGCCGATCGGTGCCGCGTCCAGCCACGTCTACATCGCGATGAACAAGCCGGTCGGCATCACCTGCACGACCGAGCGCCACGTCGCCGGCAACATCGTCGATTTCATCAAGCACCGCGAACGCATCTTCCCGATCGGCCGGCTCGACAAGGACTCCGATGGTCTGATCCTGCTGACCAACAACGGCGACATCGTCAACGAAATCCTGCGCTCGGAAAACAATCACGAGAAGGAATACCGGGTGACCGTGAACCGCGCGGTGACACCAAGCTTCATCACCGTGATGAGCCGCGGCGTTTTTCTCACCGAACTAGAAGAACGCACCAAGCCCTGCAAGCTCGAAGCGCTCGGCGAGTTCAGCTTCAAGATCACCTTGACCCAGGGCCTGAACCGGCAGATTCGCCGCATGTGCGCCGCCTTCGATTACAAGGTGGTGCGCCTGCAGCGGGTGCGCATCATCAATGTGCGGCTGGGCAATCTGAAGGTCGGGGCGTGGCGCGATCTGACGCCGGAAGAGCTGCGCGGCCTGCTGCCCGAGCGCAAGGTCTGGTGACCATCACCACCGACGACGTGCTGGTGCTCGGCGCCGGCGCCGCCGGCCTGTTCTGCGCGTTCACGGCCGGCCAGCGTGGCAAGCGGGTGCGCGTCATCGAGCACGCCAACAAGGTCGGCAAGAAGATCCTGATGTCCGGCGGCGGGCGCTGCAATTTCACCAATACCGGGACGACGGCAGCGAACTACCTGTCGGCCAATCCGCATTTCTGCAAGTCCGCGCTCGCCCGCTACACGCCCTGGGATTTCATCGCGCTGGTCGACAAGCACGGCATCAAGTACCACGAGAAGGAACTCGGCCAGCTGTTCTGCGACGAATCCTCGAAGCTGATCCTGCGCATGCTGCTCGACGAATGCCGCGATGCGAATGTGGTGATCGAGACCGATTGCACGATCAACGCCGTGCAGCAGCGCAACGGCGTCTTTGAGGTCATCACCGCGCGCGGCGTCTACTCGGCCGCTTCGATCGTCGTCGCCACCGGCGGCCTGTCGATTCCTTCGATGGGCGCAACCGGCTTCGGCTATCAGCTCGCCAGGCAGTTCGGCCACGACGTGCTGCCGACGCGCGCCGGCCTGGTGCCGCTGACCTTGTCCGGCAAGCCGCTGGAGGATTACGCCGATCTGTCCGGCGTCGCCTTGCCAGTCGAAGTCTCGGCCGAAGACACGAGCTTTCGTGGCGCGCTGCTGCTGACCCATCGTGGCCTCAGCGGCCCGGCGATCCTGCAGATTTCCTCGTACTGGCAGCCGGGACAGCCGCTGTCCCTGAACCTGCTGCCGAACGATGACGCCGAAACCTGGCTCGCCGCGCAACAAGCCGAACGACCGGCCAGCGAACTCAAGACAGTGCTTTCCGAAGCGCTGCCGAAGCGCTTCGCCCAGCGCTTGTGCGAGCGCTGGATCGCCAACAAGCCGCTGCGCCAGTACCGCGCCGCCGAGCTGAAAGCGATCGCCGCGCAGCTCAGCGAATGGCCGATCACCGCCAGCGGCACCGAGGGCTATCGCACCGCCGAAGTGACACTCGGTGGCGTTGATACCAATGGCCTGTCATCGAGCACGATGATGTCCAGGCATCAGCCCGGCCTGTACTTCATCGGCGAAGTGGTCGATGTCACCGGCTGGCTCGGCGGCTACAACTTCCAGTGGGCCTGGGCGTCCGGCCACGCGGCCGGACACTCGGTGTGAGCGCTCTGGGCTACCCTTTCATATCTAAGACAAGTGGAAAACCGATGAACCCCTGCCTCGCCGATCTGGTCAGCCTGCTCGATCTGGAACCCCTGGAAGTCAACCTGTTTCGGGGCCAGTCCCGCCATCTCGGCGGCCGCAGCGTCTACGGCGGCCAGGTGGTCAGCCAGGCGCTGGTCGCGGCGACGCGCACCGTCGAAGGCCAGTTGCCGCATTCACTGCACGCCTACTTCCTGCGCCCGGGCGACATGGATGCGGCGATCGTCTACGAAGTCGATCGGGTCCGTGATGGCCGCAGCTTCACCACGCGCCGCGTGCAGGCGATCCAGCACGGCCAGCCGATCCTGACCCTGATGGCCTCGTTCCAGCGCGCCGAGGAAGGCTTCGAGCATCAGGTCGAAATGCCCGAGGTGCCGACGCCGGAATCGCTGGCCAGCCAGCTGGAATTGCGCAAGCAATGGCTGGCGGACGAAGTGGCGCGCAACCCGGATTTCCCCGAGCGCCTGCGCATCGCCTTCACCAACGAGCAGGCCTTCGAGTTCGCCTGGGTAGCGCCGATGGACCCGTTCCAGCCGGAGAAGCGGGCGCCGCAGCAGGGCATCTGGTTCCGCGCCGCCGGCAAGCTGCCGGACGATCCGATGCTGCACCGCTGCGTGCTCGCCTACGCCTCCGATTTCAATCTGGCCTCGACCGCACTATTGCCGCACGGCCGCAGCTGGTTCTCCAGCGACATGATCGTCGCCTCGATCGACCACGCGCTGTGGTTCCACCGCGACGTGCGCGCCGACGACTGGCTGCTGTACGCGATGGATTCGCCGAGTGCGCAATCGGTGCGCGGCATGTCGCGCGGGCTGATCTATGACCGCACTGGCCGGCTGGTGGCGAGCGCGGCGCAGGAGTGCTTGATGCGGCAGATCACGCGCTGATTGCAACGCGCATTCTGCTGATCGGACGCATCCCGGCCCATGGCTCGCCCCCGCCTATCCACCGAAGCAGCCGACGGCGTCCGCGCCGAAATCTGCGCGGCCGCTGCGGCGCTCTATGAACGTGATGGCTACGATGCCGTGACCTTGCGGGCGATCGCCGCGGCAATGGGCCGCAGCCAGGCGCTGCCGTATCGCTATTTCAAGAACAAGGAACACATCTTTGCGGCACTGCGCGCCGTGTGGTTCGAGCGCCTGACCGCGCTGTTGGAAGCCGCCGTCGAAGGCCTGGAGTCGCCACTGCTCAAGCTGCATGCGATTGCCCGAACCGCCATCGCCTTCGCGCAATCACAGCCGTCCGAGTACCGGCTGATGTTCTCGCTGAGCCAGCCCGATCCGACCGATTTCCCCGAACTGCACGCGGCGCGGCTGCGCGCGATGGCGACAGTTCAGACCGCGTACCAGGAAGCCGTCGATGCCAGACTGATTCCCGGCGATGGGGCGACCGGCGCGCACGTCACCTGGGCAGCGCTCCACGGTTTGCTGAGCCTGCATCTGGCTGGCCAGTTGACCGTCGGCCGCAGCCTGGAAGAGTTGATCCAGCCAATGCTCGATACGCTGTTCGGACCGCGTCTGCTGGCGGTCGTCGAAGCCTCGGCGCGCTCGGAACGGCGCAGGAAGCAGGCGGCCGATTAGCCGCCTGCTACGTGGTCATCAGCCTGCGTAGGCCTGCGACGCCGCCAGCATCCGCGCCTTCGCCGCGCGGTACTCGGCTTCCAGCTGGTTGACCACTTCGGCAGTCGGCTTGATCGAGTCGATCAGGCCCACGCCCTGACCGGCGCCCCAGATGTCCTTCCAGGCCTTGGCGGTGCTGCTGTCGGCATCGGCGCCGCCGCTGCCTAGGTTCATCTTGCTGGCGTCGGCGTGCGGGAGATTGTCCGGGTCCATGCCGGCGAGGACGATGCTCTTCTTCAGATAGTTGCCATGCACGCCCGAGAAATACGGCGTGTAGACGATGTCGCCAGCGCCGGATTCGACGATCGCCTGGCGATAGCCGTCGCTGACATTCGCTTCCGGCGTGGCCAGCCAGCGGGTGCCGATGTAGGCGATGTCGGCGCCCATCGCCTGCGCGCTGAGGATGGCGTCGCCGCTGGCGATCGAGCCGGACAGGATGATCGGTCCCTTGTAGAACTTGCGGATCTCGCCGACCAGCGCGAACGGCGACAAGGTGCCGGCGTGGCCGCCGGCACCGGCGCAGACCAGGATCAGGCCGTCGACACCGGCTTCCAGCGCTTTCTGCGCGTGGCGCACGCTGATCACGTCATGGAACACCAGACCGCCGTAGCTGTGCACGGCCGGAACGATGGCGTCCGGCGCGCGCAGGGAGGTGATGATAATCGGCACCTTGTGCTCGACGCAGGTCGCCATGTCGGCTTCGAGGCGATCGTTGGACTTGTGGACGATCTGGTTGACCGCGAACGGCGCCGCCTTCTTACCCGGATTGGCCGCCTCGAACGCCGCCAGCGCGGTTTCGATCTCGACCAGCCACTCGCCAAGCCGCGACTGCGGCCGCGCGTTCAGCGCCGGGAACGAGCCGACCAAGCCAGCCTTGCACTGCTCGATGACCAGACGCGGGTTCGAGGCGATGAACATCGGCGAACAGATCACCGGCAGACGCAGGTTTTGCAGCACGGCAGGCAGGGCCAAGGGGAATCTCCGTAATACGAGTGGGCGGCTGATAGTTTGGGCGCGATTCTGCGGGCAACGGGCAGAACCAGAAAGAGACTGCAGTGGACAGGGCGCAAATATTTGTGCACGATTGTTCACATCACCAACCGGGTCGCCATCATGTCCGCAAGCACCGACGAATCATCGCGCCAGTTGCGCGGCGCCATCGCCTTACTTAAGGCTGGCATCGATCGCGGCAGCGCCCGCATCGAGGAAACCCATCTGGCGATCGCCGACAAACCGTTCCGCGTGCTGGCTTTCGTGCCGGTGGTGGCGCAGTTCAGCGGCGTGGTTCGGCAGTTCCACGACGGCATCACCAAAGGCGTGCACCTCGGCGTCCGTGGCCTGAGCGCGGTCGGCTGCGATGCGGCGATCCGGGTGCTCGACCAGATTCAGGATCAGCCGGGGCGGGTGCGCTGGTGAATCGCCTGCAAGCGGTCGTCAGCGCTACCAATGGCGTGTTCGGCGATTTCCTCGCCAAAAGCGGCAATGGCCTGGCGACCACGTTCGGCTTCCGTGATCGCCAGGGCTGCCTGCTGTCGCTGACTCGCGCGGCGCTCGCCGCCGAGCATCCGGACGCCAGCGGTGACATCGCGGTGTTCCTGCACGGCCTGTGCTGCGACGAGCACATCTGGTCGACCTATGCCGACCAGCACGATGGCGATACCTACGCCTCGAAGCTGCAGCGCGAGCACCGCTACACGCCGGTGTTCCTCCGCTACAACAGCGGCCGGCACATCTCCGAGAACGGCGAGGACTTCGCCGCCGCACTCGAAACCCTGCTCGCAAACTGGCCGGTGAAAGTGCGCCGCGTGGCGCTGATCGGTCACAGCATGGGCGGGCTGATCGCCCGCAGTGCAGCGCATCAGGCGCTCGAACAGGGCTTGTTGTGGCCGGAAAAGATCACCCATCTGGTCTGCCTCGGCAGCCCGCATCACGGCGCGCCGCTGGAGCGCTTCGGCCATCTGGCGACCAGCCTGCTCGGCATGCTCGACATCACTCGCCCGCTGGCGACGGCGATCAACGCCCGCTCGGCCGGCATCAAGGATCTGCGCCACGGCAGCCTGCGCCACGACGATTGGCGCGACCACGATCAGGACCTGATCGGTCACGACACCCGCCAGCCAGTGCTGCGCCTGCCGAAGGCGCGGCTGCACTTCATCGGCGCGATGCTCGGCGACGGCCCGCTGCATCCGCGGACGCGCTGGATCGGCGATGGTCTGGTGCTGCACGACAGCGCCAGCGGCCATCATCTGAACGAAACGCTGAAAGTGCCGTTCATCGATGGCGACGGCCTGATGTTGCCCAGCCTGCATCATCTGCGGCTGGTCAATCATCCCGACGTCTACACGCAGCTGTCGCGCTGGCTGGCCTGAAGCCTTCTCTGTTTTCGCTACCCCGGAGTTTCCGTGCTGATCCTGAAAGCCTTCCTGCTGCTGCTCGCGCTGACCATTGCCGTCTACATCGGCCTGTACTTCCTGGCGCCGAAGAAGATTGCCGATACCGCGATGAGCCTGGAGCGGATGCGCGCCGGGCTGCAGCGTTCGGAAATGGACATCGATGCCAAGGAGGGGAACCTTCACATCGTCTATCTGGAAGGCGGCCCGGCCAATGCGCCACCGCTGCTGTTGCTGCACGGCATCGGCGCCGACAAGGACAACTGGACCCGCGTCGCCGCCACGCTGACCAAGCGCTACCGCGTCTATGCGATCGATCTGCCCGGCTTCGGCGAAAGCTCGAAACCGGCCGATGCCCGCTACCGGATCAGCGATCAGGTGGAACGCGTTGCGCTGGTCGTCAGCAAGCTCGGTCTGACCCGTTTTCACCTCGGCGGCAACTCGATGGGTGGCTGGATTTCGGCGGCCTATGCGATCGCCCATCCGGAAGCCGTGCAAAGCCTGTGGCTGCTCGATCCGGCCGGCATGATGTCGGCCGAAGACTCGGAAATGAGCAAGCTGCTCGCCGCCGGCATGCCGCCGCCGCTGTTCGCCCGCAGCGCTCAGGACTTCGGCCGGCTGATGCAGTTCGTGATGCAGAAGCCGCCGTTCATTCCGGCGCCGGTGCGACAAGTGCTGATCGATCGGCAGATCGCCAACTACGCGCTCAACGAACACATCTTCGGCGAGATTCGCGAGCAGTCCGGCGCGCTCGACGCAACACTGGCTGAAATGAATCCGCCGCTGGCGACGCCGACCCTGATCGTCTGGGGCGATAAGGATCGCGTGCTGCATCCTTCCGGCGCCGCGATTCTGCATCGCCTGCTGCCGAACTCGAAAGTGTTGATGATGGCCGGCATCGGTCATCTGCCGATGCTGGAAGCACCGGGCCGGGCAGCGCAGGATTACCTGGCATTCCGCGCCGGTCTCGGCGACTGAGCCCCACAGCTGGAGGTGGCCGCGTCATGAAACTGATCGACTACCAGCACCGCTACAGCACGGCCGAAGTCAGCCGCGACGACGCCGGCGTGCTGACCGTGCGCATGCACAGCGACGGTGGCCCACTGATCTGGGGCGCGGCGCCGCATGCCGAACTCGGCGAACTGTTCGGCGCCATCGCCGCTGATCGCGACAACCGGGTGGTGATCCTGACGGGCAGCGGCGACGCCTTCATCAAGCTGCCGCCCGGCGATGGTCCCGGCGCACTGGCGCGCGGCGAATATCCGGCGGAAATCTGGGATCGGATCATCCGCGAAGGCAACCGCCTGCTGCACAACCTGCTCGACATCGAAGTGCCGATGATCGCCGCCGTCAACGGCCCGGTCACCGTGCATTCCGAACTGGCCGTGCTCTGCGACATCGTGCTGGCCGCCGACAGCACCTACTTCCAGGACGCGCCGCATTTCCCCGGCGGTCTGGTGCCCGGCGATGGCGTGCAGGTGATCTGGCCGCTGCTGCTCGGGCCGAATCGCGGCCGCTACTTCCTGCTCACCGGCCAGAAGATCGCCGCCGAAGAAGCCAGGGCACTGGGCGTAGTCGGCGAAGTGCTCCCGACGCAGGAACTGATGCCGCGCGCCCAGGCCCTGGCCGTTGACCTCGCCGGCCGTAATCCGATCCTGTTGCGCAACACCCGGCACGTGCTGACCCGTCCGCTGAAGCGGGCATTGGCCGATGACCTGCACGGCGGGCTGGCACTGGAAGCGCTGGCCTCCTTGTCCGGCGCTACCTGGTTCAAGAAGTAGTTCTGCACTACCGGGGCTCAGTGCAGGGCGGTACTCGCCATCCGCTCGATGCCACCCCGGTAGTAATCGAAGCGCACCGCCAGCTGCGCGAACACCGGCTTCAAGCCAAAGGTATCGGCCAGTTCGTGCTTCGCGGCTGAAGCGAAGTGCGAGCGGCTCATGTTGCAGTAGTAGTCCAGGCCCAGCGGCCGATTGAAGTAGCGGCGGCGATGTTCGATCCACGGCGCGCACCAGCCGGCCAGGAACAGCGCGTAATTGCCGATCTGCGACAGCACCAGGAAGCGCCGTTCGTGGCCGGCGTTCTGGGCCTCGAACATCAGATCGACGAGATAGTCGTAGTCCTGCGCTTCGCCGGCCTGCACGCGATGCAGGCGCTCGCTGTTCGAGAACAGCGCCAGCAGGTTCGACAGATAGTGGATCGTCCGGCGCTCGCCGGAATCACGGCGGCCGGCCAGCGCCCGGCGCAGCATCACGTTGAAGTAGAGCTTCGGCGAGACATCGACCCAGGCCGAAGCCGGATCGAGCATCGCATCCTGCACGTAGCGGCTTTCGAGCAGGGATTCCAAGGTGCTCGGCTGTTCGATGACCCGGCGCGCGGCTTCCACGGCATCGGTTTCCGGCACCGGGAAATGCTCGAACAGGAACAGCAGATCCCTCTGTTCCAGCGCGGTGGCACCAAACTGCGCAAAGTCGGGCGATTGCATGACGACCTCCTAGAGCGGTTGAGCTACGGGATCAACTATGCACATCCCATGCCGCGGTGGCGTCAAAATTTCCTGTTAGCACAGTGACTTGGCGGCTGCTAACGAATGCGGCCAGCAATCGGCCCGGCAATACCGCTGACCCGTCTTCGATTCAAGAAATCCGCAGTCCGGCGAGCACCGGGCGAATCTGTTCGCGCAACTGGAAGAAGCCCCTGTCGGCATGCGGCCAGAAGGCCGTGTCCCAGGCGCGACGCAGCTGCACCAGGCTGATACCCCGCGCGCGCAGATCGCGCGTCAACAGACCGAGCGCTCCGGCCGCCGGGCCGACCGACGCATGGGCCGTGACCACCTGTTCGATGCCGTGCTCGGCCAGCCAGCGCTGACGATCGGCGGTCAGCACTCGTTGGGCCGGCTGGCGGTAATGCGCGCCGGCGCGGCCCAGGCCATCGGCCAGTGCCGCTTCGGAGTAGGCGATCACCGAGTCGCTGACCGGCAGCCAGGAGCGACTCGCCGGCGACACATCGCCCGCGATCGCGACGACATCGAGGCCGTCGACGGCCGGCCAGGACTCGGCGCAGAGATCGTCCTCATGCAGCCACAGCGCCGTGCGCTTGCGCGCGTTCGGCAGCGGCAGTTCGCCGAGTTTTCCTGCCGCCGGAATCGCGTCCGCCGGCAGCGGGCTGGCGTCTTCCTTCAGCTGACCTTTCGGCGACCAGCGCTCCGCCGTGTACTGCTGGATGTTCTCGGCGCGCGCCAGGTAATGCTTGCCCTGCGTCTGCAGGCCCGCGACCCAGCGCCAGCTCAAGGTGTTCGAGGCGGGATCACCATCCAGCAGATGGCGATGGAAGAAGTCCGCTCCGAGCTGCCACGGCAGGTTCAGGGTGAAGATCCAGATCGACGCGAACCACATGCGCGTGTGGTTGTGCAGGTAGCCGGTGCTGCGCAGCTCCTGTGTCCAGGCATCGAAACAGGCGATGCCGGTATGGCCGTCGACGGCCGCCTGATAGCGCTTGCGGAACGGCCTATCCAGTCCGGAACCCTCGCTGATCTTGCCGATCAGGTCTTCGAGCTGGCTCTGATAATCGCGCCAGACCTTCGGCCGCAGTTCCAGCCAGCCCTTCCAGTAAGTGCGCCAGCAGACTTCCTGGATGAACTTCTCGGCGGCCTGGAACGAATGGCTGCCGAGCACGGCGCGGACAATCTCGTCCTCGGTGATCAGACGATGACGCACCGCGGGTGACAGCAGCGACACGTTGTCACGCTGCGTGGGGCCAAGATCACTGTTGCGCTCGTTCGCGTAGTGGCTGCCGGCGTTGGGCAGGAACTCGGCCAGCCGCGCGAGCGCGGCGGCGCGGGTCGGGATGAAGGTGGTCATCGTGGATGGGCAGGCGCGAAGATCGGGCGCCGACGCTGCGTGATCGCCGCCACGGATGCAAGCATCGAAACCGCCATCCAGCGACAATCCCCGCCGCACCAGCTTCCAGACCGTTCAATGACCGCAACCGCCGCCTCCGATACCACCCCGCCGCGCCGCAAGCTGTCCGCCCTCGCCGGCCTGCTGCCGTTCCTGGCGCCGTATCGCGGCCGGCTGATCATGGCGACGGTGACGCTGATCCTCAGCTCCGGTGCGATGCTGATGGTGCCGCTGGCGTTCCGCGATCTGATCGACAAGGGCTTCGTCGCCAACGCCGCTGCCGACAGCCACATCAACGCGCACTTCGCAGCCCTCGGCCTGCTCGCCATCTTCTGGGCGATGGCCACTGCCGGCCGCTTCTACTTCGTCAGCTGGATCGGCGAACGGGTCACCGCCGATCTGCGCAGCGCGGTCTATCGCCGGATGCTGGCGCAGTCGCCGGAATTTTTCGAAACCACGCGCACCGGCGAAGTGCTGTCGCGGCTGACCGGCGACACCACCCTGGTCCAAACCGTGGTCGGCTCCTCGGTATCGATGGGCCTGCGCAGCCTGCTGCAGTTCATCGGCGGTCTGGTGATGCTCGGCGTGACTTCGCCGCGCCTGTTCGTGATCACCGTGGTGCTGCTCGCCGTGGTCGTGGTGCCGCTGGTGCTGATCGGCCGCGGCGTGCGCCGGATGTCCCGCGATGCCCAGGATCGCCTCGCCGATACCTCGGCAGTCGCCGGCGAAATCCTCAACGCGATTCCCACCGTGCAGGCCTTCACCCAGGAAGGTCGCGAATCGGCGCGCTATGACGCCAGTGTCGACGACAGCTTCAAGTCGGCGATCCGCCGCGCCCGGCTGCGCGCGCTGATGACCGCGTCGGTGATCGCCGGCGTGTTCGGCGCCATCGTCTTCGTGCTCTGGCTCGGCGCCCACGCGGTGATCGCCGGCACCATGAGCGCCGGCCAGCTCGCCTCGTTCGTGCTCTATGCAGTGCTGACCGCCGGCGGTGTCGGCGTGATCGCCGAAGTCTGGGGTGACGTGCTTCGCGCGGCCGGCGCCACCGAGCGCCTGATCGAACTGCTGCATGCCGAAAGCCGCATCCAGCCGCCCGCCAATCCCAAGCCGCTGCCGCAGACGCGGCAGGCGCGGATCGAATTCCAGAACGTGCATTTCCACTATCCGTCGCGGCCCGACACGGCCTCGCTCGACGGCCTGACGCTGGACATCCGCGAAGGCGAAACCGTGGCGCTGGTCGGCCCCAGCGGCGCCGGCAAGACGACGATCTTCCAGCTGCTGCTCCGTTACTACGACGTCGATTCAGGTGCTGGCAGCATCCGCTTCAACGGCATCGATCTGCGCGATCTCGATCCCGCCGAGCTGCGCGCCCAGATCGGCATCGTGCCGCAGGACGCGGTGATCTTTTCCGCCGACGCCAGCGCCAATATCCGCTACGGCAACGCCGACGCCACCGACGAGCAGGTGCAGCAGGCAGCCCGCACTGCGCGGGCCGACGAGTTCCTCGATCGCCTGCCGGATCGCTATAAAACCTTCCTCGGTGAGCGCGGCGTGCGCCTGTCCGGCGGTCAGCGCCAGCGTCTGGCGATCGCCCGCGCGATCCTCAAGAATCCGCCGCTGCTGCTGCTCGACGAAGCCACCAGCGCGCTCGATGCCGAAAGCGAAGCCTTCGTGCAGCGCGGCCTCGAAGCGGCGATGGTCGGCCGCACGACCCTGATCATTGCCCACCGTCTGGCGACGGTGCAGCGCGCCGATCGCATCGTCGTGCTCGAAGCCGGCAGGATCGTCGAGATCGGAACGCCGGCCGAGCTGCTGCACAGCGGCGGCCTGTACGCGCGGCTGGCGAGCCTGCAGTTGATGGCCTGAACAAGGCCGCGCGGCATACTCGGCCGATGACCCAGCCGCTGCATCTCGATCCGATTCCGTTCATCACCCTGCCGAACTGGGTCAAGGCGGCGTCGCAGTGCGGTTTCAACATCGAGCCGGTGTTTCGTGAAGTCGGCATCGAGATGGACCTGATCCATCTCGAAAGCGCGACGGTCAGCGCTCCGCTGCTGCAGCAGGTAATGAGCGCCTGCGTGGCGCGCACCCGCGATTCGCCGCTGCATTTTCCGTTCGTGCTCGGCGAAACCTTCGCCTTCGATTACCTGCCGGACATCGACACCTACCTCACCACCAGCCCGACCCTGCGCGACGGCCTGCGGGTGTTCGACTGGGTGCGCGAACTGATCAACCCGATGATCCAGGTCCAGCTCGAAGACGCCGGCAACGAAGCGCATCTGGTGCTGAAGCTCGCGGCCGGGGTGGAGCCGCCGCCGAATCCCTATTTCAGCGAGACCACCTTCGCGTCGATCGTCAAATTCGGCCGGCGCCTGCTTGGACCCTCGGCGCCATTCCTGCGGCTGTGTTTCCGCCATGCGCGCCCGGCGCATGGCGAGGCCTACGAAGCCTATTTCCGAGTACCGGTGCTGTTCGATCAGCCCGAACACCTGCTGGCTTTCGACCGCATGCTGCTCGATCGCCCGCTCGAAGGCGCGTTCCCGGCGCTGCACAAGCAGGCCGAGTATCGGGTCGAGCAACGCCTCGCGAAGCTGCCCACCAAGCTCGGTCCCAACCAAGGTCTTGTTGCGTCGATCGAACAGGCTTTCGAGGCACAACCGGCCCTGCTCGGTCAGGGCCTGGAACGGATGGCGGCGGCGATCGGCCTGCATCCTCGAACCATGCAGCGGCGCCTGCAGGACGAGGATCAGCGCTACGCCGATCTGCAGGACCGTGCCCGCTTCCGGCTCGCCGCGAAGTGGCTGCAGGACACCCCGCAGGATCTGGAAACGATCAGCGAGCGGCTGGGCTTTTCCGATCGCCGCAGTTTCACCCGGGCATTCACCCGCTGGTCCGGGTTGTCGCCGAGCGCGTTCCGGGGTCGACAAGGTTCCGAAGGCTGAAGACTGTCGCGAAATGTTCCCTCGGGTCGCGGCCGGTCATATCCGGTCCCGGGCGTGACGCCTAGAGTCCCCTCACGAATTCCGTGAAAGGCGCAGCCCCATGAAGCAGACCACCACCGCATCCGGCTACCCGATCGTGCCGCGCACCGAGGTCGACTTCGATCTCGATGGCGACATCCCGCGCTACTGGTTCGGCGGCGACGCCTTCAAGTCGCGCTTCTTCGACGCGATGTCGACGCTGTTCCCGGAAGGCGAAAAGTTCTTCATCACCTGCGTGCGCGACTACAAGGACGAGATCGTCGATCCGGAACTGCAGCAGCAGGTCAAGGACTTCATGCGCCAGGAAGCGCAGCACGGCCGCGTGCACAAGCAGTTCAACGATCGCCTGCAGGCGCAGGGCGTGAGAGTCGACAACATCGAGGCCAACACGCGGAAGATCCTTGCCCGCATCCGCGAGCTGATGCCGGCCTCGTTCACGCTGGCGCAGACCGCCGCCGCCGAGCATCTGACCTCGATCATGGCGCACAGCTTCTTCGATCGGCCGGACGTGTTCGCCGAGGCCGATCCGCGCATCCGGGCGATGTACATCTGGCATGGCGTCGAAGAGATCGAGCACAAGGCGGTGGCCTTCGACGTGCTGAAGAACGTCGCCAAGGCCGGCTATTTCACCCGCGCCGGCGTGATGCTCTACACCTCGGTGATGTTCCCGCTGCACGTGTTCCTGATCCTGCGTCACATGCTGATCGTCGATGGCTACAGCTTCCGCGAGCGCTTCGGCCTCTGGGCGCGCGGCCTGCGCTGGCTGTACGGCTGGAACGGCCTGTTCCGCCCGCTGATGGGTCATTACCTCGCCTACTACAAGCCCGGCTTCCATCCTTGGCAGGACGGCGGCATGGGCGCCTATGAACGCTGGCGCGTTGCCTATGCGCAGAACGGCGGCAACGCGGTGGCGGCCGGCAATGAGGCTTACGCCGGGGCGGCTTGAGCCGTCGCTGGTCCGGCCCATCGATCGAGGTTCGCAAACACTAGAATCCAGCCGACATCCCCCCAGATCAGCATCTCCATGCGCGGTCCCGTCCTGCTGGCCTCGTTGCTGTCCTGCCTGCCTGCGCAATCGCTGCTCGCACAGGACCGCGAAGACTTGCCGGCAAGCCTGTTCTCGTGGGCCGGCCGGCCAGCAACGCTGGGGCCGCTGGGCGACATCAATACCGATCGGCCGGACTTCACCGACGCCAGCAGTACCGTCGGCCTGGGCGTGCTGCAGCTGGAAACGGGCTACACCTTCACCAAGGCCAGCGGCACCGAAAGCCACAGCTGGGGCGAGCCGATGATTCGCTATGGCGTGTTGGCCAACTGGATCGAATTGCGAATGGCCGTGGCGCCGGTCACCGAGCGATCGACAACGACCCGGTCTGGTATCGAAGACCTGTCCCTGGGCGTCAAGCTGACCCTGATGCAGCAGGACGGGCTGCTGCCCGGCCTCGCCGTGGTACCGCAGATGACCGTACCCACCGGCTCGGCGAAATTTTCCGCAGACAGGGTCCTGCCCGGCATCAATCTGCTTTACGGCTGGGACCTGAGCGATGCGCTGTCGATGGACGCCAGCACCCACCTCAATCTCGCGGTCGATGACGATGCGCACAGCTACACGGAATGGGCCCAATCGCTCAGCCTCGGCTTGTCGCTGACCGAAAACCTGTCGTCGTTCTTCGAGTGGTATGCGCTGTTCCCTGTCAGCAGCGCTACGGCATCGATCGAGCACTACCTCGACGTCGGACTGACCTGTGCCCTGAGCGGCGACCTGCAGATCGACCTCCGCGTCGGCAGGGGACTGAACGACGCCTCGGACGATTACTTTGTCGGGACCGGCCTGGCATTTCGCTTCAAGTAAGTCGAGCCCAAACTCAAAATGGTGCGCAACGCACCGATGTCGATCACGAATCGGCAATAATCCGCGGCCCGGCGCACCAGATAGACGCCGGATAACCCCTGGCGGAGACCAAAGCAGTGCACGACATCAAGACGCCGTCCGACGTCCTGTTCATCCTGTTGGGCGCGATCATGATTCTGGCGATGCACGCAGGCTTTGCGTTCCTCGAACTCGGGACAGTGCGGCGCAAGAACCAGGTCAACGCCCTGGTCAAGATCCTCTGCGATTTCGCGATCTCGACGCTCGCTTACTTCGTGTTCGGCTATGCGCTGGCCTACGGCCAGCATTTCTATGCGCCGGCGGCCGAGCTGTCGCAGCACAGCGGTTTCGAGCTGACCAAGTTCTTCTTCCTGCTGACCTTCGCGGCGGCAGTGCCGGCGATCGTCTCCGGCGGCATCGCAGAACGCGCCCGCTTCTATCCACAGCTGGCGGCGACTTTCCTGCTGGTCGCCTTTGTCTATCCGCTGTTCGAGCGCATTGCCTGGAACGGCGGCTTCGGCATCCAGGACTGGCTGCTGGCGACGTTCGGCGCCAACTTCCATGACTTCGCCGGATCGGTGGTGGTCCATGCGGTCGGCGGCTGGATCGCGCTGGCGGCGGTGCTGCTGCTCGGCGCCCGGCGCGGCCGTTATGCGAAGACCGGGGAAATCTCCGCGCATCCGCCGTCGAGCATTCCGTTCCTGGCGCTCGGGGCCTGGATCCTGATCGTCGGCTGGTTCGGCTTCAACGTGATGAGCGCGCAGACGCTGGACAAGATCAGCGGCCTGGTGGCGATGAACTCGCTGATGGCGATGGTCGGCGGCACCCTGGTGGCGCTGTTCGTCGGCCGCAACGATCCGGGCTTCGTGCACAACGGCCCGCTCGCCGGGCTGGTGGCGATCTGCGCCGGCTCGGATGTGATGCACCCGCTCGGCGCGCTGGCCACCGGCGGCGTGGCCGGCGGCCTGTTCGTCTACATGTTCACCCTGACCCAGAACCGCTGGAAGATCGACGACGTGCTCGGCGTCTGGCCGCTGCACGGCCTCTGCGGCGCCTGGGGCGGCCTGGCCGCCGGCATCTTCGGCTCGACCGCCCTCGGCGGCATCGGCGGTGTGAGTTTCGGCGCACAGGTGGTCGGCACCGTGCTCGGCGTGGTCATCGCCTTCACGGGTGGTGCGATCGTCTACGGCGCGCTGAAAGCCGCGTTCGGCCTGCGCCTGAGCCCGGAAGAAGAGTTCAACGGCGCCGATCTGAGCATCCACAAGATCGCCGCCACCGCCGAGCGCGATACCTACTGGTAGATCCCGACGGGCTCGGCTTTCGTTGATCGAAAACAGCGCGAAAAGCCCTTCCGCGCCAGCTTTGCGTCACCGTTTCGGGCCATTCGCGACCGGCGGTGTCAAGGCGCTGCGCAGCCGGTTGACAGGGCGTTTCAGGCCACTGCGTCGCCGCCGATACAGGTCGTACACCCTGATCTGCGGACGCGGCCATGCCCCTTTTCACCAGCACGCTGAAAACCATTTTCGCCGCTGCGCTGACTGCGGCAGTGCTGGCCACGACCGGCACCAGCGTCAGTGCAGCGCCGGCCGTGTCACCCGAACCTCAGGCACGCTTTCTTGCCGTCAGCGAGCCGCTGCCGCCGTCGCGCTTGATCGTCGCCTATGAAGACGACATCGCGGCGTTCCGCGGCCGGCGTCGCACGGCGCTGAGCTTTGAAGCCGCGCAAGCACTCGACACCTTGGCGCGCAGCCGGGTCGACGATCTCGCTGTCGGCGCAGGCCAGTCGATGCACTACCGCCGCCGGCTCGGCAACGGCGCGCTGCTGATCGATGCCGATGGCGGGCTCGATGAAGCCGCGCTCACCCGCCTTGCGGCGCGCATCAAGGCTCGCCGTCCGGCCGGGCTGCGCTATGTCGAACCGGATCGCATCCTGCAGCCGGTGCTGACGCCGAACGATCCGTACCTCGGCAACCTCTGGGGCGTCGCCGGGCCAGCGCAGGTCAACGGTCTGTCTGGCGTCAACGCCTACACCACCTGGGACCGCACGGACGGCAGCGGCGCGACCGTCGCGGTGATCGACACCGGCTACCGGCCGCATGCCGATCTCGCCGGCCAGATCGTCGCCCAGTACGACTTCATCAGCGACGCCGCCAGCGCCAACGATGGCAACGGCCGCGACAGCGATGCCTCGGACCCCGGCGATTTCCGGGTCTCCGGCTCCTGCGGCAGCAGCGGCACCTCGAACTCGAGCTGGCACGGCACCCATGTCGCAGGGACGATTGCAGCGCTCGCCAACAACGGCGTCGGCGTCGCTGGTGTCGCCTATGGCGCGAAGCTGGTCATCGCCCGCGTGCTCGGCCGTTGCGGCGGCAGCACCTCGGATATCGCCGACGCGATCATCTGGGCATCGGGCGGCACAGTCTCCGGCGTGCCGGCGAATCCGCGCCCGGCGCAGGTGCTGAACATGAGCCTCGGCGGCCAGTATCCCTGCTCGTCGTCGCCGACCCTGCAGGGCGCGATCGACAGCGCCCGCTCGCGCAACAGCACCGTCGTGGTCGCGGCCGGCAACGCGAACATGGATGCTTCCGGCTTCTCGCCGGCCAGTTGCAACGGCGTGATCAGCGTCGCCGCGATCGGCGATGGCGGCAGCCGCGCGCCGTATTCGAACTACGGTGCCTCGGTGGACGTTGCCGCACCGGGCGGCGACATGAGCCGCGGCAGCACGGTGGGAATTCTCTCGACCTACAACAACGGCGCGACGACGCCGGGCAGCGATTCCTACGCCTACCTGCAAGGCACCAGCATGGCTTCGCCGCATGTCGCGGGCGTCGCGGCGCTGCTCTATGCCGCCAAGCCCTCGATCACGCCGGACGAGGTCGAAAGCACGCTGAAGGGCAATGTCCGCAGCTTCCCCGTCAGTTGCAGCGGCTGCGGCACCGGCCTGGTCGATGCCGCCCTGGCACTCGCGGCAATCGCGCCCGGCCCGGGCAGCCTGCGCTTCAGTGCATCGAGCTATGCGGTGACCGAGAACGGCGTCGGCGCCACGATCAGCGTGCAGCGCAGCGGCGGCAATGCCGGCGCGGTGTCGGTGAACTACGCAAGCGCCAACGGCACGGCGATCGCCGGCAGCGACTACATCGCCACCAGCGGTACCTTGAACTGGGCCGATGGCGATGCCACCGCCAAGACCTTCTCGGTGCCGATGATCGACGACGCCGTCGCCGAAAGCAGCGAAACCCTGGCCCTGACGCTCAGCGCGCCGGGCGGCGGCGCAACGCTGGGCAGCATCAAGACCGCGACCTTGACGATCGCCGACAACGACAGCGCCAGCGTCAAGAGCACCCTGGCGTTCACCGCCGGCAGCGCGTCGATCGGCGAAGCGGCGGGCAGCGCGACGGTCAGCGTGTCACGCACCCCGGGTTCGACGGGCGCGGTCAGCGTCAACTACGCGAGCAGCAACGGCACAGCCCTGGCCGGCAGCGATTACAGCGCCGTCAGCGGCACGTTGAACTGGAGCGCTGGCGATACCGCGAGCAAGAGCTTCACGGTACCGATCAACAACGACAGCGCCGCCGAAGCCAACGAAACGATCATCCTGAGCCTGAGCGCGCCCGGTGGCGGCGCAGTACTCGGCGCCACGAAAACCCAGACCTTGACCATCATCGACAACGATGCAGCGCCCGGCACGCTGGCGCTGTCATCGGCGACCTACACGGTGGGCGAGGCCGGCGGCGTGGCCACCGTCACCGTGACCCGCAGCGGCGGCAGCTACGGCACGGCGGCGATCGACTACACCACGGCCAACGGCCTGGCGATGGCCGGCAGCGACTACACCGCCAAGGCCGGCAGGCTGGTCTGGGCCAGCGGTGATGCAACCAGCAAGACCTTCACCGTGGCGATCCTCAACGACACCTTGAAAGAGAAAGCGGAAACCATCCTGATCCGCCTGAGCAACCCGCAGACTGCCACGCTCGGCAGCCCGGCCAGCGGCACGGTGACGATCGTCGACAACGATTGACGACAGGAGGCACGCGGCACCGTCCTTGCGATACTTCGGCAACCCCGCCTTCCAGGAACGCCGATGAACATCGCCTACTTCCACAGGCTGCGCCCAGCCTCCTTTCTGACCTCGTCGCTGATCGGTCTGATGTTGCTCGTCGGCAGCCAGACGCAAGCACATGCCGCAGAAGACGCCAGCGAACCCGCATTCCGAGCGCTGTACAAGGAACTGGTCGAGATCAACACGACGCTGTCGGTCGGCAGCTGTACGCAGGCCGCGGAAGCGATGGCGGCGCGCCTGCAGGCGGCCGGACTGCCGGCTGCCGACACGCAGATCCTGGTGCCGCCCGAGCGGCCGAAAGACGGCTCGCTGATAGCCGTCCTGCGCGGCCGTGACGCCAAGGCGCTGCCGATCCTGCTGCTGGCGCATATCGATGTCGTCGAAGCGAAGCGCGAGGACTGGCAGCGCGATCCGTTCACCCTGGTCGAGGAAAACGGCTTCTTCTACGCCCGTGGTGCCAGCGACGACAAGGCGATGGCGGCGGTGTTCACAGACAGCCTGATCCGCTATCAGCAAAGAGGTTTCAAACCGCGCCGCTCGATCAAGCTGGCGCTGACCTGCGGCGAGGAAACCGCGGACACCTACAACAGCGTCAGCTGGCTGCTGAAGACCCATCCGGAGGCACTGAAGGCGGCCTTTGCACTGAACGAGGGCGCCGGCGGCGAACTCGATGCCAGCGGCAAACCGACGGTGCTGCAGATCCAGGCTGGCGAAAAGGTCTACCAGGACTTCCAGCTCGAGATCACCAACTCGGGCGGTCACAGTTCGCGGCCGGTGCGCGACAACGCGATCTACCGGCTCAGTGCCGCGCTGTCTCGCCTGGGTGCGTATCAGTTTCCGCTGGCACTGAACCCGGTCACCACGGCGTATTTCGAGGCGCAGTCGAAGATCGTCCCGGTCGAAGCCGCGAGCGCGATGCGCGCGGTGCTCGCCAATCCGGTCGATGGCCCGGCAACCGAGACGCTGTGGTCGCTGAACCCAGGCTGGAACAGCATGCTGCGCACCACCTGCGTGGCGACCCAGGTCAACGCCGGCCATGCGCCGAATGCGCTGCCGCAGCGGGCGCAGGCCAACGTCAACTGCCGCATCCTGCCCGGCGTGCCGGTGGCGGCGGTACAGGCGACGCTGAAACAGATCTTCGCCGACGATGGCATTGCCATCAGCACGGTCGGCGAGGACGCCGTGATCGGTCCGCCGCCGCCGCTGACTGCCGCGATGCTCGAACCGGTGAAGAAGATCGCGAAAACCCTGTGGCCGACCGCGACCCTGGTGCCGACCATGTCGACCGGCGCCACCGACAGCCGCTTCCTGAACGCCGCCGGCATTCCGAGCTATGGCCTGTCCGGCATGTTCCACGATGCCGAGGGCAGCCACGCGCACGGGCTGGACGAGCGCATCCGGGTCAAATCCCTGCTCGATGGCCGGCGCTTCCTGCACGAGGTGGTCAAGCTTTACGCGATGCAGCCGGGCTGATCCTGTTGCAGCGCACCAAGAATCGCGCCAGCCGGTAAACTGCGCGGATGATCTCCGCCTCTCGCCTCACCCTTCGCCGTGGACCGCGTCCGCTGCTTGAAGATGCCAATTTCACGATCCATCCGGGCTGGCGCTGCGGCGTCATCGGCCGCAACGGCACCGGCAAGTCGACCTTGTTTGCCGCCGTGCTTGGTCAGCTGGCGCCGGACAAGGGTGAGCTGAGCTCGCTGAAGAACCTCGCGGTCGCCACCGTGGCCCAGGACACGCCGTCCCTGCCCGATCTGGCGATCGAGTTCGCGCTCGATGGTGATGTCGAACTGCGCGAGCTCGAACGGCGTCTGGTCAAGGCCGAAGACGCGCTGGACATCGACAAGATCAGCGCCATCCACGAGCGCCTGAACGACATCAGCGGTTACGCCGCCCGCGCCCGTGCCGCAGCGCTGCTGCATGGCCTCGGCTTTTCGCAAGAAGCGCAACAGACTGCCGTTGCCGATTTCTCCGGTGGCTGGCGCATGCGTCTGAATCTGGCCCGCGCGCTGATGTGCCGCTCCGACGTGCTGCTGCTCGACGAGCCGACCAACCATCTCGATCTCGATGCCGTGATCTGGCTGCAGAGCTGGCTCAGCACCTATCCGGGCACGATGATGGTGATCTCGCATGACCGCGAGTTCCTCGATGCGATCACCACACACACGCTGCATCTGGAAGGCACCAAGGCGACGCTCTACACCGGCAACTATTCGACCTTCGAGCGCACCCGCGCCGAGAAGCTGACCCTGCAGGCCGGCATGTTCGCCAAGCAGCAGAAGCAGGTTGCCCATCTGCAGAAGTTCATCAACCGCTTCCGCGCCAGTGCCGCGAAAGCGACCCAGGCGCAGAGCCGCATCAAGGCGCTGGAGCGCATGGAACTGGTGTCGGCGGTGCATGCCGATTCCGAGTTTTCGTTCTCGTTCTCCGAGCCGGATCGCCTGCCGTCACCGCTGGTGCGCTTCGACGACGTGGTCTGCGGCTACGGCGAAAAGGTGGTGCTGAAGAACGTGCGGATGCTGATCGCCCCCGGCGAGCGCATCGGCCTGCTCGGCCCGAACGGCGCCGGCAAATCGACCTTGGTGCAGACCATCGCCGGCGCGATCCCGCCGCTGAAGGGCGATGCGATGCGCGACGGCTATCTGCGCGTGGGCTACTTCGCCCAGCACACCACCGACAGCCTCGATCCGAACGCCTCGCCGATCCTGCATCTGAAGCGCATCGACCCGACTGCGACCGAGCAGAACCTGCGCGGCTTCCTTGGCGGCTTCAACTTCAAGGGCGATCGCGTCTACGAGAACGTCGAACCGTTTTCCGGCGGCGAGAAGGCGCGTCTGGCGCTGGCCATGGTCGTCTACCAGAAACCGAATCTGTTGCTGCTCGACGAACCGACCAACCATCTCGATCTCGACATGCGCCATGCGCTCGAGACCGCGATGCTGGAGTTCGTCGGCGCGGTGATGGTGGTCTCCCATGATCGCCATCTGCTGACCTCGACCTGCGACCAGCTCTGGCTGGTCGCCGAAGGCGGCTGCCGGCCGTTCGTGGGCGATCTCGACGATTACGCCAAGTGGCTGAACTCGCGCGAGCTGAACCCGGGCAGCGGCAAGAAGAAGGACAAGAAGCCGCAGAAGAGCGCCGAGGAAATCGCCGCCCAGACCAAGGCGCTGAAAGACACCGTTCGCAAGCTTGACCAGACCATGGCCAAGCTGACCAAGGACGTCGACACGCTGACTGTGAAGCTCGCCGATCCGGCGCTGTACGCGCCGGAAAAGAAGTGGGATTTCACCAAACTGCAGAAAGAGCAGGCAGCGGCCAAGAAGAAGCTCGCGGAGACCGAAGAAGAGTGGATCGCCGCGAATGAGCAGCTGGAGGCGCTGAGCGCCGCGTAGGGTGGCCAGGCTTGATCTGCCCACCGATTCGCCCCGGTTCAATGCCGGCGCACGGTGGGCAGATACGGCCTGCCCACCCTACGAGCTGAAATAGCGGCAGCGCGGCACGAATTTCGCTGCCGCTTCTCCGTCGCCCGGGCTTCCGGGCCGGGGGGATGCGCCATGCCGATCAGCCGCCGTCAATTCGTCACTGCACTCGCTGCGGCCGGAGGCCGGAAAGCGGCCTGGAGCGCGATGCGCGCGCTCGGGCTGGTGGCCATGCCGAGCCTTGCCACCACGCCACAACTGACGGCCGGCAGCGGCCGAGGCCGCAAGGTGGTGATCCTCGGCGCCGGCATCGCCGGGCTGGTCTCGGCCTGGGAGCTCGGCAAGGCCGGCTATCAGTGCATCGTGCTGGAAGCGCGGGATCGAGTCGGCGGCCGCAACTGGACGGTGCGCAAGGGCGATCGCATCGAGATGGACGACGGCAGCCGGCAAACCTGCGAGTTCGACGACGGCCACTATTTCAACGCCGGCCCGGCGCGGCTGCCCAGCCATCACCAGACCATCCTCGGCTATTGCCGCGAGTTCGGCGTGGCGCTGGAAGTGGAAGTGAACATGAGCCGCAGCGCGCTGCTGCAATCGGACACCGCCAACGGCGGCAAGCCGATCGAGATGCGCCAGGCGGTGCACGACATGCGCGGCCAGGTCTCCGAGCTGCTGGCCAAGTGCACCAACCAGCACGCGCTCGACCAGGAACTGACCGGGGTCGACATCGAAAGCTTTCTCGGCTTCCTGAGCGGCTACGGCAATCTCGACAAGAACCTGCATTACGCGGGTTCGAGCCGCGCCGGCTACAGCGCCTTTCCCACGGCGGGCGATGCGGTCGGTGTGCTGCGCGAGCCGCTGAGCTTGCCGACCCTGCTCGACCCGGTGTTCTGGCAAGGCCCGATGTTCGACGACACCTTCGAGATGCAGCCGACCATGTTCCAGCCGGTTGGCGGCATGGATCGCATCCCCAAGGCCTTCCACGATCGGCTGAAATCGGTCGTCCGCCTCGGCACCGAGGTGAAGGAAATCCGCAACGGCGATCAGGACGTGAAGATCGTCTACCGCGACAAGAAGACCGGCCGCGTGCAGACGATCACTGCCGACTACTGCATCTGCACCATTCCGCCGCGAGTGCTGGAAAACCTGCCGGCCAATTTCTCGAAGCCGTTTGCCGACGGCATCCGGCAGATTCCTTCAGGCGGCGCGAACAAGATCGCCTGGCAGTCGCCGCGCTTCTGGGAGACCGATCGCCAGATCTACGGCGGCCTGAGTTTCGTCAAGCGCGACGTGCAATTGATCTGGTATCCCAGCGGCGGCTACTTCCAGCCCAGCGGGGTGCTGATCGGCTGCTACAACTTCGACGACGTGGCGCTGCGCTTCATGCAGCAAAGCATTCCCGATCGGCTGCAGGCTTCGCGCGATGCCATCGAAGCGCTGTTTCCCGGACGCTCGCAATTGCTGGCACGCGGCCTCACCGTGGCCTGGAATCACGTGCCCTATAACCTGGCACCGTGGACGCACTGGGAAGAGCCGTACAACGCTGTCTATCGTCTGCTCGACCAGCCGGACGGTCGCGTCTATCTTGCCGGCGAGCACATGAGCCACATCAGCGGCTGGCAGGAAGGCTCGGCGCAATCCGCGCATCGGGTGCTGAAGCTGATCGCCGAACGCAACGCAGCAGCCTGAGCTCAGAACGACAAACGCAAGAACGAGGAGCTAGACCCATGACCAACACTTCCCTGTCCCCACGTCGTCGCGCGCTGTCCTGGCTTGCGGCCGGTGCGCTGCTGTCCGCCGGCTTCGCCGCGCAGGCGCACGACGAAGTCACCCGCACGGCGATCGGCGATCCCAAGTTTCCGATCGCTGCCGCAGTGACCGTGCCGCACGGCTATTCGACGACCTATCTGAGCGGCAACCTGCCCGACGTCGCCAATGCACAGGCGCCGAAGGGAACTGTCGAGGCCTATGGCAATACCGAAACCCAGACCGCTTCGGTGCTGAAGAAGCTGGGCGACACGCTGAAGTCGCTGGGCTTGAGCTACGGCGACGTGGTGTCGGCCACCGTCTATCTGGTCGGCGATCCGGCGAAGGGCGGCGAGATCGATTTCGCCGGCATGAACGCGGCGTTCTCGACGGTGTTCGGCGCGCCTGCACAGCCGAACAAGCCGGCGCGTTCGACGGTCAAGGTTGCGGGTCTGGTGCTGCCGGGCGCGCTGGTCGAGATCGATCTGATCGCCGTGCATCGCCATGGCGGCGACAAGGCCAAGGCGACGCCAGACGCGAAGTGACGGCAGGCTTCAGCCGGGTGCGGTTGCCTGCTCGAGCCGGCCGAGAAAAGACAGCGCCTGCACGCGGCTGACACCGCACATCTCGGCACTGGGCTTGAGCCCCGCGCAGACCGCAGGCCGGCGCGGGTCCCCGAAGATCGCGCAGCGCTCGTCGTCGAGCAATTGGACGCAGCGCACGCCAGCGGGCTTGCCGTGAGGCATGCCAGGGATCGGCGACGAGATCGACGGCGCGATGCAGCAGGCTCCGCAGCCGGCGCGGCAAGTGGTTGGCCTTGCTGGGGCGCCGGCTGCGGAATTCACCAACTTCAGGCCGGCATCCGCTCGAACGCGGGAATGCCTTCCGGCAGCGCATGGAAGCTCTGCTTGTCGATCGTGAAGACCACGAAGTCGGCCTTGCCGAACAGCTCCGGCTTGTCGAGCGAACCGACCTTGACCAGCACGATGCCGGGGATGCCCGGGGCACGTGAAGTGAGCGGCGTGCCACAGGCGCCGCAGAATTCGCGGGTGACCGGCTGGTCCAGATCGCTGCGCTTGAACACCACCGGCTTGCCCTTCACGTACGAAAACTGCGCTTCCGGCAGGCCGACGACGACGTTCGGGCTGCCGCCGCTGATGTACTGGCATTCGCGGCAATGGCACTGCGCACGCAGCTGCGGTTCGGCTTCGGCGCGGTAACGGACGGCACCGCAGTAACAGCCACCTTCAATGTTCATGTCGCTCTCCTCATGGGTCTATTAACAATTACTTTGGTCACTGCGTTGCCGGTCCCAAATAGTCTCACTGGGCCGCCGGGCGAAGCGCGAACCGCGGGCCATAGCCTACCTATGGTCAAGGTTCGCAACGAAGTCCCGGCGACTTTTTGGCCGCAACCCGAAGGGGCAGGGCCGTTTTTGCCCATTGCTGCCTCTCTCGTCGCGTCAATGGGTCGGCCATTGACCGCTCCTCGTTCGTTGCACTGGGCAAAAACGACCTCCGCCGCAGCGATCAAAGTAATTGCTAATAGACCTTGGTTTTTCGAGTCCTGGAAGTATGCCCGGCAGCATCCATTTCGGCTTGTCCGGCTGTGCACTTTTCGGCAGCCGTTTCGCGCAGGATTTCGGCGAGCCTGAGCAGGCCGGGGCCGGCGTAGTCTCGATCGGCAAAGATCAGATACAAGGTGAGATGCCGCTCTGCACCGTCGCGCAGAGGCAGGGCCTTGAGCCGGCCGGCGGTAAGTTCATCGGTGATCTTTTCCTCCGGGAACCAAGCGAATCCGTAGCCCATCGCCACCGCCTGGATCGAGGTCGACATCTGGCTGACCACCCAGCGCTGCTTGGCATCGTGCGAAACCTGGCCGGGATCACGAGCGGCGCCGGAATCGCGGACCACGAGATGACGGTGATTGCGCAGATCGGTCGAGGTCAGCGGTCGACCGAACTGGTGCAGCGGGTGATCCGGATGCGCCACAGCCAGGAACTTGAGCGGCATCAGCGGCTCGCCGAGAAAGCCCTGCGGAATCACCGGCGCGATCGCCAGATCGACCCGGCCAGTCAGCAGCGCTTCGGAAGTGCCGCCGATCACCGACTCGATCAACTCGATGCGCGTATGCGGGCTGACCTCGCCGAACGCCGCCAGCGCCGGCAGCAGCACCCGATTCGGGAAGATCACTTCCACCGCCAGCCGCAGCTCGGCTTCCCAGCCAGCGGATAGCTGGCCGGCGGCGCGCTCCAGTCCGGCGGCTTCATCGAGCAGCGCCTTGGCGCGGCGATAAAGCAACTGGCCGGTGGCGGTCAACACCGCTTTGCGTCCCTGCACCTCGAAGGCCTTGACGCCGAGACGGGATTCGATCTGCTGCACCGCGTAGGTGATCGCCGACTGGCTCTTGTGCAGCGCCTCGGCAGCCTGCGCGTAGCCGCCGGAATCGACGACCTGCAGCAGCGCGCGCCATTGCTCGAGGGTGATACGAGGCGTCGCCATGGCGAACTCTATGATCGAATGATTCGATGATTAAGCGCGAAAACTTATGCTTTTTTATCTCATCAATCAATCGTCAAATGCGTGCACCGAAACACCGCCCCCAATGCACCGCTTCAGGAGACGTACGATGACCACCCTGCTCCAGATCAACGCCAGCCTGTTCGCCGGCCACGGCCAGTCCAGCCAGCTTGCCGACCGCTTCGTCGCCACTTATCTCGCCGCCCATCCGGGCAGCAGCAAGGTGGTGCGCGATGTCGCCAGCGATCCCGTGCCGCATCTCGACGGCCGCCGCTTCGCCGCTTTCACCACGCCGGCTGCCGAGCGCACCGCCGAGCAGAAGACCGTCATCGCCTACTCCGATGCCCTGATCGCCGAGTTGAAGTCCGCCGACGTGCTGGTGATCGGCCTGCCGATGTACAACTTCGGCGTGCCCTCGCAGCTGAAGAGCTGGATCGACCACATCGCCCGCGCCGGTGAAACCTTCCGCTACACCGCCGAAGGCCCGGTAGGCCTGGTGACCGGCAAGAAGGTCTATGTATTCGCGACGCGCGGCGGCCTGTACGTCGGCACTCCGCTCGACACCCAGACCAGCTACGTGCGGGACTTCCTGAACTTCATCGGCATCACCGACATCGAGTTCGTCTACGCCGAAGGGATCGCCTATGGTCCGGAGCAGAAGGACGCCGCGATCGCCAAGGCCAACGACGCCATCGCCAAGCTGGCCGCCTGACCCTCAACCCACACGAACGAGCACCCGAAACCATGAACAAGACCTACCCTGCCATTGAACTCGCCGGCCGCATCCTGCTGGCGCTGATGTTCCTGCTGGCCGGCATTTCCAAGATCACCGGCTATGCCGGCACTGCCGCCTACATGGCTTCGGCCGGCGTGCCTGGCGCGCTGTTGCCGCTGGTGATTGCGCTGGAAGTCGGCGGCGCGCTGGCGATCATCGTCGGCTTCCAGACCCGCCTCGTGGCGCTGGCGCTGGCCGGTTTCTCGGTCGTCGCCGCGGCCCTGTTCCATTCGAATTTCGCCGATCAGATGCAGATGACCATGTTCCTGAAGAACGTGTCGGTGGCCGGCGGCTTCCTGATCCTGGCTGCCAACGGCCCGGGCGCCTTGAGCCTGGATGCGAAGCGCAAGGCCTGAGCCGCGACCCGACACTGCGGCGCCATCGTCACCCGGCGATGGCGCCGTCCCCACAGATACTTTTCCGATCCCGGAGACTTCCATGAGCACTCGCACCCTGCAGCACGTGATCCCGTCGATCCCGACCAGCGATGGCGCCGGGGTCAAGCTGCGCCGCTCGATCGGCGCCCAGCGCGGCCTGTATCTGGACCCGTTCCTGATGCTCGACGAGTTCGGTACCGACAACCCCGGCGACTACATCGCCGGCTTCCCGTCCCATCCGCATCGCGGCTTCCAGACCGTTACCTACATGCTCGATGGCCGCATGCAGCATCGCGATCATCTGGGCAATGTCGGTGATCTCGGCCCCGGCGGCGTGCAGTGGATGAGCGCCGGCCGTGGCGTTATCCATTCCGAGATGCCGCTGCAGGAAAGCGGGCGGATGCGCGGCTTCCAGTTGTGGATCAACCTGCCGGGCAAGGACAAGTTGCAGCCGGCCTGGTACCGGGATATTCCGGCGGCCGAGATTCCGGTCGCTGCACTACCCGATGGCGGCACGATCAAGGTGATCGCCGGCTCGGTGCAGCTTGGCGCGCAGACGCTCGATGGGCCGATCAATGGCTCGGCACAGCGGCTATCCACCGATCCGCTGTACATCGATCTCGATCTGCCTGCTGGTGCCCGCCATCAGCAGGCGATCGGCTCCGGCCACAACGCTTTCATCTACACCTACGAAGGCAGCGTGACCATCGGTGACGGTGCGACTGCGAAAGCGCTGCCGGCGCAGGCGGCTGGCGTGCTGACGCCGGGCGAGCAGGTGACCATCGTCGCCGGTGCCCAGGGTGCGCGACTGGTGCTGATCGCCGGCCAGCCGATCCGCGAGCCGGTGGTGCAGTACGGTCCGTTCGTGATGAATACCCGCGAGGAGATCGAGCAGGCAATTCGCGATTACAACGATGGCACCCTGACCCAGGCAGCGGCCTAGGCTGCCATCGGGCGCCAGCTGACCAGCGCGTCGACCAGCCGTCGCAGCACCGCCTGCAGCGGCTCGGCGCGCGCCGGGTTCCAGTCCTGCGGGTTGGCTTCGTCGAGATAGCCGGCCTGGACGATCTCCAGGTGCAGCGCGTGCAGGCCCATCTCCGGAATGCCGTAGTTGTGCGCGCTGTAGCCGCCTTTGACGATACCGTCGATGCTCAGCGAATAGGTCGGATCGGCATCGAGCGCGACGACCGCAGCCTGGCGCAGCGAGGGATCGCAGCTGCGGCCGTTGCAACTGCCGAGATTCAGATCCGGCAGCCGCCCGGTGAACAGGCGCGGCACTTCGGCGCGTATCGAATGGGCATCGAGCAGGACCGCGTGGCCGTGCCGGCCGTGCACGGCGGCGATCTGCTCGGCCAGCGTGTCGTGGTAGGGCTCCCAGTAGCGCTGACGGCGATCGTCGATCTGCGAAGCATCCGGCACGCAACCGGGACGGTAGATGTCGTCATAGGAGAAGGTGGTGTCGGCCACCAGCCCGGTCAGGTCGACGCCGGGGTAATGCGAGGCCCCGCCCGGATCACGATTCAGATCGACCACGTAGCGCGAATGCGTGGCTGCCATCAGGGTGGCGCCCGAGTACACGGCGAAATGAAACAGGAACGGCAGGTGCCAATCGGTATCGGGCAACGGCCGGGCCGCGTCGCTGAGCCGCTCCGCATAACCCGGCGGCAAGCTGGTGCCCGCGTGCGGAATGTTGATGATCAGCGGCGACTGACCGCGGATCAGCAGCTGCAGCGGGGCGGTCATCTAGACCCCGGCTCCACACAAGGGCGCGCGCGATTTCACGCAAGCAGCCTTTTCATCACTTGGCGATAGCGGGCGAAACTCGCCGCTGCCTGAGGATGCTGACCATCACGCACCACCCAGCGGCCGGCGACCATGACATCGCGCACCGGCTGACGCGCCGGGCCGAAGATCGCGGCGTCGAGCAGGCCGTCGTGGCGTTGTTCGGCGAGTGCGGGATCGTCATCGTTGAGCACCAGCCAGTCGGCCCGGCTGCCCACTGCCAGGCTGCCGACCGGCTGGCCGATCGCCTGGGCACCACCGGCTGCGGTGATCCGGTAAAGATGGCCGCCGAGCGAATCGCCGATGCCCTTGGCGAGCACGTTGCGGCGTTCGAAGCGCAGGCGCTGGCCGTATTCGAACAGCTTCAGTTCGAGGAACGGATCGACGCCGACATGGCTGTCGCTGCCGATGCCGATGCGGCCGCCGGCCCGGAGATAGGGCACGGCATTGAAGAAGCCGTCGCCGAGGTCGCCTTCGGTAGTCGGGCACAAGCCGGCGACGACGCCGGTACGCGCCAGGCGCTCGGCTTCGACGATCTCGGTATGGGTGGCGTGCAGCAGGCACCAGCGGCCGTCGAGGGCAATGTGATCGAGCAGCCAGGCCACCGGACGCTGGCCGGACCAGGCCAGGCAGTCGTTCACTTCCTTGAGCTGCGCGGCCAGGTTCAGGTGGATCGGCATGCCCGGCTGCAGACTGTCGGCGAGACCGACGGCCGCCGTGAGCTGCGCCGGCGTCACCGCGCGCAGGCTGTGCGGCGCAATGCCGATGCGCTGGGCCGGATGACCCTGCACGGCTTTCATCAGCGCTTCGACGATCTGCCCGTAACCTGCCGCGTCATTGATGAAACGCCGCTGACCGATGGTCGGCGGCGTGCCGCCGAAGTTGTCGTGTGCATACAGCACCGGCAGCAAAGTCTGGGCGATGCCGGTGGCGTCGGCCGCCGCCAGCAGGCGCTCGCCGACTTCGGCACGGTTGGCATACGGCCTGCCGCCGGCGTCGTGATGCAGGTAGTGGAACTCGGCGACGCTGGTGTAGCCGGCGCGCAGCATCTCGATGTAGACCTGCGTGGCGATCGCTTCGACATCATCCGGCCGCAGGCCTTCGAGGAAGCGGTACATCAGCTTGCGCCAGGACCAGAAGCTGTCGCCCTGCGGGCCGCCCTTCTCGGTAAGCCCTGCCATGCCGCGCTGGAACGCGTTCGAGTGCAGGCAGGGCATGCCCGGCACGACGGCGCCATTGAGAACTTCGGCATCACCGATGTCGGCGGCCGCGGCACTCGGCGTGATCGTGGTGATCAGGCCATCGGCGGCGACCTCGAACAGAACCTGGTCGTTCCAGCCGGTGGCGAGCAAGGCAGACGGCGCGAGGTAGCGGGACATGGTGGGTTGCAGGTCGGTTGAGGGCGGTCGAATTCGGGTTCGCTGGCGGCGAAGATTACGCAATCCGGAGGTGCGCCGCCTGCGCGTCGATCACCTGGTTCTGACGGTTCATGCTGTGCTCTGCAAACTGCAGCAATCCAGCATATTGAGGCCAAGCGTCGTTTACATGAAGACTGGTTCACCCTAACCAGGTCACCCCGCGCCGCAAGGGTAAATGCCGCTCCGTCCTGTACGGCTAAATCGGTTCAGGCCGGTGCTGCCGCTGCTGCGGCTTAGCTAGCCAATCTCAGAATTCAGAACATCGAGTCCGCGACATAGGGGTTCTGTTTCCGCTCGGCACCGAACGTCGACATCGGCCCGTGGCCGGGCACGAACTGGGTGTCATCACCGAGCGGGAACAGGCGGGTGCGAATCGCCTTAATCAGATCGGCGTGATTGCCGCGCGGGAAATCGGTGCGGCCGATCGAGTTCTGGAAGATCACGTCGCCAACCAGCGCCAGCCGCGAGGCCGGGTGATGAAACACGACATGGCCCGGCGTATGACCCGGGCAATGCAGCACGTCGAGCGTCAATGAGCCGAGCGTCACCGTGTCGCCCTGCTGCAGCCAGCGGTCCGGCACGAAGCTGCGCGTCGGCGGGAAGCCGTACTGCTTGGCGGCGTCCGGCATGCCATCGATCCAGAACGCATCGTCCGGATGCGGGCCTTCGATCGGCAGCTTGAGCTTTTCCGCGATCTCGGCAACCGCGCCGGCATGATCGAGATGGCCATGGGTCACCAGCAGCTTGACCAGCTTGATGCCGTGCGCGGCAACCCGAGCCAGCAGGCGCTCGGCTTCACCGCCGGCGTCGACCAAGGCACCCTCCATGGTCAGCGGATCCCAGATCAGCGAGCAGTTCTGCTGGAACGGCGTCACCGGAATGATCTCGCCACGCAACAGCGCCTCGGGCTTGGCGGGCTCGCTCATCGCTTGCCCTCCGGAGCTTCGTTGCCAAGCTGATGGCCGGCCTGGGCTGAAAGCTGCGCCACGGCCGCCAGCAGTTCGCGACTGCTGCCGCTGTACGGGAATGAAAAGCGGATGCCATCGGCTTCGAAGCGCCGGACGATAGTCAGCAGCACTTGCTGGCGGGTATTCATGTAAAGCCCGTAGTCCGGATCGATCATCCAGTAGACCAGCTCGAATTGGTAAGCGCCGCCGACCAGCGCCTTCAGATGGGCGCGGTCGACGCGCGTCTTGTCCTGACTGGCGACGATGTCGCGCAGCATGGCGGGAATTTTTTCGACGACATCGACCGGCGTGGCGAACTCGACATCGACGGTCATCACCACGCGGCGCTCGTACATGCGCTTGTAGTTGCGCAGGCGCGCCTTGAGCAGATCGCTGTTCGAGAAGATCAGCTGCTCGCCGGTGTCCGCGCGCAGGCGCGTGGTCTTCAGACCCACGTGCTCGACAGTGCCCGAGAAACCGTCGACCGCCATCGCATCGCCGATCACGAACGGCTTGTCGACGACGATCGACAAGGACGCAAACAGATCGCCCAGGATGTTCTGCACCGCCAGCGCCACCGCGATGCCGCCGATACCCAAGGACGCGACCAGCGCGGTGACATTGATGCCGAGGTTGTCGAGGATGAACAGCAACATCACCATCCACAGCAGCAGCTTGCCGATGAAATTCAGGGCCGACAGGCTGGTAGCGGTGCCGACATCGTGCTGTTCGGCGCGGACCCGCGAGGCGGCGACCCAGAAATCGAGGATCGCCCCCAGCCACATGCCGACCTGCAGCAGCACTGCCGCGGTGACGATGCGATCGAGGATCAGCGCGGTCTTCTTGCCAAGCTCCAGATACTGGCTGCCGAAGTACAGCGCGACGAAGACGATCAGCCACAGCTTGGTCGACTCGACGGCGTTGATCAGCGCCGGGTCCATCTTCGTCGCCTTCGGCCGCTGCCAGTTCGATAGCCAGCGGATCAGCAGCCGCTGCACGCCGAACACCACGAGCACGATGGCCAGCGCCACGGCGACGGCGACCAGCCAGTCGCTAAGTGGGTTGCGAACCAGCACGCGGTCGAGCGTGCTGAGGTAGGAGATCAGGTCATTCATCGAATCGAAGTGGGTTCAAGGATCAGCGTGCGGGCCTTAGCGGCTGCGTGGCCAGCCAGTTGGCGAAGCCCGCTTCATCGAGCAGGCCTTCGGCGAGTTGGACCATGTGTTCGACCATGTCCGGGGATGGAACCGGCATCGGGATGCCGTTCAGCCGCATGAACAGCAGCGCTGCGAACAGTCCGGTGCGCTTGTTCGCATCGATGAACGGATGGTTGCGGGCAATGCCGTAAGCGTAAGCCGCGGCCAGCTGATGCGGATCGGTCTCACCATCCGCAAACTTGTTTTGCGGCCGCGCCAGCGCGGAGTCGGGCAAGCCGGAATCGCGAATGCCCGCAGCCCCGCCATGCACGGCCAACTGGTGATCGTGCATGGCGATGACCACGGCTCTTTCGAGAAAGATCATCGGCCTTTCAACGCTTCGCCAGCGCCCTCAGTACATCGCGGTATTCACTCGCGACTTCTTCGGCCACTTTCATCTGCTCGGCAAAGCCTTCATCGAACGGCGTGATCCGGAACGAACCATCCGGCGCCTTGGTGGCGAATACCGAATCGCCCTGCTTGAGGCCCAGTTCGATCATCATCTCCTTCGGTAGCAACACGCCAGACGAGGAACCGACGGCGCGGACTTTCAGTTCATACATGGCTGGACCTCTGATCGATGAAGAATGTTGATACAGAAATTATAATCTTTCCTGCCAAACAACGGTCATCACCGACCCCGCTTTTACCGACCAACTCCCACGCAATGATCAATCTCCCCGCCAGCCCCGCCCGTCGCGCCGGCCTGATCTTCACTTTCCTGTGGTTCCTGATCGGCGGCATCGGCCACTTCGCCGCAGCCGGATTCTTCGCCTCGATCGTGCCGCCGTGGGTGCCGGAACCGTTGCTGGTCGTCTACCTCAGCGGCGTGGTTGAACTGGCGCTCGCCGCGCAGCTGATCCCGCTGAGGACGCGGCCGCTCGCCGGTGCCGCGCTGATCCTGCTGATCGTCGCGGTGACGCCGGCGAATGTCTGGATGCTGCAGCAGCAGGCGACGCTGTTCCCGCAGTTCCCGGTCTGGCTGCTGTCGTTGCGCCTGGTGATCCAGGTCGCCTTGATCGCCAACGTCTGGTGGAGCACACGGCCCGAGCCTCAGCGCACGTCGCCATCCAGATAGAACCAGCGGCCGCCTTCGCGAATGAAGCGGCTGGTCTCGTGCAGACGCACGGCGCTGCCGCCGCCGAGGCGGTAACGGGCGACGAATTCGACGATCGCCCGGTCTTCGCCGGTCTGCTGGTGCTGGCGTATCTGCAGGCCCAGCCATCGGGTCGGCGGCGTGGTCGCCAGATTCAGGTCGTCCGCACGCGTGCGCGGATGCCAGGTCGCCAGCAGGTAATCCTTGAGCAGCAGCACATAGGCGCTGTAGCGCGAGCGCATCAGTGCTTCGGCAGTCTCGGCGACGAATCCGTCATGCAGCGGGCCGCAGCAGCCGCCGTAATGCCGGCCGCTGTCGCAGGGGCAGGCATCACCGATCATCGATTCGCTCCGCGCTGCCAGATCAGGCAGCGGTTATTGGCCGGCATCGCTCTGTCCTCGACCAGCCGCAGGCCGATCGCCGAAGCCAGTGCGTCAATCCATTCGAAGTCGCGAATGCCGCTGGCCGGATTGCCGCTGCGCAGGCTGGCATCGAAGGCGACATTGCTGGCGCTGGTGTGCTGACCGTCGTATCGGAACGGGCCGTAGATCGACAGCACCGCATCATCACCGAGCACGGCTGGCAGCTTCGCGAACAGCAACTCGACTTCCGCCGCACTCATGATGTGCAGCGTGTTGGCGCTGTAGACGGCATCGAACAGCGCTTCCGGGAAAGCGCCGTTGACATCGAGCGCCAGCGGCGCCGGCGTGTTCGGCAAGGCTGCTTCATCAAGCCAGGCGCGAATGCCCGGAAGATAGGGCGCGCGGTCCGCGCATTGCCAGTTCAGCTGCGGCAGTGCCGCCGCGAAATGCACCGCATGCTGGCCGGTGCCGCTGCCGATTTCCAGCACCTGCCGGCGATCGGCGAAGTGCTCGAGCAACACCGCGAGGATCGGCTCGCGGTTGCGTTCGCAGGCGGGGGAATACGGCTTTTCGACCATGGCAGCAGTGATTGCGAGTTCAGGGCCGGCAGCATAGCGAAACGCTTTTTGCGTACCATCCAACGACCGCCGACTTTGAGCCCCAACCCTGTGATGACTTGCGCCTGAATCCGCTGAACGACGAAGACCTGCTGCGCGCCATCGGCTGGAACGCGCATTGCGCCGCCGCCCTCGCCGCGCTCGTCAACCCGCAGGGCCGGCCGGCGCGGATCATCGAGCAGCATCGCGGCCATCTCGTCGTTCACGATGGCCAGCGTGGCCACAAGGCGAAAACGCTGACTGCGCTGTTCGATCGCCTGGAAATCACCGGCGACGGTCTGGCCGTTGGCGACTGGGTGCTGATCGCCGAGGAAGGCGGCAGCCTCTACGTCCACGAGCATCTGCCGCGCGCCAGCCTGCTGCTGCGCAGCCGCGGCGACAACGGCGTGCAGCGGATCGCCGCGAACATCGACACCGCGCTGCTGGTGATGGCGCTGGACAATGATTTCAGCCCGAACCGTCTCGAACGCTATCTGCTGATGGTGCGTGCGGCGAACGTCACGCCCGTGGTGATCCTGACCAAGCCGGACCGGGCGACCGACATCGACGCGCAGCGTGCCGAAGTAGCGGCACTGGCCGGACCGGCAACGCCGCTGTTCGTGCTCGATGCGCGCATCGCCAGCGCGCAGCAGACCCTGGCGCCGTGGCTGGCCGCGGGCCAGACCTTGGTGCTGCTCGGCTCATCTGGCGTCGGCAAGTCGACCCTGGTCAACAGCCTGATGGGCAATGAACTGGAGCGCACCGGTGCGACGCGCGCCTACGACGATCGCGGCCGCCATACGACGACTTCACGCAGCCTGCGCACCTTGCCGCAGGGCGCCTGCCTGATCGACACACCCGGCGTGCGCGAGCTGAAACTCGGCGGCGAAGAAGACGTCACCGCCGATGCTTTCGAGGACATCGCCGAACTGGCGCACAGCTGCCGCTTCCGCGACTGCAGCCACGGCAACGAGCCGGGCTGCGCGGTGGTCGCCGGCCTGCCGCCGGAGCGGCTCGACAACTACCGCAAGCTGCGCGACGAACTGGCCGCCACCCAGAAACGGCGACTGGAAGCCGCCAGCGTGCCGATGCCGACGCGGCGTTCGAAGAAGCGCTAAGCAGCGTCTAAGGTCTGGGTGCCAGTCCACGTAGCGCCCGGTGCTAGGGTCACCGGACAACCCACCACGGCCGCTTCGATGCACAGCATCCGCAGGTAGCCCTGCGGATCGAGATCGCTAAGTGCTGCGCCTTTCGCAGCGCCTGGATTCCAGACCACGGTGTCGCAGAAGCCCTGCTGACCGATGCGCAAGCTGGCACGCGGCTCGCGCAGCAGCAGTTCGCTCGGTGCATCGAAATAGATGCGATCGACCTCGCCCTCGATGGCGACTTCGTGGCTCGCTTCCAGACGCACGACGCTGCCGTTCGCGCTATCGCGATAACGCAGACCCTGCAGGCCGAGCACGCGGACAGCGCCGAGATCCTCGACCGCCAGATAGGTGTGCAAGGCCGCGGTGAAGGTGAAGGCTTCGGTGCCGCGATTGCGCACCGACAAGCTCACCGACAGCTGCGCGCCGCCGATCGTCGCCAGCAGTTCGGCGACGAAAGCCTGTGGCCAGATCGCGCGCGTCTGGTCGCTGTCTTCGAGGCGGAAGCGCACCGACAATCCGCCGCCATCAACCGGCCCGGCGTCGACGAACGACCATGACGCCGTCCGCGCGAAGCCGTGCTTGGGCAGCGGGCCTTCCGCCGCAAACTGCGGAAAGATCACCGGAATGCCGCCGCGGATCGCGGCCGTCGGCCGGTAGTCGGTCAGACCGCTGAGATACAGGCGCTCAAGCCCGTCGACCGGCGTCCACGAGGTGATGTGAGCCCCGTGACGATGGACGCTGATGCGGGCGCCATCGGCGGCGGCGAGGTTCAGGATGGCGGCGTTGGCGTCGGCTTGGTTCATGGGAGCGCAAGAAGAAAGTGGCTGGCTACACGGCTACTGCTCCGCTAGTCTGCCGCGCGGATATCCGATCAACCAAGACTTGCCATGAAAATCGCCACCTGGAACGTCAACAGCCTGAAAGTCCGGTTGCCGCAGTTGCTGGCCTGGCTGGAGATTCAAGCCGAGACGGCGCCGATCGACATCATCGGCCTGCAGGAAACCAAGCTGACCGACGACGCTTTTCCGGGTGCGGAACTCGAGGCTGCCGGCTGGCATTGGGCACATGCCGGGCAGAAGACCTACAACGGTGTGGCGATCCTGTCGCGCCATCCGCTGCGCGATGTCAGCCGCGACATTCCCGGCTTCGCCGACGAGCAGCGCCGGGTCATCGCCGCGACCATCGACACGCCGGATGGCCCGCTCCGCTACATCTGCGCCTATGTGGTCAACGGCCAGGCGCTGGGTTCCGAGAAGTACGCGTACAAGCTGCGCTTCCTCGCCGCGCTGCGCGACTACATTGCCGACGAACTGAAGCAGCATCCGCGGCTCGCCGTTGGCGGCGACTACAACATCGCGCCGTTCCCGTCCGATACCCACGATCCAGCCACCTGGGAAGGCAACATCCTGTGCTCGGAGCCGGAACGCGATGGCTTCCGGGCGCTGCTCGCGCTCGGCTTGGTCGATGCGTTCACCTTGTTCGAGCAGCCGCCGAACTCGTTCACCTGGTGGGATTACCGCGCTGCCGGCTTCCGTCGCAACCAGGGACTGCGCATCGATCATCTGCTGCTGTCGGCGCCGCTCGCGCAGCTCTGCACGGCGGCAGTGGCCGATCTGATCCCGCGTCGCAACGAACGGCCGTCGGACCACGCGCCGTTCATCGCGACACTCAAAGGGAACTGACCGCTGATCCTGGGGGTCCATGCTGCCCGTCCGATAAGACGGCTGCTTTGAGACCTGCTTCACAGGTCACCGATGGCAAAGCCTTCGCCGGGCTGCATGCTACGTGCAGTCCAGAAGGCTTCCGCCTCCTGCCCCCAGCGACATCAGACAGAGACCGAGCCCGCAATGGAATCGCGCCGGCGCAATCATTACGACGTCACCAATCAGATCTGCATTGCCGATCCTCACGAGGTGCGCGACGAGGTCTCGCGGCTGCTGGCCGCGCACGATCCGCAGCTCGACGACGGCGTGCTCGATGCTGCGTTCCTGACCTTCACGCGCCTGCATGCCGGCGCCCTGCCCGGCTATGCCGCGGCCGACACGCTGTATCACGATGCCCAGCACAGCCTCGATTGCGCCCTGGGCACTGCGCGGCTGATCGATGGCCACGAGCGCGGCGTACCCGCCGCCGAGCGCATCGGCCCGCGGCGCGCACTGCTCGGCGTGCTGATCGCCCTGTTCCATGACGCGGGCTATGTCCGCCGCCGCGGCGATCGTGCCAGCAATGGCGCGGCGTACACGCTGAGCCATGTGCAGCGCAGCGCCGAATTCCTGCAGCGCTTCCTGCCCCGTTTCGGCTTCGAGCAGGAAGCGCTGCTCGCCAGCCGCATCGTCCATTTCACCGGCTACGAGATGGCGCTGGACGACATCGCCGTAAGCGACCCGCGCGATCGCGCCCTCGGCTTCATGATCGCCAGTGCCGATCTGCTGGTGCAGACCGCAGACCGCTGCTATCTCGAGAAATGTCGGGATTTCCTCTATCCGGAATTCGAAGCCGCCGGGCTTGCCGGGGTGCGCCAGATGGGTGGCCCGGAACCGCTGTATGCCGACCGCGACACCCTGATGCGCGGCACGCCCGAGTTCAATGCGCGGCTGTGGCAGGACCGGCTCGATGGCTATTTCGGCGGCATCCATCGCCACCTCGGCACCCATTTCGAGGGCCGGTACGGCGGCCGCAATCCATATCGGGATTGCATCGACGACAACCTGCAGCGCATTGGCCACGCGATCCGCCGCGGACGCTTCGACGAGCTGAGCCTGAGACCGCGCGCCATCGACGCCGCCTGCATGCGCCGCAAGCTCGGCCTGCGGGAACAGGTGGCCGCCTGAAGCCAGGCACAGCAGGCATCAACGAAAAAGCGGCGCCCCGATCACTCGGGGCGCCGCTTTTTCGTTGCTCCATCACGACACCCGGCCAAGCCCTGACCGGGTGCCCCGACACTCAATCCGCTTCGGTGATCGACTCCGGCGTACCGCTGCTGCCGAGCGACGAGGTGGTGACATGGAGATTCGGTGCGATGTTGCCGCCGCCGCTGGTGAGAATACCGTTGAAGACCAGGATCTGGCCGCCGCCGTTGAGCTTCTCGGCCACGTACAGGCTGCCATCGCTGCGCAGCAGCACGTCGACCGGATTGCCGAGCAGCGTCGCAGCACCGCTGATCGACCGTGACGGCACGACGATCGCCGGGCCGCTGCCGGTGGTAGCGTCATTGGCGGTGCTGGCATTGTCGATCACGAACAGAGCGCCGTCGCTGTCACTGGTCGGCGAGCCGACATCGGAAACCACCAGCTGGTTGGTCGAGCGGTTGTAGCTGATGCCGTGCAGGTTCACGGACACCTTCGACGACGTGCCGCCGCTCACCGAACCAGGGGTGATCGTGCGGCTCGGAGTTACCGCCGGGCCGGCCGCACCGCCAACTGCTGACAAGTTGGCGCGGACCAGGAAGTTGTCGTAGACCGCGATCGTGCCGTTGGTCATCGCGGCATACAGGCGATCAACGAACGCGTCATAGGCCACGTCCCAGGTCCGGCCGCCGGCTACCGACAGCGGAATCGTCTTCAGCACCACCGGCGGCGTCGCGCCGAACAGGGTCGAGATCAGATGCAGCGACGGCACCGACACCGGATCTTCGCCAGCTACCGCGGTCGGCGCATCGGCGACGATCAGCTGGTTGCTGGTCAGGCCCGCCACCGTGATGCCGCGCGGCGCGACGATCTCGGGGAACTTGTATTCCTTGTCGAACGCCGGATCGAAGTTGGCGTTGCCTCGGACTGGAAAGTTGGCAATCCGGCGCAGCGTTGCCACGCCCGCGATCGAGCCGACCGCATTCAGCGAGCCATTGTCGCTATCGATGCCTTCGTTCAGGCCGGTATTGAAGCTCGCCGTACGGCTGCTCAGATTGGCCGCGTAGGTATCCGCGGTGCCGAGATCGCCGCCGCCATCCAGCGATACGTAGACCGCGCCGACCGCGCCGCCGCCCGTCAAACCACCCAGAGTGCCGCCGGTGGTGGTGCCCGTGGTTCCGCCGGTCGTGCCACCCGTGGTCGAGCCGCCGGTCGTGGTGCCGCCGGTCGTCGAGCCCGTGGTGGAGCCGGTCGTGCCGCCAGCCGGATCATCACTGCCACCGCCGCCATTGCAGCCGGTCAGCATCATGGCAGTGGCCGTGGCGGAAACCAGGGCAAGCAAGCGAATTCGCGTCGTCAAACTCATGAGTTCTCCTCGTTGTTATGGACGGTCGCGTTGCGCTTGCCGTCTGGTGACAGGTTCATTGCCTCGGGATACTAACCAGCCGCCATCGGGCTTGTCGAAACGGCAAACCCGGGCGGAACCGATCTAATCGCGCCGCTTCAGAAGCCGCACTTCGCCGCTGCCGACGCCGCGCGGATCAGCGGCTGCTTCCAGCGTGTCGCTGGCCGGACGCCAGAGCACTGCCTGAAGATTGCCGTAAGTGCTATCGAGCAGCTTCAGTTCGTGGCCCATCGCCGTCAGACGGCCGACTTCTTCCGGACTGAAGGCGCCCGGTTCGTACTGCACGACGTCCGGCAGGTACTGATGGTGGTAGCGCGGCGCGGCGACGATGGTTTTCACATCGGCGCCGTTGACGAAGTTCAGCACGCCAAGCAGCACCATCGTCGCGATCCGGCTGCCGCCCGGCGTACCCAGCACCAGCACACCGTTCGGGCCTTCGATGAAGGTCGGCGACATGGTCGACAGCGGCCGCTTGCGCGGTGCCACCAGGTTCGCTTCCGAGCCGATCAGGCCATAGGCGTTGCTGGCGGTGGTCGACGCCGCAAAGTCGTCCATCTCGTCGTTCAGCAGGATGCCGGTGCCCGGCGCCATGTAGGCCGAGCCGAACGACAGGTTGATCGACATCGTTGCGGCAACGCGGTTGCCGTCGGCATCGATCACCGAGAAATGCGAGGTGTTGGTGCCACCCGGCGCGCCGAGCGGCGCTGGCGGCAGGCTCGCCGACGGCGTCGCCTTGTCGCGGACGATGCCTTTCGCCAGCTCCAGCGCATAACTGCGCGAAGCCAGCCGAGCCAGCGGAATGCGGACGAAATCGGGATCGCCGAGCCAGGCGGCGCGATCGCGATAAGCGCGGCGCAGCGCCTCGACGACGAGATGCTTGCCAACGCCATCGCCGACATCCGACCAGCCGATCGCTTCGAGCTGCTGCAGCGTTTCGATCAGCGCCAGACCGCCGGCCGAAGGCGGCGGTGCCGACACCAGGCGGTAATCGCGGAACCAGGTGACCATCGGCGAACGCTCGACGACCGTGTAGCGATGCAGGTCATCGGCGCTCCAGATGCCGCCGGCTTCGCTGACGCCGGCAAGCAGGCGCTTCGCCGTTTCGCCATCGTAGAAACCCGGCAGGCCCTTGTCGGCAAGCCGCTTGATCACCGCGGCGAGATCGGTCTGGCGCAGCTTCTGGCCGACCGTCGGCACCTTGCCGCCGGGCATGAACACCGCGCGTGCGGCCGGCGAGAACCGAGCCTGATTCTGCTCGATCGCCTTGACCAGCTTGGCATCGACGGCGAAGCCATCCTTCGCCAGTTCGATCGCCGGTGCCAGCGATTTTTCCAGCGGCAGCTTGCCGTACTTCTTGGCCAGATAGACCAGCGCCGCCGGTTCGCCGGGAATACCCGCAGACAGCGGGCCGTCACGCGAAGCCTTGTCGATCGCCTTGCCGCTGGCGTCCTGATACATCGTCGGCGTGGCGGCAAACGGCGCGACTTCGCGACCATCGACCATCGTCTCGAAACGATCCGAGGCGCGATGCAGCAGCCAGAAGCCGCCGCCGCCGATGCCCGAGCCGGTGGGCTCGACGACGGCGATCGCCGCAGTCACCGCAACGGCCGCATCGAAGGCATTGCCACCAGCGGCGAGAATATCGAGCCCGGCCTTGGTCGCCAGCGGATGAGCACTGGCTACGGCATTGCCGGGCGGCTTGTCGGCGGCGCTGGCAGAGAAACCGGCCGGCAGCAGCAGGGCCAGCGACAGCAGAAGCAATAACCGGATGGGTCGGGCGGCGGCAAGGCCGTCGAAGCGGTGGCGAAGGACGATGGAAGTCACGCGGAGTTTCCTGATGAGACCAGACCGCGCTCAGATCTTGGCGGCAGTCAGCAGCCGGTATTTGGCCAGCAGCTGTTCGGGGCTTTCGACATGCAGCAGGTCGAGCGGAATGCAGTCCACCGGACAGACCGAGCGGCACTGCGGTTCATCGAAATGACCGACGCACTCGGTACAGCGTTCCGGCGCGATCTCGTAGATTTCCGGCCCCTGGAAAATCGCCTGATTGGGGCAGGCCGGTTCGCAGACATCGCAGTTGATGCAGTCGTCGGTGATCGTCAGCGCCATGGGCTGATGATACGGGAGCTGATCTGGCGCCGGGATTTCAGCGCGTCTTGCGGCCGAAACGAGCAAGCAGAGACGGGATCACCGCTTTCGGCACCAGCTTCTTGACCGGCGCACCGAGGCCGGTCAACTCGCGGACCAGGCTCGACGACAGATGCGCGTACTCCGGCGATGGCGCCAGCAGCACGGTGTCGAGTGTCGGATAGAGATCGCGGTTCATCACCGCCATCTGCTTCTCGTATTCGACATCGCCGACATTGCGCACGCCGCGCACCAGCACGGTCACGCCATGCTCCTTCGCGAAGTCGACGACCAGGCCGTTGAAGCCGACGACTTCGACATTGACCAGATCGGTGACCGAGGCGCGGATCAGCTCGCAACGCTCCTCGAGCGTGAACTTGGGGTTCTTCGCGATATTCGAGCCGACCGCGACGATCAGCTTCGGGAACATTCGCGAGGCACGATGGATGATGTCGTTGTGACCCAGGGTGATCGGGTCGAAGGTGCCTGAGTAGGCGGCGATGACGCTCACGGTTGCGGCTCTCCCGGTGGCGCGTAGGTGAACAGGCCGTAGCTTACCTGCCCCGCGGTCTTTTCCTTGAGCATCGTGTAACCGGCCGGCAGCACCGGCGGCTGGCCCTTCGGCCATTCGAGATAGAGACGGTTCAGTTCCTTCAGCACTTTCGGCAGGCTGGCGAGCGTGGAGGCCAGCAAGGTGCTGTCGTACGGCGGATCGACGAACACCAGATCGAAGCGCCGCGGCGTCGAGCGCAGGAAGCCAATGCCGTCGCCGCGAATCACGTCGCAGCGATCGACGACCTTCAGCTTGGCAACCGCCGTGCGGATCGCGTCGGCCTGCGCGCCGCCGGTCTCTGCAAAGCTGGCGTGAGACGCACCACGCGAGATCGCTTCCAGCCCGAGCGCGCCGCTGCCGGCAAACAGATCGAGCACGGTGCTGCCTTCGATGATCGGGCTCAGCCAGTCGAACACGGTCTGACGCACGCGATCCGGCGTCGGACGCACACCGGCGTCAGCATCGAAATCGATCAGGCGGCTGCGGAATTCGCCGCCGATGATGCGCAGGCGGCCGAGGGGTCTTCTCATTGGGTAAGGGGGAACGGAGGAAAAGGTAGGCCGCTTCAGCGGCCGAATTTGGGACCGACCGGCGACGGCGCATGCAGATCGCCGTCCGGCGCCTTGCGCCGCGGTCGCGGCCCGGACGCGGCTGGCGCTTCACGTCCAGGCAGGGACGGCGGTACGGCCGCAGACTTCCCCACGGGTTCGATGATCAGGCGGTCGCCATCGCGGATCAGCCGCACGGACTCGCAGTCGAAGCGCAGTTCCTTCGGCAGGCGGATCACCTGGACGACGCCGAGTTGGGTGAGCCGAACGACGGTGCCGGAGTCATCGGCATCAACACGCCTGGCGCGCTTGGCGAGCGTTGGCGTCGCACTGGGGATCGCTTTCATCACATCACGCCTGCGTGCCGCCGACGGTCATGTTGTCGAGCCGCAAGGTCGGCTGGCCGACGCCCACCGGCACGCTCTGGCCATCCTTGCCGCAGGTGCCGACGCCGCTGTCGAGCTTCAGATCGTTGCCGACCATCGATACCCGGCTCATCGCTTCCGGGCCGTTGCCGATCAGCGTCGCACCCTTCACCGGGCGGGTGATCTTGCCGTCTTCGATCAGGTAGGCCTCGCTGGCCGAGAAGCTGAAGTTGCCGTTGGTGATGTCGACCTGGCCGCCGGCGAAGTTGACCGCGTACAAGCCCTTCTTGACCGAGGCAATGATCTCGGCCGGATCGCTCTGGCCGGGCAGCATGTAGGTGTTGGTCATCCGCGGCATCGGCAGATGCGAGAACGATTCGCGGCGGCCGTTGCCGGTCGGCGCCATGCCCATCAACCGGGCGTTCATCTTGTCCTGGATGTAGCCGCGCAGGATGCCGTTCTCGATCAGCGTCGTGCACTGCGTCGGCGTGCCTTCGTCATCGAGGGTCAGCGAACCGCGCCGGCCCGGCAAGGTGCCGTCGTCGACGATCGTGCACAGCGGGCTGGCCACCTTCTGACCGATGCGGCCGGAATACGCCGAGGTGCCCTTGCGATTGAAGTCGCCTTCCAGACCATGGCCCACCGCTTCATGCAGCAGGATGCCGGGCCAGCCGGCGCCGAGCACCACGGTCATCGCGCCGGCCGGTGCCGGAACCGCTTCGAGCAGCATCAACGCCTGGCGCACCGCTTCGGCGGCATGGCGTTCGGCGGCGTCGCCCGCGAAGAAATCGCCATAGGCGCCGCGACCGCCGCCGCCGCTGCCGGCCTGTTCGCGACGGCCGTTCGATTCGGCGATCACGGTGACGTTCATCCGTACCAGCGGCCGGATGTCCGCCGCCAAGGTGCCGTCGGCGGCGGCGACCATGACGATGTCGTGGGTCGCCGCCAGCGACACCATCACCTGGGTGATGCGCGGGTCGATGGCGCGTGCCGCGGCATCGGCGCGCTTCAGCAGTTCCAGCTTCTTTTCGGTCGGCCAGCTGTCGAGCGGGCTTTCGGCCGGATACAAGGCCTGGCGATTCGGCTGCACCAGCACGCCGAGCGTATTGCTCTGGCCGGTGCGGACGATCGCCGTCGCCGCGCCCGAGGCATCGACCAGCGCCGGCAGCGACAGCTCATCGGAATACGCGAAGCCGGTCTTCTCGCCGCTGATCGCGCGCACGCCGACGCCCTGCTCGGTGTGGTTGGAGCCGGACTTGACGATGCCGTCCTCGAAGAACCAGGACTCCGATACCGAGTTCTGGAAGTACAGATCGGCCGCGTCGATACCCGGTTTCATCAAGCCAGACAGCACGCGCTGGATCGCGCCTTCGTCGAGGGCAGCGGGTTCCAGCAGGGTGGCGCGGGCAAGTGTGAGAGCGGTGGTCATCGGCAGCGTTCGGGAAAGGAATGAGGGAAGGATGCGGGGGATCGCGCCAGATGCAAGCCCGGAGGCGCGCTGGCGGTAGGCTCAGACGCCTATGCGCCGCTGTGACAGGTTCGGAAAGCCGGCGCGCAAACGGTGTAGCGCCGGCACGTCGACCTTGGCGGTGGCGACGGCCTCGCCTTCCGGCAGGCAGGCCAGCACCTCGCCCCAGGGGCCGACGATCATCGAATGGCCCCAGGTCTGGCGGCCACCGGAATGGGTGCCGGTTTCGCCCGGTGCCAGGACATAGACCTGGTTTTCGATCGCGCGCGCGCGCAGCAGGATCTCCCAGTGCGCAAGCCCGGTCTTGGCGGTGAACGCCGCCGGCACGCAGAGGATTTCGGCGCCGCGCGCCGCCAGTTCGCGGTACAGCTCGGGGAAGCGCAGGTCGTAGCAGACCGACAGGCCCAGCTTGCCGGCCGGCGTCTCGACAACCGCGAAACCGGCCGGATCGCCGTGGGCGATGGTCCGCGATTCGCGGTAGCGCTCGCCGGTGGCGCTCGGCACATCGACATCGAACAGATGGATCTTGTCGTAGCGCGCGCGCTGCGCACCGCTGGCATCGAATACCAGGCTTGCTGCCCATACCCGGCCCGGATCGCCATCGACCGCAATAGGCACGGTGCCGGCGACGATCCACAGCCCCAGCCGCTGCGCGGTTTCGGCCAGCCAGTCCTGGATCGGCCCGCGTCCGAAAGCTTCGGCATGGGCCAGCTTGTCAGTCTCCTTCGCGCCCATGATCGAGAAGTTCTCGGGGAGTGCGGCCAGCACAGCGCCGGCCTCGGCAGCTTCGGCCAGCAGGCGCGCAGCGGTCGCCAGATTGTCGGCAACCACCGGCGTGGAGTTCATCTGGATCGCCGCAATCATCGGCAGGATCGGCGGCGAATCGGGCGTGGGCTCAGCCATTGCGGGCGTCGGCAGGCGTCGTGGTCGGGGTGGGGGCCGAGAAAGGAAGCTTACTGGGCGGGGCAGCGGGCGCTTCGCCCGATTTCAGTACGGTCGGGTCGTCCCAGCTACCGGTGACACGGTAACTGAACTTGCCGATCTGGTTGAACGGTTTGTCGAACAACTGCTGGGCGACCAGCAGGATGCCGCCTGCGATCGGCCCGCCAAGCAAGGTTGCGCCGACGGTGACACCGGTGGAGATATCCGGGAACACGGTGACCTTCTGGTCGTAGTCACGGGCAGCCAGGCCGATGCGGCCGCGCATCTCCACTTTCAGCGACGGGCCGTCGATGTCCAGATCGTCGGTCACCGCATCGCCATCGGCGAGCTTGAAGCTGCCTTTCAGCTTGTCGAAGCCGAGGCCGTCGGCGACCACGTCGCGGAAATCGAACAGCAGCCGGCGCGGCAGCGCATACAGGTTGACCAGGCCGAGCACCCGACCGGCACCCGGCTCCACCGCTTTCAGCGAGCCGCGATGGACATCGATATCGATGGTGCCTGTAGCCTGCGACAGCTCCAGACCGGCCGGCACCCGCGGCCAGATCACCGCGCCGCTGAAGTGGCTGGTTTCAGCGACCAGGTTCGGCGTGTAGCCGAACACGCGCAGCACATCGCCGATGTCATCCGAATGCAGATCGAAGCTCAGATCGGCGCTGGAGCCATCGACGCCATCGAGTGCCCGACGCAGCCAGAAGCCACCGACCTTGGCCTCCAGATGGCCGCCGTCCAGGGTCAGGCGTTCGACGCGCTGGCCATCGTTGACTCGCGCGGTAACCAGATTCAGGTGGCCGAGATCGACTTCGCCGAGGCTCAACCGCTGGATATCCAGATCGAACACAGGCGCGCGAGTCGGATTGAACGGCGAATCCGGCGGTGCCGCGCCCGGCACGGTCGGCGGCAGTGGCGGGAACGGTTCCAGCGCCAGGGCTTCCAGCCGACCGATGACGCTGCCGCCATCGCCCGGCTGCCAGCGCACTTCGCCTGCCGCAGCACCGGTGGTGCGCACGGTCACACCGTCGCCATCCGGCAGCGCGAGCAGCCGCGTCGCGCCGAACTGCAGCCGGCGCAGGCTCACCTGCTTGGCGCTGATATCGGCACTGAGGAAACGCGGGCCGCTGCTGCCGTTCGCCGAGGCTTGGCCGAAGCCGCTCTCGGGAGCGCTGATCAGGGCGAGCCAGGCGCCGAGATCGAAGTAGTCCGGCGCGCCGCTGATGACCAGGCCTTCGGCGTCGGCACGCGGCATCGCGGGATCGCTACTGAGCCGCACTTCGATGCCATGCGGCCGTGTCGCACTGCCGCTGTCGGCCCCGTTGTTGGCCCCGTTATTGGCGCTGGCTTCAGCGAAGCGCAGGCCGGCGTGCAGTTCTTCTGCGATCCGGATGCCGACCCGGGTCGCGCCGTTGTCGCCGCTCAGATCGATCGCTACCGGCAAGGCCGAACCGGCGCTCTTGGCGAGCGGCGTCGGCAGGCTGGACGTCACGCCCTGCAGATCGGTGGCCAGCGACAGATGACCGTTGTCCGGCCCGCCGAGCGGCAGCCGCACAGTCATCGTCGTGCTGCCGCTGAGACCGTTGCGCAGCCAGACCGGAATGAAGGTGCCGGACAGACCTTCGCCGCGGCCCGGTTCCAACTCGAAGGCGGCAGTCAGCAACGGCTGAGCGTCGACGGCGCTGATCTGGGCCGTTATGGCGGTGTCGTAGAGCCGGGCGGTGAGCCGTTCGGCGCTGATCGACTTGCCGTAGTCCAGTTCGCCGTTGAGGCCGCGCAAAGGCTCCTGCAAACCACGCACCTGCAGTTCGGCATCGTGCAGGTTGAGCACGCCGGTGGCGTCGATCGGCGGCTGCGGAATGTTCAGCGGCATCCGCAATGCCAGAGTCGCGGCGGCCGGGCCGCTGGCCTCGGTGCGGGTCAGCAGGCCGGAGACGCGAGTCTTCAGCGGCGAGTCGCGCAGCAGCCGGTACAGGTTCGCCGCATCGCCCTCGAAAGCGCCATCGAGCACCAGCGCCGGCACGAAGAAATCGGCGATTTCGGCGTGCAGCCGGGTCACGGTCAGATCGCTGATCCGCCCCTCGCTGGCATCGATATCAAGGCCGCCATCATGGAAGTGCAGATCGGCCGCCATCGCTTCGGCCGCCGGCCAGTCCGGCGCGAACGCCAGCACGCCATCGCGCACCTTGAGCTTGAGTTCCCAGCGCAGGGTCGGATGATTGTCGGCATCACGCGGCGTCAGCGGTGCGTCGATCAGCAATTCGCCGGCGGTGACCTTGGCCTCCCGCACGGCCCGGTCCAGCCATTCGCGGTTGTGCTCGCTCCAGTTCTTCGGCATCCAGGGCTTCAGCGCGGTGACGTCGTCGGCCTTCACATCCAGCCGCAGCTTCAGGTCCGGCACCCGGTCAGGATGCAGATTCAGCGCGATGTCGCCCTTGACCTCGGCGCCGCCGAGCACCAGGTCGACGGCGGGCACCGACAGCTGCCAGTCCTCACCGGTACGCTGCCAGTGCAATTCGCCGCGCAGGGTATCGAGCGGCAGCGATAGCTCGAAAGCCCGCGGCAGATGCACGGCGACGGCGGTTCCGGCGAGGCGGATCTGGCCGCTGTCGCGCGTCGCAAGCAGATCACCGGCGATCCCGGAAACGCCATCCTGCTCGGCACGGCTGATCAGGCCGACGCCGACCAGCTTCGCCTGCACGGCCAGCGCGCCCGGCTGATCATCGAGCCGCGGGCCCACCGTCACGCTCAGCGCCTGAAGATCACCCTCGGCATCACGCAGCCGGGCCAACGACTCCGGCAGCTCGCGCCAGGCCGTCAGCCAAGGGGCGATATCGTCGAGACGCAGCAGCGGCAGCTTCAGCGTCTCGCTACCGTCAACCGCTCTCGCCGCTTCAAGTCCGGCCAGCGACCACGGCCCGCGCGCGCCGCTCAGATCGGCTTTCGGCAGGCTCAGGCGCCAGCCGTCGGCGACCGGTTCAATTCGCGCTTCAATCTCGACGGCGGCGATCCGCGCCAGTGGCGCGTCAGCGGTCCGCGCGGTGACTTCGTGCGCCTGCAAGGCGAGCTGCATCGCACCCGGCTTCCCCGCGTCGATCCGGCCCTTGGCGCTCAGCTGCGCGTCATCGAGCGCGATCTGCACGCCAGGCTTCAGCACCGGCTTGAGCCAGGGCCAGCCGGCGATGTCTTCGACCTGCAAGCTCCAGTCGCCGGCGAGCGTGTCGAGCTGGGCGGGATCGCCGGTGATCAGCGCCGTCAGCCGGGCGCGACGAGCCATTTCGGCTGGCGGGCGCAGCACGGCGTCGAGCGCGTAGCCGGCATTGCCGTGGCGCAGTTGCGCTTCGTCGAGCACGAAGTCGAGCGGCGCGGCATCGCCGAGCCGCACATCATGCAGGCGCAGGCTGCAGTTGCGAAGGCGCAGCTCGGTATAGCGCGCAAGGTCGTCCGCCAGCGCGTGATTGCCCGTGTCTTTCAGGGTGACGCCGTCGAGCGTCAGATGGCCGTCGGCATCGGCACGGGCGACCAGTTGCAGGCCTTCAGCCTCGATGCGGTCCGGCACCCGCGGCCCGGCAATCAGACGGCCGAGGCTCAAGCCCAGCCGGAGCTTCGGCGCTTTGAGCAACGCGGTGCCGCTGTCATCGAGCAGCGCCAGATCGTGCAATTCCAGGGTCGGGCTCAAGCCGCGCCAGGTCAGCGCCATGGTGCCGATCCGGGTCGGATGACCGACGCTGGTGGTGACGAAACGCTCGACATCGCCGCGATAGCCGGGCACCGCATCGATCAGCAGGCGGAAGCCGAGGCTGATCGTCGCGACGCTGATCAACAGCACGGCCAGCACAGTGATCAGCCGCGTCCACCAGCGCTTGGCGACCAGCTTCATGGCGAGCGCGGATCAAGCCTGCGCGAAAGACCGTCCCTGTCTTCGATGTTCAGGGAACCGCGCAAGCTCACACCGGCACCACGTCGAAGGTCTCCTGCGAGTAGTGCGACTCGGCCTGCAGCTTGATCGGCCGCTTCAGGCTCGCTTCAAGCTCGGCCAGACCGCCGCTCTGCTCTTCCTGCAGGCGCTCGATGACTTTCGGATGGGCGAGCACCAGAAACGCTTTCGGCTCGTACAGCCGCGCGGCGCGCTGCACTTCGCGGGCGATCTCGTGGCAGATGGTTTCCACCGTCTTCACCACGCCACGACCATCGCAGACCGCGCAGGGCTCGCAAAGAATGTGGCCGAGGCTTTCGCGGGTGCGCTTGCGGGTCATCTCGACCAGGCCCAGCGGCGAGAACGGATAGACGTGGGTGCGCGCCGAATCGCGGGCGATTTCCTTTTCCAGGGTGCGCAGCACCTGGGCGCGATGCTCTTCGGCCTTCATGTCGATGAAGTCGATGATGATGATGCCGCCGAGGTTGCGCAGGCGCAGCTGGCGGGCGATCGAGCCGGCCGCTTCGAGGTTGGTCTTGAGGATGGTTTCCTCAAGGTTCCGGTGGCCGGTGAAGGCACCGGTGTTGACGTCGATGGTGGTCATCGCTTCGGTCTGATCGATGATCAGATGACCGCCGGATTTCAGATCGACCTTGCGGTCGAGCGCGCGATTCAGTTCGTCCTCGACGCCGTACAGATCGAAGATCGGCGCATGGCCGGTGTAGGCCTCGATCTTCGACGCCGCCGACGGCACGAACACCTTGGCGAACTGCTGCACGCGGCGCGCTTCCTCGGCGGAATCGATGCGGATGCGCTCGACCGCAGTGCCGAGCAGATCGCGCAGGATGCGCATCGACAGCGGCAGATCGCCGTGAACCAGATGACCGGGCTTGGCGAACTGCGTCTGCTGGTTGACGCTGGCCCACAGCCGGGTCAGGAAGCTCAAGTCCTGACGCAGGCCGTCTTCATCGGCACCTTCGGCCGCGGTGCGGGCGATCACGCCCCAGTTCGGCGAGAGCTCCGGCACCAGCTTTTCGAGCAGCGCCTTGAGCCGCGAACGCTCGCCTTCGTCCTCGATGCGGGCCGACACGCCGACATGCTTCTCGAACGGCATCAGCACCAGATAGCGCGACGGGATCGACAGCAGGGTGGTCAGCCGCGCGCCCTTGGTGCCCATCGGATCCTTGAGGATCTGCACCAGCACTTCCTGGCCTTCATGCAGCAGCTTCTCGACCGGCGGCAGCGGCCCGGCGTGGGCTTCGCTGGCGATCATGTCGGCGACGTGCAGGAACGCGGTGCGATCGAGCCCGAGGTCGACAAACGCAGCCTGCATGCCCGGCAGCACCCGCACCACCACGCCCTTGTAGATGTTGCCGACCAGGCCGTGGCGCGCCGCACGCTGGACATAGATTTCCTGCGTCGCGCCGCCTTCGACCAGGGCCACGCGGGTTTCCTGCGGGCCGATGTTGACGAGGATTTCGGTGCTCATTGCGTGCGCGGCGATACCGGTAGAGCGCGAGGTAGCCCGGTTCCGACACCGAAGCGGCCCAGCAATTCCGCCGTCTCATACAGCGGCAGGCCGACCACCCCGGTGTAGCTGCCTTCGATTCTCCGCACCCAGCGCGCGGCATGGCCCTGGATGCCGTAGGCGCCGGCCTTGTCGAGCGGCTCGCCGCTGGCGGCGTAGGCACGGGCATCGGCTACCTCGATATCACCGAAGACGACGTCGGTGACGGTCCAGATCGTTTCCAGCCGGTCGCCGTCGACCACCGCCACGGCGCTGACCACCTGGTGGCTGCGCCCGGCGAGGCGCATCAGCATCGCCACGGCATCCTCGGCATCGCGCGGCTTGCCGAGGATCAGGCCATCGATGGCGACATCGGTATCAGCGCCGAGCACCGGAATCGGCAGGCGCGCATGGGCCGCACCAGCGCGGGCTTTGGCCGTCGCCGTCTCCAGCGCGTAGTCGAGCGGCGACTGGCCGGGCTTCGGCCGCTCCGGCACATCGGCGGCGATCACGGCATGGCTTACCCCAAGCGCGGCGAGGAATTCGGCGCGGCGGGGCGAACGCGATGCGAGGTAGAGCTGGACCGACATCGACAGCAAGGGAATTTGGGGGGGAATGATCAAGGTTCCCGGCATTGTCGGCGATTCCCGCGCTGCCTGTGAATCGGGTCGAAACCGGGTTCAGTTGCCCTTTGCCGGCCGCAGTTCGCGATAGCGCTGGATGTCGCGTGCGAAGTCCGTACTGACCTTTTCGCGTTCGCCGCGGATGCGTTTCATCGCGCCGGCGTGGTCGATCTTCGCCGCGTTGAACTCGTCGATCCTGGGGCGCAGCTTCGGCTCGGCAGCGACTCTTCGGTTCAGGTCGGCAAGCGTGGTTTCGGTATCACCGAGCGCCTTCTCGGCCAGCCGCAGACGGCCGTCGAGCGCGGTGATGCGTTCGTCGCGGGTCCGTTCGATATCGGCAACGCTGGTGTAGGACTGCAGCAGGTAATGGTCGTAGGCGAGCGCCTGCTCGCGCTCGCGCTGGGTCCGGGCTTCGACTTCGACCTCGGCCGCCGATTTCTGCGCCGGCAACACTTTCTGGGTGATGCCGCGCTGATCGACCAGTTCACGCTGACGCCGCACTTCGGACGGCGGCACCGCATCGCCGCAGATGCGCTGGCCGGCGTCGTTCTTCCAGCACTGCACCGTGGCCGCCTGCAGCGACAGCCAGGGTGCCGCAAATGCCGCCAGCAGCAGCCAGTACAGCAGGCTGCGTCCGGTCAGACCACGCGGCTCAGGCCACGCCATAACGCTGTTGGTAATCGGCAATTGCAGCCACCACTTCGGCTCTTCCACCTTGTTCATGCAGGTAGCCGAGCAAGTCCTGGACCGTGACCAGCGACACCACCTCGAGCCCCGTTTTCTCGACCAGTTCGGCCACTGCGGAGCGACCATTGGCGCCCACTTCCTGACGATCCAGGGCAGTTATGGCCAAAACTGGGCGGGCACCGGCACGGCTCAGCAATGCATGCGACTCGCGCAGCGCGGTGCCGGCGGTGAGCACGTCGTCGACCACCACGACCCGCTGACCGGCGACATCGGCGCCGACCAGCACCCCGCCCTCGCCATGGTCCTTGGCTTCCTTGCGGTTGTAGGCGAACGGCAGGTCGCGCCCAGTCAATTCGGCATAGGCGATGCTGACCGCCGCCGCCAGCGGAATGCCCTTGTAGGCAGGGCCGAACAGCAGATCGAACTCCACGCCGTGAGCGATCAGCGCTTCGGCGTACGCCTTGCCGAGATTGCGCAGCGCGGCACCCGAAGAGATGCGGCCGAGGTTGAAGAAGTACGGACTGACCCGGCCGGACTTCAGGGTGAAGCTGCCGAACTTCAGCACTTCAGCCTTCAGGGCGAGATCGAGGAAGGTGGTCTGGTACGGCTTCATGCGGGGTCCGGTTTCAGGCGGCGATGGGCCGAAAGTTTCGCACAAGCGCCCGGTAAGGCTGCGCTAGCGCAGCGCACACGACGAAGCGTTGGTGATGTGTCGATGGATCGTGGTGCGAATCGAGGCGCGATGAGGAGCCATAGTTGTTCTATGGCGACGATTCGCTTTGATTCGTCGCGCCGCGAGACGCGGCGCAGCGCTGACGGTTTGTTTTACGCGCTGCGCTAGCATGCGCGAACCGATCCTCCGGTCGCCTCGTCTTTCCGCCATGCGCATCATCTCGATCAATACCAACGGCATCCGTTCCGCGGCCAAGAAAGGCCTGTTCGACTGGCTGAAAACGGTCGATGCCGACTACGTCTGCATCCAGGAAACCAAGGCCCAGATCGAAGACCTGGCCGGCGACGACACCTTCGCACCAGCCGGCTATTTCGCGCATTTCCGCAGCGCCGTGAAAAAGGGCTACGCCGGTGTGGCGATCTATTCGAAGCGGGAGCCCGAAGCGGTGCTCGACACGCTCGGCGAAGCGGAATTCGACGACGAAGGCCGCTACCTGGAACTGCGCCACGGCAATCTGTCGGTGGTGTCGCTGTATCTGCCGTCCGGCTCATCTGGCCCGGAGCGGCAGGCATCGAAGGATCGCTTCCTCGCGTACTTCCTGCCGAAGCTGCGTGAGTGGAAAGCCAGCGGCCGGGATTATGTGATCTGCGGCGACTGGAACATCGCCCACACCAAGATCGACATCAAGAACTGGCGCTCCAACCAGAAGAACTCCGGCTTCCTGCCGCACGAGCGCGCCTGGCTTGATGAGCTGTTCGGCGCCCTGCCCGACGGGCTTGGCTGGGTCGACGGCTTCCGCTCGCTGCATCCGGAAATGGAAGGCGAGGCCTACAGCTGGTGGTCGAACCGCGGCAATGCCTACGCGAACAACGTCGGTTGGCGCATCGATTACCAGATCGTCACGCCGGCGATGGCCTCGAAGATCACTGCCGCCCACATCTACAAGGGCGTGAAGTTCTCCGACCACGCGCCGGTGGTCATCGACTACGCTGACTGATTACGGGCCCGCCGATTCGGCATTGGCGCGTTCGTTGTCGGCGATCGAACTGTCGATCAGCCCGGCGCGCCACATCCACGCGAACAGGAAGACGCCGGGCAGCGCGATCAGCGTGGTCAGCACATAGAACTCGACGTAACCAAACGCTTCGATCATGGCCCCGGCCGTCGAACCGGTCAGCACGCGGCCGACGATCGACGCCGCGGCGGACAGCAGCGCGAACTGCGTCGCGGTGAAATTCAAGCTGCACAGCGCCGACAGGTAGGCGACGATCACCACACCGCCGATGCCGCTGGCGATGTTCTCGAAGCCGATCGTGAAGGCCAGGAACCAGGGGCTATGACCGATCGCGGCGAGGGCTGCGAAGCTGAGGTTCGAGACCGCCATCAGCACCAGCGCGATCAGCACCGAGCGCTTGAGCCCGAGCCGCGCATAGAGAATGCCGCCGATGAAGATGCCGATCAGATAGGCGATGAAGCCGAAGCCGACGTCGTACTTGGCGATCTCGTCGTTGGTGAACTGCAGATCGTTGAGCAGCAGGCGCAAGGTCAGATTGGCCAAGGTGTCGCCGATCTTGTGCAGCAGCACGAACAGCAGCACCAGCAGCGCGCCGCGGCGGCGGAAGAATTCCGCCAGCGGGCCGAACACTGCCGCCACGGTCTGGGAAAAACCCTTGGCGACGATCGGCGCGCGGCGCCGCAGCGGCTCGCCCATCAGCACGCCGACCACGACCGCCGGCAGCACCAGCAACGCACACAGTCCATAAGCCAGCGCCCAGCCGGCATCGGCCGCGACCAGCAAGGCCAGCGAGCCGGCCGTCACCGAGCCGATGCGCCAGCCGTACTGCGACATGCCGGAGCCGACACCGAGTTGTTCGGGGCTCAGCAGTTCGATGCGATAGGCGTCGATGACGATATCGAACGTCGCGCCGGCAGCACCGAGCGCGATCGCCGCGAAAGCCATCAGCGGCAGGCCATCGGCTGGCGTCACCAATCCCAGAAAGATCGTTGCAGCCGCAGCCAGCACGCTGGCCAGCCATAACCAGGACACGCGCTGACCGAAGCGGCCGAGCAGCGGCAGACGCGCCTGATCGACCAGCGGCGCCCACAGGAACTTGAAGTTGTAGACCAGGAAGGCCAGCGAGAACGCGGTGACCGTGCGCTTGGTGATGCCGTCCTGTGCCAGCCGCGTGGTCAAGGTGGCGCCGATCATCGCGTATGGAAAGCCGGACGAGATGCCGAGCAGCAAGGCCGCCAGCGGCGCACTTTCGGCATACGGACGCAGTGACAGCGGCAGGGAGTCGCGCCAGCGGGAGATCGAAGAGGTCATGCCGAATCAGGAAGTGGGAAAGCGCCGAGGGTCTGTTGCCATTACTTTGATCGCTGCGTTGCGAGTCAAAAAATCGCCGGGCGAGGCGCGAACCGCGGGCCATAGCCTACCTATGGTCAAGGTTCGCAACGAAGTCCCGGCGGTCCAGAGACATTACTTGGGGCCGCAACCCTTCGGGGCGGGGCCGTTTTTGCCCATTGCTGCCTTACTCGTCGCGCCAATGGGTCGGCCATTGGCCACTCCTCGTTCGTTGCACTGGGCAAAAACGACCTCCGCCGTAGCGACCAAAGCAATGGCAACAGACCCTAGGCATCGATTGGCGTGGCCGTCACTACATCGTGCATCAGTCGGGCGAAGCGCATCGCCGTGCCATCGCGCTGCGGTACCTCGATCGACGATCCGTAGATCGGCATCTCGATGCTGGCAACCTCCGCCTCCGAGCCAACGACCTTGCCGCCCAGCGACTTCAGATAGCGCAGGAAACCGGAATTCTCCCACAGCACGTCGTAATAGAAGGTGCGATAGCCCTGCCGCGATGCGGTGAGATGCAGACAGGCGTGCAGCAGCGAGCCGGCGCCGATGCGCTGGTAGGCGTCGATGACGGTCAGCGCCACCTCGGCCACGCCCGGACGTTCCGGCATGGCGATGTAGCGGGCAACGCCGATGCCGACCGGCTCGGCAAATTTCATATCCAGCGCGCCCCAGGCTTCATGGCCGCGGTGATCGGGATGAGTCAGGAAATCGAGCTGCTTGGCGCTCAACTCCGAAGCCTGGGAAAAGAAACGCAGATGCCGGGATTCCGATGACAGGCGCGCGTAGCCGCTGACGAAGTACGGTAGATCGCTGGGCCGCACCGTCCGCACCAGGGCCTGCGTCTCGTGACCGAGCACGAAGCGGAAGGCCTGCGGCAGCGGCGGAAGATTCGGCGGAGATGCCATGCCGCACTGTAGCGGTGGCGGCCGACTGGCGATGCTGGATCGCCAGCAAAGTCGAGTCATCGACCCCGGACGACCGTTCGTAATCTGTATCTGACCCCGATTTTCTCTTGAATCAATTTCATATTTTGATTAATGTTGAAATATGGAAATCAATTCCGCTGTCATTGCCCTTGCCGCTCTGGCGCAGGAAACCCGCTTGTCGGTGTATCGGATGCTGGTCGAGGCCGGACCGGAAGGTCTGGCGGCCGGGCGACTGGCCGATGGGTTGTCAGTAGCGCCAGCCAGCCTGTCGTTCCATCTGAAGGAACTGCTGCACGCAGGCCTCGTCCGTTCGCGGCAGGACGGACGCTACGTCATCTATTCGGCGAACTACGAGGCGATGAATGCGCTGCTCGGCTACCTCACCGAGAACTGCTGCCGCGGCACGACTGCCGCTTGCTTGCCGATCACTTGCTGCGAGCCTGCCAAGCCGTGAAAAACATCGTCGACCTGCCTCGCCGCCTTGCGGCCGAATTTGTCGGCAGCGCACTGCTGCTGGCGATCGTCGTCGGCTCGGGAATCATGGGTGAGCAGCTCGCTGCCGGGAACACGGCGCTGGCGCTGCTGCTGAATGCGATTGCCACCGGCGCCGGGCTGATCGTGCTGATCACCCTGTTCGGGCCGCTGTCTGGCGCGCATTTCAATCCGGCGGTGTCGGCATTGTTTTGGGCGCGCGGCGAATTGTCGGGGCGTGCTTGCCTCGCCTACCTGCCGGTACAACTGGCCGGCGCAGTCATCGGCGTACTACTGACGCACGCCATGTTCGATCTGCCGCTGCTGCAGCTCAGCGAACACGCCCGCCATGGCCCCGGACAATGGACCGGCGAGTTCGTCGCCACCGCCGGTCTGATGCTGTGCATTCTCGGCTCGCTGGCCACGCGTCCAGCCTGGACACCTCTGCTGGTCGCGGCCTGGATCGTGGCCGGTTATGCGTTCACCTCGTCGACGTCGTTCGCGAACCCGGCAGTGACCTTGGCCCGCAGCCTGAGCGATACCTTTGCCGGCATTGCACCGGCCGACGTTCCCGGCTTCGTGATCGCGCAACTTGCCGGCACCGCAGCCGGCGGCCTGCTCGGCGCCTGGCTGTGGCCAACCCCAACGTCAACCTCAATCACCGAAGCCTATCCATGACCATCACGATCTATCACAACCCCGCCTGCGGAACCTCGCGGAACACCCTGGCGATGATCCGCAACGCCGGCATCGAGCCAACCGTCATCGAATACCTGAAGACACCGCCGGACCGCGCCACACTCATTGCGCTGATCGCGAAGATGGGCGTGCCGGTACGCAGCGTGCTGCGCGACAAGGGCTCGCTGTATGAAGAGCTGGGCCTCGCCGATCCGAAGTGGACTGATGACCAGCTGATCGACTTCATGCTTCAGCATCCGATCCTGATCAACCGCCCGATCGTGGTGACGCCGCTGGGCGTGCGCCTGTGCCGACCGTCTGAATTGGTGCTCGATCTGCTGCCCGCGGCTCAGCGTGGAGCCTTCACCAAGGAAGATGGCGAAGCGGTGGTCGATGCGGAGGGCCAGCGTGTCCAGCCTCCTCGCTGATCTTCCGAATGTCGATGCCACCGAATTCCGGCAGCCGTCGCTCGAGGCGCTGAGCCCGTCGACACGAACCGCGCATGCACCACGCATCCTGCTGCTCTATGGCTCGCTGCGGCAACGTTCGTTCAGCCGGCTGCTGACCTTCGAAGCCGAGCGTCTGCTGCAGGCAATGGGCGCCGAAACCCGCATCTTCGATCCGGCCGGCTTGCCGCTGCCCGACGGCGCTCCCGAGTCACATCCGAAAGTGCAGGAGCTGCGCGAATTGGCGGCGTGGTCCGAAGGCATGGTCTGGACTTCGCCTGAACGTCACGGTGCGATGACCGGCATCCTGAAAGCGCAGATCGACTGGCTTCCCCTCAGCGTCGGCGCGGTTCGGCCAACACAGGGCAAGACCCTGGCGGTGATGGAGGTCAGCGGTGGCTCGCAGTCGTTCAACGCGGTGAACCAGATGCGCATCCTCGGAAGATGGATGCGGATGATCACGATCCCGAACCAGAGTTCGGTCGCGAAGGCGTTTCTGGAGTTCGATGAGGACGGACGAATGAAGCCGTCGTCGTACTACGACCGGGTCGTCGACGTCATGGAAGAACTGGTCAAGTTCACGTTGCTTACGCGTGAGGTATCGACACATCTGGTCGATCGCTATAGCGAGCGCCGGGAATCGGCCGCCGAGTTGTCAAAACGCGTCAATCAACACGCGCTTTGACTACTAAAGTGGTGCCGGGTGTAGCCGCATAGGCTGCGGTTACACCCGGCCGGACTTCAGGGCATGCCCGCCACTTCCGGCGTGCGGCCATAGACATCTTCGAAGCGAACGATGTCGTCTTCGCCGAGGTAGCTGCCGGACTGCACTTCGATCAGTTCCAGATGTACCTTGCCCGGATTCTCCAGGCGGTGCGAATGGCCCAACGGGATGTACGTCGATTCGTCCTCGCCCAGCAGGAACACCTTATCGCCATTGGTGACCCGCGCCGTGCCCTTGACCACCACCCAGTGCTCGGCACGGTGGTGGTGCATCTGCAAGCTGAGCTTTTCGCCCGGCTTGACCAGAATGCGCTTGACCTGGAAACGGTCGGACAGCGAGATCGTTTCGTACCAGCCCCAAGGCCGGTAGACGCGTGGCCGCGCAACCGCTTCGCTGCGACCCGCCGCCTTCAAACGATTGACGACTTTCTTGACGTCCTGCAGGCGATCACGCGACGCCACCAGCACCGCGTCGACGGTCTCGACGACCACGGTGTCTTTCAATCCCAGCACGGTGACCAGGCGATGCGTGCCGTGCACCAGGGTGCCGTCGCAATCTTCGACCATCACGTCGCCGCGGGCCAGATTGCCGCGCGGATCGACGGCCGGCAGCTTGGCGAGGAAATTCCAGGAACCGACATCGTCCCAGCCGGCGTCGAGCGGCACCAGCGCCGCTTTCTCGGTCTTTTCCATGACCGCGTAATCGATCGATTCATTGCGGGCATCGCCGAATGAAGGACCGTCGAGGCGGACGAAATCGGTATCGCGCTTGGCCTTCGCCAAGGAGCGCTCGCAAGCCAGCAGCATGTCCGGCTCAAGGCGCTGCACTTCCGCCAGGAAAACGTCGGCGCGGAACAGAAACATGCCGCCGTTCCAGTAGTAGCCACCTTCCTTGAGGAAAGCTTCGGCCTTGGCCTGGGGCGGCTTCTCGACAAAGGCGGCGATCGCGGACGCGCCTTCGATCTCTAGCGGTGCTCCGGCCTTGATATAGCCGAAACCCGTTTCCGGATGCGTCGGATGAATGCCGAAGCTGACGATATGGCCGGCCTTCGCAGCCTCGACGGCAATTCCGGAAGCCTTCGCGAACGCGGCTTCGTCAGGAATCGTGTGATCGGCGGCCATCACGAACAGCACCGTTTCCGGGCCGTAGGTTTCCAGCGCCCACAGTGCGGCGCATGTGGTTGCAGGCCCGGTGTTGCGGCCTTCCGGCTCGAGCAGCACCTTGGCCTGGCCCATGTTCACCGCGCGCAACTGCTCGGCGACGATGAAACGATGGCCCTCGGCGCAGACCGCCAGCGGGGCGACGACGTTGGGCAGGATTTGAGTGCGCAGCGCCGTGTTCTGCAGCAGGCTGAAGGAATTGGTCAGCGCCAGGAACTGCTTGGGGTATTGCTCACGCGACAACGGCCAAAGCCGCGAGCCGGCACCGCCGGCGAGAAGGACAGGCAGCAGCATCATTTTTTTGTTTTCCTGATTTCGGGGAAGGAACAGGAGGAAATTGAGTCTTAATTGCAACGAAGACTAGCTTATCGAATGTCTCAGTTTTGAGAACCCGACAGGAGGTCCCATACGATCTAGAACGCGACCAAGTCGACAGTTCTCCTTCGTTTGGCAATACCTGACGGCTTTTGCCGAAATCTCCGAGCAAATCCTGGGCCAGCCCGACTTGGCCTGAGGCGGTCCAGACCTTCAGTGCGCAACGGCGCGCGCAGCAAGACCGCATGTGACGAAAGCCCGACGGTGGAGTCAAACCGTTTGTCGGCTCCGAACGGCGGAGACGCGTATGGGTCACGCAGCCCGCATCACCGACAACTGCAATCGCGACCTTGGTTTAGGTCATTTATGCACAGCTTTTGCACCGGCCGTTCCGGGGCTATCCACAGCTTCAACCACAGCATATTGGGGTTGACCGCATTTTTAACCCCTATATATTGATCTGCCGGGGGAATCTCCCGGGACGTTCCGGGTCGCAACGACCCCCCGCCGCACCGCCCGCCGCCTTGGGGAGAATCCGAAAATCATGCAAACACAAAACCTTACGCCATCCCCCGCACGCGCCACCGGCGCCGGTCAGAATTCCGCCCCCGCCGCCAGCGCTGCTGAACTGGCCGCGACCGCGCCGGGCGCGATCAAGGTCATCCGTCGCAACGGAAAATTGACCAATTTCGACGCCAACAAGATTGCCATCGCGCTGACCAAGGCTTTCCTCGCCGTCGAAGGCGGCCAGGCCGCTGCCAGCGCCCGGGTTCGCGACAAGGTCGCCGAGATGACCCAGTCGATCGTCCACGCGCTGACCCGTCATCTGTCCGGCGGCGGCACCCTGCACATCGAAGACATCCAGGATCAGGTCGAACTCGGCCTGATGCGCGCCGGCGAGCACAAGGTTGCCCGCGACTATGTGCTGTATCGCGAAGAGCGCGCCCGCGCCCGCGCGGCCGAAACCGCGTCGAAGACGATTGCCGTCGTCGCCCCCGCCCTGAACGTCAAGATGGACGACGGCCGCCTGCTGCCGCTGAACGAAGCCCGCCTGCAGCGCGTGGTCTCGGAAGCCTGCGCCGGCCTGAGCGGTGTCGATGCCGCCGAAGTGCTGACTTCCGCACTCCGTGATCTGTACGAAGGCATTTCCGAAACCGAGCTGAGCCAGGCGCTGACCCTCGCCGCCCGAGCCCGCATCGAGAAGGAGCCGAACTACACCTACGTGTCGGCCCGCCTGCTCTGCGACGCCATGCGCCACGAAGCGCTGAAGTTCCTCGGCATGCCGGATTCGCGTCCCACATTCGAGGACATGAAGGCCGTCTACAGCGACTACTTCCGCGAGTTCATCCACAAGGCTTCCGAGCTGGAACTGGTCGACTCGAAGCTGTGCCTGTTCGATCTCGAACGCCTCGGCGCTGCCCTGCTGCCGGAGCGTGACGCGAAGTTCGACTACCTCGGCCTGCAGACCCTGTACGACCGCTACTTCATCCACAGCAACAAGACCCGCTTCGAGCTGCCGCAGGCGTTCTTCATGCGCGTGGCGATGGGCCTGGCGATGAACGAGATCGACCGCGAAGCCCGCGCGATCGAGTTCTACACGCTGATGTCGTCGTTCGACTTCATGTCGTCGACGCCGACCCTGTTCAACTCCGGCACCCTGCGTCCGCAGCTGTCGAGCTGCTACCTGACCCAGATCCCGGACGACCTGCACGGCATCTTCAACGCCATCCACGACAACGCGATGCTGTCCAAGTTTGCTGGCGGCCTCGGCAACGACTGGACGCCGGTGCGCGGCATGGGCGGCTGGATCAAGGGCACCAACGGCAAATCGAATGGCGTGGTGCCGTTCATGAAGGTCGCCAACGACACGGCTGTCGCCGTCAACCAGGGCGGCAAGCGCAAGGGCGCGGTCTGCGGCTACCTGGAAACCTGGCACCGCGACATCGAAGAGTTCGTCGAACTGCGCAAGAACACCGGCGACGATCGTCGCCGCACCCATGACATGAACACCGCCAACTGGGTGCCGGATCTGTTCCTGAAGCGGGTCATGGAAGAAGGCCAGTGGACCCTGTTCAGCCCGGAAGAAGTGCCGGACCTGCACGATCTCTACGGCAAGCCGTTCGAAGCCCGTTACGCCGAGTACGAAACCCTCGCCGACCAGGGCCGGATCAAGAACTTCAAGCGCATTCCGGCGCTGAATCTGTGGCGCAAGATGCTGTCGATGTTGTTCGAAACCGGCCACCCGTGGATCACCTTCAAGGACCCGTGCAACCTGCGTTCGCCGCAGCAGCATGTCGGCGTCGTGCACTCGTCGAATCTGTGCACCGAAATCACCTTGAACACCAAGGCGAACCAGGAAATCGCGGTCTGCAACCTCGGCTCGGTGAACCTGCCGGCGCATATCGTCCCCGGCCCGAACGGTCCCGAGCTGGACGTCGCGAAGCTCGAGCGCACCATCACCACGGCGATGCGCATGCTCGATAACGTCATCGAGTACAACTACTACTCGGTGGCCACCGCGCGTAACTCCAACCTGCGTCACCGCCCGGTGGGTCTCGGCGTGATGGGCTTCAACGATGCGCTGTTCAAGCTGCGCATTCCGTACGAGTCCGATGCGGCGATCGACTTCGCCGATCGTTCGATGGAAGCGATCAGCTACCACGCGATCAAGGCTTCGGCCGATCTTGCCGTCGAGCGTGGCGCCTACGCCAGCTTCAAGGGCTCGCTGTGGGATCAGGGCATCCTGCCGCTGGATTCGATCAAGCTGCTCGCCGATGCCCGTGGCCAGTATCTGAAGCAGGACACCCAGGAATCCGGTGCCTTCGACTGGAACGCGCTGCGTACCCAGATCAAGACCACCGGCATCCGCAACTCGAACACCATGGCGATCGCGCCGACGGCGACGATTGCCAACATCACCGGCGTGTCGCAGTCGATCGAGCCGGTCTACCAGAACCTGTACGTCAAATCGAACCTGTCCGGCGACTTCACCGTCGTCAACGAATACCTCGCCAACGAGCTGAAGGCGCTCGATCTGTGGGACGAAGTCATGGTCCATGACCTCAAGTATTTCGACGGCAGCGTGCAGAAGATCGACCGCATCCCGGCCGAGATCAAGCAGATCTACAAGTGCGCGTTCGAGATCGACGCCAAGGTGCTGGTCGACGCCGGTTCGCGTCGCCAGAAGTGGATCGACCAGGCCCAGTCGCTGAACCTGTACATGGCCGCACCGTCAGGCAAGAAGCTCGACGAGCTGTATCGCCACGCCTGGCTGTCCGGCCTGAAGACCACGTATTACCTGCGCACGCTGGGTGCCACGCACGCCGAGAAGACCACCATTCAGGATGGCCGCCTCAACAACGTCAGCAAGGGTGCGGATGCGGGTTCGGCGGCGGCACCAGCCCGTCAGGCCAAGCCGGCTTCGATGGCCGCAGCCAGCGAACCGACGGCACCGAAGGTCTGCTCGATCCTCGATCCGGACTGCGAGGCGTGCCAGTAGCCGGCCGCAGCGTCAGCGGGGCCACGCCCGGCCGGACTCTGGTCCCGCCGGGCGTCGGCGTCTGTGGCACAGCCCAATTCCTGCCCGCCGCCACGCGCGACGGGTGTATAAATACACATATTGAACGTTACTGAATCCGGAGAACCCGACATGCTCGACTGGGACGACGCCCCCGCTGCACCCTCTGCTCCGACGATCGATCCGATCGTCGCCGCGCCGCGCATCGCCGCATCCGCTGCCCGCCCGGTCTATGCCGCGCCAACGCCGGCCCCGACGCCGCGCATCCCGGAAGCCAGCGAATTCAAGCTGACGCCGACGCAGGCCAAGGTCGAATCCGGTGCCACCGGGCTCGAAGACATCACCATCGGCGCCCGCCGCATCCAGGTTGATGACAAGAAGATCATCAACTGCCGCGCCGATCTCAACCAGCTGGTTCCGTTCAAGTACGAATGGGCCTGGAAGAAGTACCTGGACGCCTGCAACAACCACTGGATGCCGCAGGAAATCAACATGAGCGCGGACATCGCGCTCTGGCAGGACCCGAACGGCCTGACCGACGACGAGCGCATGATCATCAAGCGCAGCCTCGGCTTCTTCTCGACGGCGGACAGCCTGGTCGCGAACAACCTGGTGCTGGCCGTCTATCGCCACCTCACCAACCCGGAATGCCGCCAGTACCTGCTGCGCCAGGCCTTCGAGGAAGCGATCCACACCCACGCCTACCAGTACTGCATCGAATCCCTCGGCCTCGACGAAGCCGAAGTGTTCAACATGTACCGCGAAGTGCCGAGCATTCACGACAAGGCCGCCTGGAGCCTGCCGTTCACCCAGAGTCTCGCCGACCAGGAATTCCACACCGGCACCCCGGAAAACGATCAGCGCCTGCTGCGTGACCTGATCGCGTTCTACGTGGTGTTCGAAGGCATCTTCTTCTACGTCGGCTTCGTGCAGCTGCTCAGCTTCGGCCGCCGCAACAAGATGGTCGGCGTGTCCGAGCAGATCCAATACATCATGCGCGACGAGTCCATGCACATGAACTTCGGCATCGACGTGATCAACCAGATCAAGATCGAAAATCCGCACCTGTGGACGCCTAAGTTCCAAGAAGAGATCGCCGCGATGCTGATCGAAGCCACCGAACTCGAAATCAAGTACGCCCACGACACCATGCCGCGCGGCGTGCTCGGCCTCAACGCCGGCCAGTTCAACGACTACCTGAAGTTCGTCTGCAACCGCCGGTGCTCGCAAATCGGCCTGAAGCAGCTCTACCCGGGCGCCGAAAACCCGTTCCCGTGGATGAGCGAGGTCATGGATTTGAAGAAGGAGAAGAACTTCTTTGAGACTCGCGTGACGGAGTATCAGACGGGTGGGGCTTTGAGCTGGGATTGATAGTCGTGCCTTAAAGGTGCCGCTAAGAAAAAGACCAATAAAAGCCCTCAGATTGAGGGCTTTTTTACACGTTGGATTTAGCCTAAACGAGCATCGCCAACATGAGTAAAGTTCGCGCGTATCGCATCAAGAATTTTCGCTCCATCGCAGATACAGGTTGGTGCCCTCTCGCTCAAGATGGAGTCACTGTTCTAGTAGGTCAAAACGAGTCCGGCAAAACATCGGCCTTGGAGGCGCTAGCTAGAACACTTAGCTCCGTCCACGAGGTAACTGGAGACGACATAAGAGTAGGAGCAGATCTCCCAGAGATTGAGCTGAAGCTTGAGATCACATCCCCACAACTTAACGATTTTCTGAACGATACAAAAATTGCGCGGCTATGGGCAACCAAAATCGTCGATCTCTCTAATTATCTTGAGAATAATAGAAATTTAATCGATATTAAATTTAATTGGACGCGGTCCGGAGAAACATTCAAAAAAACGATCTCTCTGTCAGACAGCGGGCTCGCTCAAATATTAGAAGCCACAAGTGAAGACAGTGACGAAATCTCGGAGGCCCTCACCGACGATGATTATCGGCCAACTGATATAGCCAATTTACTATATGACGAAGCACCGAACACGATACTTTTTAACGCTGACTCTGGCCTTCTTCCTGATCAGATAGACATTAATGAGAAATTTTCAATTTTGGGACAAGGGGCATTAGCTGCAAGAAATTTTCTAAGTATCGCGAATATAAATCTCAAAAATCTAGTACTGAGCGACCGGCGAGCGAGACAGAATGTTTTAGATCGAGCAAATTCTAAAGTTAGTACCGATTTCGTTTCGTTTTGGTCGCAAACTATTGGTAACAACACAAAACTCTCGATCGAGTGCGACTTGGAATTTCACGCCGCGGACTCACCAAAATCTGGAACACCTTATTTAGTCTTCTGGATCAAAGACGGTTTAACTAAACTCTATCCAAGACAGAGAAGTCAGGGTGTGCGGTGGTTCATTTCGTTCTATCTGCAAGTTCATGCATCGGAAAAAATCGGGTACAACAGAATTTTCTTATTAGATGAACCAGGAGCCAATCTCCACGCCAAAGCGCAAGGCGACGTTCTTAAGCTTATTAATCATCTAAGCAAAAATAATCTTCCTTTTATATACTCCACTCATAGCCCGCACTTAGTGGAGAATGAAAAACTTTACAGAGTGCATGCCGTTCAAAGAGATGACCTTCAAGAAGATAGTCCCACGATAATAATCGACGCACACCGTCTTGCAGCAGCTTCATCGGATACTTTATCGCCAATACTGACTGCAATGGGAGCCGATTTTAGCTCTCACGCCTCGATACCAAAAAATAACAATGTTCTAGTTGAGGAAATCAGCGGCTTCTATTATCTCAATGCTTTTTGGAAGCTTAGCGCGCGAACGAAAAGCGTTTATTTTTTAGCAGCGACAGGCGTGAATAAGCTCGAGTCTCTTTCTTATATGTTTCTTGGTTGGGGCCTATCGCACTTAGTAGTTCTAGACGATGATCGTCAAGGTCGAGAGGTTTATAAAAATCTAAAGAAAACGCTTTATAACGATGACGACAATCAAGCTAAAAATAATCTAATCAAAATTAATGATTGCGGAGGAATTGAAGACGTTTTCAGTAAGCCAGATTTTTCAAATTTTGTCCTTAATGAAAAAATCGCGTCCAGAAGCGAAAGCAATAGTGATTACGTCAAACAAACACGCCGATCTAAGCCAGTCCTAGCCTTTCAATTCAAACTACGCGTTGACAATGGCGACTTAAAGCTTAGCGATTTCGATAAGGAGACCGCAGAGAAAATAACGGCGCTTACCTCAAAAATTGAACAACGATTAATCTAAAGTCATTAATAATTGGAGTTAAAAGGGGCCAGGTTCGAATAATCCATTCGACGAGGCCTTGGCGCCGCTTTTTCGCGCTATCGCGCGACCTACTTTCTTTGGCGCAAAGAAAAGTAAGCAAAGAAACACGCCCCATCGCTGAGCTGACCCCGGCCCGACAGCTGCCGCAGTCGGGCGTTCGGGTTCGCGGCGAGCAGTGCTCGCCGCGAACCCTCACCCTGCGCTTCTCGGACCTGCCGGGGCTTTTCGACGCGCCATCCGTGGCGCAGCGAAAAGGCTTCGGCACCTGCCTCGCCCCTGCGGGCCTCATCCGTCAGTTCCTGCGATGCTCGGCGCGCTCAAGGGGGCCAACATCAAAAGCACCAGCAACGGCATGTGAAGCGCGCATTGCAGCTAAGCAGCGCCCCTCTTGAAGTAAGCGGCAATTCCTTCCTTCGACAATCCGGCAACCTGTGGTGGCCGTTCCGCTTCGCAGCGCGAACAGCGGCACAGAAACCGGAAGTCCTTGAGCAACTGCGCATTGCGCTCGAACCAGTTCAGCGCGAGGAAGGCTTCGTCGGCCAAGTAGTTCCAGCAGATCGCCGCGCCATTCGGGATCGGACGCGTGGCGAGCAGCAATTCGGCCAGTGGCTGTTGGGCATTCGCACCCAGCTTTGCGTTCGGATCACAGGAATGATTGGAGCGGCTGACGATCGGCCAGATGCCGTAGCCCTGTGTGCCGCCCTGTGAATAGCGGATGTTGTTGGCCGCTACCCGGTGGTAAAGCTGGGTGAGCTTCTTTGGATTGCGCTTGTACTTCCGCGCCAGGCCTTCAAGGATTTCGAGATCGTGGGTGCCGAGGCGCCACAGCGTCATCTTCAGGTCTTCCGCGCTGACTCTCGCGAAGGTTTCGTCCGACGCGAGGATGGATTCCAGCAGCAGTAGCGGCCCGAGATCCTCCTCGTCCGGTTCGATCGCCACGAAGGCAATCGGGTATTCCGCCGCCAGCAGCACGCCCTTCTCGACGTCCGCCGAGGCCACCAGCTGCTTTTCGTTGCCCCACTGAGCCATCCGAACGAAGGGGGCGTAAGGCTCCGGCACCGTCATTGCGGCAACTCCATTTCGCGTACGGGCATTCGGTGCTGGCTCAAAGCGTCTCCAGCCAGGCGCGGCGCTGATCGTAGGGAAGGTCGACGTAAGTCTGCATCGCCACTCTGCTGTCTTCGGACAGCATGGTTTCCAGGAAGGCGGCGCTTTCCATTTCCAGGCCGGCGGCCAGATGGGTATCGCTGCCGGCGTAGATCGCGCGCTTGGCGCAGGCGATCGCTTTCGACGGCAAGGCGGCCACTTCATGGGCGATGCGGCTTGCGTGGGCGACGGCATCGTCGGCGAGTTCGTTGACGATGCCGAGGGCCAGCGCCGTTTCGGGATCGACGACTCTCGAGCGCAGGATGAATTCCGCCGCGCGGCCAACGCCGATCAACCGGGACAGGCGCTGCGTGCCGCTGCCGCCAGGGATGATGCCGAGGCGCACTTCCGGGAAGCCGTAGCGGAAATCACCGCGCTGGCCGATACGGATATCGCAGGCCAGGCTCAGTTCCAGACCGCCGCCCATGGTGTTGCCATTCATCGCGGCGATCACCACCTTGGGGAGATCGCGCAGGGCCAGCAGCAGGGCGTGGTAGTTGCGGTTCAGCGAGGTGCCGATGCTGCGCAGGCTGTCGTTGTCGAGCGCCAGCGCCAGCAGTTCCTCGACGCTGTAGTGGGTGATGAAAGCGCCGCCCGGCGCACCGCAGAGCACGATGGCGCGGACGGCTGGGTCCCGCCAGGTTTCGATCAGTTGCGCGAGTTCCTGCGCGCCCTCGGCGCAGAAGTAGTTCATCGGCGGATTGCGGTAGGTCGCCACCACCACACCATCCGCGAGCTGCGTGGACCAAAGTGCCATTGCGTCTGCCCCTTCGAAGTTCTTGCTGCGTGGTGGATCGATCGCCGGCTGGCAGCATGCCGAAGGATGCGGCTTGATGAAATGAGAAGCAGCCCCTGTCGGCAGCCCAAGCGAGCTGAGCGTCCATAATGGCTCCTCGTCTTCACACGCCAGGAATGCCCATGACCGACGTCACGATCACCCTTCATCTGAACGCCTACCGCGAGCGCGCGCTGAGCCTGCAGCCGGAACGGCGCGAAGCTGAAGAAGCCTACGACGCCAACTACCGCGACTACGTGAACTACCTGACCGACGAAGCCGCGAAAGCGGGCTACGCGCTGAGCACCGATCACGGCGACAGCACTGCTTACTCGATCCACGCACCGACTCACGACACGAAGCAGGCCGCGCACGACTGGCTGGCCACCTTGCCGGATATCTGGAACTGGATTCCCTGAGTTCCGCCCCGCCCTTGCATCGCGCTTGCATCTGGGGCCAACAGGACTACGATCTTCCCGCCGCCCTGCGAAGCCGTATTCCGCTTCGATGCGCAGGACTGTAGCGTTTCCGAAGCAGCGATAGCGGAATGACGGCCTCGTCCAGATGCGGTGTTCGATCTGGAGGAGGATTCATGTCATGAGCAATCTCGACACCATCACGCTGCTCAATCGTCTGATCGTGACCACCAAGAATGGCGAGGCGGCCTTGCGGGCTGCGGCCAGCGAGGTGCATCACGCGGAGCTGCAGGAATCGCTGGAGGAATACTCGCGCTTCTTCGCCGATGCGGCACGCGAGCTGCAGGCCAGCGTCGAAGCGCTGGGCGGCAAGCCGAAAGGCAGCGGCACCTTCGACAACACGCTGCATCGCACCTGGCTGCACATCAAGGCCAACGCCTATGGCCGCGACGAAGCGGTGATTCTCGATACCGTGGAGGCCGACGAACAGGAGGCCGATGCGCGTTACTCGGATGCGCTGACCTGGTCGACACCGCCGGAAATTCACGCGCTGCTCGAACGGCAATACGAGGGCACGCATCAGCGCCATGACCACATCCGGCAGCTGCGGCAGCAGCTGGAACACGCGGCCTGAAGCCGGTCATCTTCCGTTGACTCAGCACCGGGCGGATCTCGATCCGCCCGGCCACTGCTGACCGCGAATCAGCCGCCGGGGCAGTCCGCCGCAAACGCTGCTTCGAAGCGCTTGCGGACGATGGGCAGTGGACAGGCGCCATCGATTTCGCCCTTGTCGCAGCCCGGCATCTTCACCACCAGCCTGCCCGGCGGATGGGCGAGATCGAGCGGCGCATTGCTGCGCATCTGCTGCAAGGTCTGGTAGTACAGCACCGTGCGCACGTAACGCTTGCCGTCCGCCGGGTTGATCAAGCGCTCGAAAGCCAGGGTGCCGCCCATCGGGAACTGATCCGGCTGATCCGGCAGCGACCACTGCAGGCCGAGCATGCCGGTGATCGACGCCAGATGCGTATCGCGGCCCACGAACGCGGCGAGGCGGCTGGCGCGCGGTGGCGTGCCCGGTGCCGGGCTTGCATCGCTTGCCTCGGAAACATCATCCAGCGCTGCCAGCAGCGCGCGCGCCAGCGGCGAACCGTTGCGCGCTGCGATGTACGGCGGCTGGCGGCTCAGGCGCAGATAGAGATTGCGCGGGCCGAGCAGCGGTGACAGCGTTTCCGGCGTGGCGGCATCGCCCCAGGCGACATCCTTTTCCGGGAAGCCCTGGATGTATTGCAGCAGGAAGTTCTCGCCAACCGTGGTCGCCGATTTCAGGCCGCCTTCGATGGTCACGCCGGTCTTGCCGCCTTCGAGCACGTTGCCGAAATCCTCGATGCCGCAGGACGGCGCATCGTTGACGCAGCGCGTGCCGCTGCGCACCTGCAGGATGTCCTGCATCGCTTTCAGGCTGGCGCGTTCGCTGCGGGCCGCCTGATCGAGACTGCCACGCGCCGCCTTCAGGATCGCCGCGCTCGCCTTCGGCACGCTGAGCTTGCAGAGGCCCACTTCAACCGGGTTGAACAGCGGGTCCGGCCCCTTGTCCTGCGGCGCGAAGCCGGTCTGCAGGCCGCAGCCGGGGAACATGCCGTCGAGCAGCGCCTGGGCACTGAGCGGCACGCGACGGACGACGTTGTCGGCCCAGGCGGCGACCGTGCCGGCTTCAGGGCAGCCCTTCTCGGGCAGCAGGCCGGCAGCAGCGTAGGACTGCCGGTAATAGCCGCCGAGCGTGATCAGCAGGCTGATGCCGCGTTCGGTCAGTTCACCGGGGCCGACTGGCCATTGCGGCCAAGGGCGACGCGACGAAGGCGCCAGTTGCTCCGGCGTCTGGTTCGGCGAACGCGCGCCGTGGCGCATCAGGAAAACCGATTTCTCGAGCGTCAGTGCCGGCGCCTGGTTCGGTGCATCTGCGGCTGATGCTGCAGTCGAAATCACCAGCGCCAGAAGCAGCGACGCACAGCCGCTCGCACGCCGGATTCCGGCCATGTCGTTCGTCGTCATCGGGATCAGGCGGCCTTGGCAACCTTGCCGGGCTTCTTCGCAGCGACATCCGCCGGAGCGGCTTCGAAGCTCAGGAAACCGTCGTCGATCGGATCGCTGAGCAGCATCGGCTGATCGCGCTTGTAGTCGTGCAGCACCCGCCATGGCAGGGATTTGCCCTGACGGGGCAGGGTCTGCGCGGCGCGCATCACGTACCCGGATTTCAGGCTGCCGAAGATGGTGTCGTCATCGCGCTCACCGGCCGGCGCGCGTGCCTCGAAGCGCGCGTAGCCATGCTGCTTCATGTGGCTGAGCAGGCGGCAGATATACCGGGAGGCGATGTCCGCCTTCAGGGTCCACGGCGCATTGGTGTAGCCGACGATCCAGGCGAGATTCGGCACGCCTTCGAGCAGTGTGGCCTTGTAGGTCAGATGATCGTTCGGCTGTATGGCCTTGCCGTCGACGCTGATCTGGACGCCGCCGAACACCTGGAGGTTCAGGCCGGTGGCAGTGATCACAATATCCGCCGCCAGTTCGTCACCGTTCTTGAGCTTGATGCCGCCCTCGGTGAAAGACTCGATCTCGGCAGTGACCACCGACGCCCGGCCCTTGCGGATGGCCTTGAACAGATCGCCATCCGGCACCGCGCAGAGGCGCTCTTCCCAGGGGTTGTAGCGCGGCGTGAAGTGCTTCATGTCGACCTTGTCGCCGACCTGCTTCTCGACGTTGTCCATCAGCAGCTTGCGAGCCTTCTCCGGCCAGCGCAGCGAGCCGAAGTACATCGCTCGCAGCAGTGCCAGATTGCGCTTGCGGGTGATCGCGTAGACCAGCTTCCTGGGCAGGAACTTGGACATCGTCCGGGCGATCGCGTCGGTGCCTGGCACGCTGAAGATGAAGCCCGGCGAGCGCTGCAGCATGGTCACGTGCGCGGCGTCATCGGCCATCGCCGGCACCAGAGTCACGGCGGTGGCGCCGGAGCCGATGACGACGACGCGCTTGCCCTTGTAATCCAGCCCTTCCGGCCAGAACTGCGGATGTACGCGCGTGCCCTTGAAACGTTCCTGGCCCGGGAAGTCCGGCAGGAAGCCTTTGTCGTAGTTGTAGTAGCCGGTGCAGCTGACCAGCACGCGGCTCTGGTAGGTCTGCTCGCGGCCGCTGGCTTCGTCGAGCGCGTGCACCGTCCACAGATTGGTCTTGGTCGAGAAATCGGCGCGGACGATCTTCACGCCGTAGTGAATGTTTCGATCGACGCCGTATTCCTTGGCGGTTTCGGTGACGTACTCGCGGATCGAGGTGCCATCCGCCAGCACCTTGAACGAGTTCCACGGCCGGAACGCGTAGCCGAAGGTGAACATGTCGGAATCCGAACGGATGCCGGGATAGCGGAACAGATCCCAGGTGCCGCCGATGCGGCTGCGACGCTCGAGGATCGCGTAACGCTGGTCCGGGCAATCGCGCTGAATGTGGCAGGCCATGCCCACGCCGGACAGGCCGGCACCGATGATCAGCACGTCAAAGGGGTTTTGCATCGCACGTTCCTCGTTCTTGTTGGGCTGCCGGGCTGCGGCTGTCAGAGCGATCCCATTCGCTCACGACACACGCCCTGCGGACGCGATCCTTGGTGGAGTCGTCGTCTGGGTGAATGATCGTTTATCTCGATGCATTCGCCAACAACAGATGTGCACTCAGGCTGTTGTCGGCCCTGAACGAGGCGCTATCGACTGGCCTGTCAGTGAGGGCCGCCGGGTGCGGGTTCGACAGCAGCAGCCGGAACGGCCAGAGCGGCAACTTCCGGTGTTGCTTCCGCCGCGGCTTCTTCAGGCGCTTCGTCGAGAGAGCCGCCGGAATACTCACGCGTCTGCTCGCCCTTCGCCGCGGCTTCGGCATCGATGGTCATCACGACGATGCTGATGCGACGGTTGATCGGCGCCTGTGCGTTTTCCTTGTCGAACAACACCGACGACGACAAGCCGACGACGACGGCGATCTTGTCTTCGCTCAAGCCGCCAGCCACCAGCGCGCGACGCGCCGCGTTGGCGCGATCAGCCGACAGCTCCCAGTTCGTATAACCATTGGCCTTGCCGTACGGCGTGGTGTCCGTGTGACCGCTGATGCTGATGCGGTTCGGCACTTCACCAATGAATCGCGCGAGTTCGTGCAGAATCTCGACGGTGTAGGCCTTCAGGCTGGTGCTGCCGATATCGAACATCGGACGGTTCTGCTTGTCGACGATCTGGATGCGCAGGCCGGCGGGCGTGATGTCGATCAGCAACTGATCCTTGAATGGCGCCAGCGACTGGCTGGCCTCGATCGCCGCGCTCAGTTCCTTCATCAGCGATTCCAGGCGCTTGCGCTCCTGTTCCTTGGCCATCTTCTTCGCTTCTTTCGGATCGGCTGGCCGGATCGTCGCCTTCTTCAGTTCCATGCCGCTGCCGAGCTTGATCAGGCTGGTGCTGGCACCGCCCGGTCCGTTGATGCCGGGCGACGGCGCGGTTGCACGGCCGTCCATCATGCTCGGGTTGTTGAAGTACTCGGAGATCGCGCCCCGCTGCTCTTTGGTGGTTGCGGCGATCAGCCACATCAGCAGGAAGAACGCCATCATCGCGGTCGCGAAATCGGCGAAGGCAACCTTCCAGGAACCGCCGTGATGACCGCCGGCGACAACTTTCTTGACCCGGCGAATGACGATGGGCGTGATCGTGTCGCCCATGTCACTTCGCCCCTTTCAGATGGGCCTCGAACTCCGAAAAACTGGGCCGCATGTCGATCGTCAGCGACTTGCGGGCGAACTCCACGGCGATGTTCGGGTTGTAGCCATGCAGGTTGGCGACCAGCGCCATCTTCACGCATTCGTAAGCCTTGGAATCTGCCTTGGCCACGGTCTCGACCGCGATCGCCAGTGGGCCGACGAAGCCGTAGGCGAGCAGGATGCCGAGAAAGGTACCCACCAGTGCCGCGGCAACGTGTTCGCCGACGGCAGCGATGTCACCGCCGATCGCCCCCATCGTGATGACGATACCGAGCACGGCAGCGACGATGCCGAAACCTGGAAGCGAATCGGATACCCGCGTCAGCGCATGGGCTGGCGCTTCGGCTTCGTGATGATGGGTTTCCAGTTCCAGATCGAGCAGCGGTTCCAGCTCGTGCGGACTCATGTTGCCGGAGACGATCATCCGCAGACAGTCGGTGATGAATTCGAGCAGATGATGATCCTTGGCGATGCTCGGATACTTCGAAAAGATCGTGCTCGCGGCTGGATCTTCGATGTGTCCTTCCAGCGACATCATGCCGCTCTTGCGGGCGGTGCTCAGCAGTTCGTACATCAGCCCGAGAATCTCGAGATAGCTCTGTTTCTTGTAATGCGGACCCTTCAGCACCGAGATCACGCTGGAAAACACCGCCTTGACCACTTTCATCGGATTGGCGATCAGGAAGCCGCCGAACGCTGCCCCGCCGATCACCAGCAGTTCGTAGGGCTGCCAGAGCGCCATGATCTGACCGTGAGACAGCACGAAGCCGCCGAGCACACTGGCAATGACAACGAGAGAGCCAACAATGGGCAGCATGGCGAATTCCGAGGGATGGACGAGGAACAGCAACGTTCACTTCGTCTATCGGCAGCGGCGGGCTTTGCTTGATGTCTATCGATCAGGAACCGGCAAGCGGCGGCAATCAAGGGCTTTTCGGTAACGGATCAGGCCGCGGGCCCGGGACGCAGGGCGCGGATCCATGGCGAACGAGGCAGAATCGGCCAGTCCTTCCGAAGCCTGCCTTCCCATGTCTGAGTCCGACCGCGATCACTACTACGAGCCCCGAAACGGCCATGGCCTGCCCCACGATCCGTTCAATGCGATCGTCGGACCACGGCCGATCGGCTGGATTTCGAGCCAGGATGCGGAGGGCCACCGCAACCTGGCGCCCTACAGTTTTTTCAATGCATTCAATTACGTGCCGCCGATCATCGGGTTCTCGAGCATTGGCTACAAGGACACCGTGCGGAACATCGAGCAGACCGGCGAGTTCGCCTGGAACCTGGTGACACGTCCACTCGCTGAAGCCATGAACGCGAGTTGTGCGCCGGTGGCGCCTGAAGTCGACGAGTTCGTGCTGGCCGGCCTGACGCCAGCTCCGTCACGGCTGATCAAGGCACCTAGAGTCGCCGAAAGTCCGGTGTCCTTCGAATGCCGGATGACCCAGATCATCCAGTTGAAAGGCCATGACGGAACGCTGGCTGATAGCTGGCTGATACTGGGCGAAGTCGTTGCAGTCCACATCTCCAGATCGTTGCTGAAGAATGGAATCTACGACACGGCAGCGGCGCATCCGGTACTGCGTGCGGGTGGCCCTGGCGATTACTACGAGATCGAAGCGAGCAGCCGCTTCCAGCTGTTCCGTCCAACAGCCTGACATCGCTGTTTTTTTTGGATTAAGAAAAGCCGTTCAAAGGAAAACCCCCTGACCGGTTAACGATCAGGGGGTTTTGGTTGGAGCCTGGCAGTGTCCTACTCTCGCATGGTCTTGGCCACACTACCATCGGCGCTGAGCTGTTTCACTACCGTGTTCGGGATGGGAACGGGTGGTTCCAACTCGCTATGGCCGCCAGGCAAACTGTTTGAGGGATCAGTCTTGCGACTGATCTCTCGAATTGGGGTTGTAGTCAAACACGTTGGGCAACATCAATGCCTTGGTTACTTCACGTTTCGGCTTGTTACCGCTTTAGGCCTTGGCGTTACAACTTGTAGGAACGCTGTGTCTCGGTCAGATTGTGTCTGAGCCAAGAACGCTTGAGCGTTATATGGTCAAGCCTCACGAGCAATTAGTACGCGTTAGCTCCATGCATTACTGCACTTCCACATCGCGCCTATCAACCTTGTTGTCTACAAGGGCTCTTTAGGGATCTTAAGATCCGTGATATCTCATCTTGAGGTGGGCTTCCCGCTTAGATGCTTTCAGCGGTTATCCCGTCCGTATTTAGCTACCCGGCGATGCCACTGGCGTGACAACCGGAACACCAGAGATACGTTCAACCCGGTCCTCTCGTACTAAGGTCAACTCCTCTCAAATATCAAACGCCCACGGCAGATAGGGACCGAACTGTCTCACGACGTTCTGAACCCAGCTCGCGTACCGCTTTAATTGGCGAACAGCCAAACCCTTGGGACCTGCTACAGCCCCAGGATGCGATGAGCCGACATCGAGGTGCCAAACACTGCCGTCGATATGGACTCTTGGGCAGTATCAGCCTGTTATCCCCGGAGTACCTTTTATCCGTTGAGCGATGGCCCTTCCATACAGAACCACCGGATCACTTAGACCTACTTTCGTACCTGCTCGACTTGTTTGTCTTGCAGTCAAGCAACCTTATGCCTATGCACTCACTGCGCGATTTCCGACCGCGCTGAGGTTACCTTCGCACTCCTCCGTTACTCTTTGGGAGGAGACCGCCCCAGTCAAACTACCCACCATACATTGTCCCTGACCGGGATATACCGATCGAGGTTAGAACTCCGAAATTACCAGGGTGGTATTTCAAGGTTGGCTCCATCAAGACTAGCGTCCTGACTTCAATGCCTCCCACCTATCCTACACAAGCAATTTCAAAGTCCAATGTAAAGTTGTAGTGAAGGTTCACGGGGTCTTTCCGTCTTGCCGCGGGAACACTGCATCGTCACAGCGATTTCAATTTCACTGAGCCTCGGAAGGAGACAGTGGGGCTATCGTTACTCCATTCGTGCAGGTCGGAACTTACCCGACAAGGAATTTCGCTACCTTAGGACCGTTATAGTTACGGCCGCCGTTTACTGGGGCTTCGATCAAGAGCTTCGCCTTGCGGCTGACCCCATCAATTAACCTTCCAGCACCGGGCAGGAGTCACACCCTATACGTCCACTTTCGTGTTTGCAGAGTGCTGTGTTTTTGATAAACAGTCGCAACCCCCTCTTCACTGCGGCCTACTTGCGTAGGCGAACCTTATCCCGAAGTTACGGTTCAAATTTGCCGAGTTCCTTCTCCCGAGTTCTCTCAAACGCCTTAGGATACTCTCCTCGCCCACCTGTGTCGGTTTGGGGTACGGATTCCTTTTGCCTGAAGCTTAGGGACTTTTCTTGGAAGCATGGTATCAACCACTTCGTCTCAAAAGAGACTCGTCATCACGCTTCAGATAATCACTCCGGATTTGCCTAGAGTGCACTCCTTTGCGCTTAAACCACCATCCAACAGGTGGCTGGTCTAACCTTCTCCGTCCTCCCATCGCAGCTAAGGAAGTACAGGAATATTAACCTGTTTGCCATCGACTACGCCTTTCGGCCTCGCCTTAGGATCCGACTTACCCTGCGCCGAAAATCGTTGCGCAGGAAACCTTGGGCTTACGGCGTGCAGGTTTTTCACCTGCATTATCGTTACTCATGTCAGCATTCGCACTTCCGATACCTCCAGCAACCCTTACGAGTCACCTTCGCAGGCTTACGGAACGCTCCTCTACCGCGCATATTGCTATGCACCCGCAGCTTCGGTACATCGCTTAGCCCCGTTACATCTTCCGCGCGGACCGACTCGACCAGTGAGCTATTACGCTTTCTTTAAATGATGGCTGCTTCTAAGCCAACATCCTGGCTGTCTATGACTTTCCACATCGTTTACCACTTAGCGATGATTTAGGGACCTTAGCTGGCGGTCTGGGTTGTTTCCCTCTTCACGATGAAATTTAGCTCCCACCGTGTGTCTCCCGCGATTGAACTTCAGGGTATTCGGAGTTTGCAACGGTTTGGTAAGGACTTATGTCCCCCCTAGCCGTAACAGTGCTCTACCCCCCTGAGTTAGACGCGAGGCGCTACCTCAATAGCTTTCGAGGAGAACCAGCTATCACCCGCCTTGATTAGCCTTTCACTCCTATCCACACCTCATCTCCGACTTTTTCAACAGGCGTGAGTTCGGGCCTCCATTGTGTGTTACCACAACTTCACCCTGGACATGGATAGATCGACGGGTTTCGGGTCTACAGCCTGCAACTAAGCGCCCTATTAAGACTCGGTTTCCCTACGCCTTCCCTATACGGTTAGGCTTGCTACAGACTAGTAAGTCGCTGACCCATTATACAAAAGGTACGCCATCACCCTTGCGGGCTCTGACTGCTTGTACGCATCCGGTTTCAGGTTCTATTTCACTCCCCTCACAGGGGTTCTTTTCGCCTTTCCCTCACGGTACTGGTTCACTATCGGTCGGCAACGAGTATTTAGCCTTGGAGGATGGTCCCCCCATATTCAGACAAGGTTTCACGTGCCTCGCCTTACTCGATTTCATCTCATGCAGTTTTTCGTGTACGGGGCTATCACCCGCTATGACCAGACTTTCCAGACTGTTCCACTAAACCGCACAAAACTTAAGGGCTACTCCCCGTTCGCTCGCCACTACTAGGGGAATCTCGGTTGATTTCTTTTCCTGCAGGTACTTAGATGTTTCAGTTCCCTGCGTTAGCCTCCCTTGCGGGATACGGCCTAAGCCGTGGGTTGCCCCATTCAGAAATCCTCGGATCAAAGCTTGTTTGCCAGCTCCCCGAGGCTTATCGCAGGCTACTACGTCTTTCATCGCCTGTTGCCGCCAAGGCATCCACCAGATGCGCTTGGTCACTTGACCATATAACCTCAAACGTTCTTTCGAGCATTCGAAATTACGGTTTTATAACCACAACTATTCCTACAATTACGTTTACTTCCGCCGTTAAGCACCAAAGGCATTGAGAACGTCACAACTCATTACTGAATCGTCACGCTGTTGCTTTACAGTGTTTAACTACAACCCTAATTTTTAAAGAACAGTTCAAATCAGATACCGAAGCATCCGATTCATCAAAATCATCTGCTTGCGCAAATGGCTTGGATCAATCGAAATAAATGGTGGAGCCAGTCGGGATCGAACCGACGACCCCCTGCTTGCAAAGCAGGTGCTCTCCCAGCTGAGCTATGGCCCCGGTCGTCCAGTTACCTGGAGATTCCGTTCCGTTGTTGGAGATGTGACCCTCCGATAATGGTGGGTCAAATGGTGGGTCTGGGAAGACTCGAACTTCCGACCTCACCCTTATCAGGGGTGCGCTCTAACCACCTGAGCTACAGACCCGAACAACGGATAGAGCGCCGAATCAGCCCTGATGACAGGACGATCCTTGGGCAACTCTGATTTCTGATGACAAGTGATTTTTGCTGGATGCTTCCGAACGCTTGAGAAGCGTTCTCTAAAGGAGGTGATCCAGCCGCAGGTTCCCCTACGGCTACCTTGTTACGACTTCACCCCAGTCATTGACCACACCGTGGACGGCGTCCCCCTTGCGGTTAGACTACCGGCTTCTGGTGCAGCCAACTCCCATGGTGTGACGGGCGGTGTGTACAAGGCCCGGGAACGTATTCACCGCGACAAGTGCTGATCCGCGATTACTAGCGATTCCGACTTCATGGAGTCGAGTTGCAGACTCCAATCCGGACTACGATCGGCTTTCTGGGATTAGCTCCCCCTCGCGGGTTGGCAACCCTCTGTACCGACCATTGTAGTACGTGTGTAGCCCTGGTCATAAGGGCCATGATGACTTGACGTCATCCCCACCTTCCTCCGGTTTGTCACCGGCGGTCCCCTTAGAGTGCCCAACTGAATGATGGCAACTAAGGGCAAGGGTTGCGCTCGTTGCGGGACTTAACCCAACATCTCACGACACGAGCTGACGACAGCCATGCAGCACCTGTGTTCAAGTTCCCGAAGGCACATCCGCATCTCTGCAGACTTCTTGACATGTCAAGACCAGGTAAGGTTCTTCGCGTTGCATCGAATTAAACCACATACTCCACCGCTTGTGCGGGCCCCCGTCAATTCCTTTGAGTTTCAACCTTGCGGCCGTACTCCCCAGGCGGAGAACTTATCGCGTTAGCTACGACACCGATTTGCTAAGCAAACCAACGTCAAGTTCTCATCGTTTACGGCGTGGACTACCAGGGTATCTAATCCTGTTTGCTACCCACGCTTTCGTGCCTCAGCGTCAAAACAGGCCCAGGAGGTTGCCTTCGCCATCGGTGTTCTTCCAGATATCTACGCATTTCACCGCTACACCTGGAGTTCCGCCTCCCTCTACCGTTTTCTAGTCTGACAGTATCGGCCGCAATTCCCAGGTTGAGCCCGGGGCTTTCACAACCGACTTATCAAACCGCCTACGCACGCTTTACGCCCAGTAAATCCGATTAACGCTAGCACCCTCTGTATTACCGCGGCTGCTGGCACAGAGTTAGCCGGTGCTTATTCTGTCGGTACCGTCAAGACTTCAAGTATTAATTGAAGTTTTTTCTTCCCAACTTAAAGTGCTTTACAACCCGAAGGCCTTCTTCACACACGCGGTATTGCTGGATCAGGCTTTCGCCCATTGTCCAATATTCCCCACTGCTGCCTCCCGTAGGAGTCCGGACCGTGTCTCAGTTCCGGTGTGACTGATCATCCTCTCAGACCAGTTACGGATCGTCGCCTTGGTGAGCCATTACCTCACCAACAAGCTAATCCGACGTAGGTTCCTCTAAAAGCGTGAGGTCTTGCGATCCCCCACTTTGCTCTTGCGAGATCATGCGGTATTAATCCGGGTTTCCCCGGGTTATCCCCCACTTAAAGGCAGATCCCTACGTATTCCTCCCCCGTCCGCCACTAGGTATTGCTACCTCGTTCGACTTGCATGTGTTAGGCATACCGCCAGCGTTCAATCTGAGCCAGGATCAAACTCTCCAATTAATTTAAAGCTAACTGGACTGCCCCAAAGTGCCGAAGCAACTTCAAGGTCATAGAGCGATCGATGGGCTCTTTACTGCTTTCATCGATGCTCCGTAATGCATTGGCTTCATGCCAAGC